>JAAUUH010000066.1 GCA_012031145.1 Oscillatoriales cyanobacterium SM2_2_1 | reverse complement strand
GCCGAACGAATCAGTGTTTTAGATGGCACACAGCCCACATTCAAGCAGTCGCCGCCCAAAAGCTGGGATTCCACCAGGGCTACCCGCAGCCCAATCCCTAGCCCCGCCGCCCCCACGGCTGTTACCAACCCCGCCGCCCCACCCCCAACCACCACCAAGTCATAGACCGCATGGGGAACAGGATTTTGCCAATCCAATGGGGACACCTGCGATCGCAACCGTTGGTCATCACCATCCCCTGCCAAGAGGGCCACATCCCCCACAAATAGTCTGTGATCCATCATTCCACTTCCTCCTGTAACGCCCGCCGGGCGATCACGGTCACATAGGTGGTTACCGCCAGCGTCGCGCCGAAGCCCAAAACCTTAACCAGCACGCCCACCCAGTCTTCTCCCTGGGAGAGTTCCTGCACTTTGCCCAACCGGGCCACATCCCCTACCAAAGATCCTAAGTAGACATACAAAATCGTTCCTGGCACCATCCCCAAGGAACCCAGCACATAGTCCCGCAGGGACACCTCTGTCAGCCCAAAAGCATAATTCAGCACATTAAACGGAAATACCGGTGATAGCCGACTGAGAAACACAATCTTCAGTCCCTCCCGTGCCACTGCCCGGCTAATCCGCCCAAATCCCTCATTCCCGGCCAGCCGTGCCTGCACCCAATCCCGAGATAAATAGCGCCCAATGAGGAACGCCCAGGTCGCCCCTAGGGTCGCCGCCCCAAACACAATCGCACTTCCCGCCACCACACCATAAATTAGCCCGCCTCCTAGGGTCAGTAGCGAACCCGGAATCAGCAGCACCGTGGCCACGTTATAGATCAGCACATAGAGGGCGATCCCAGCCCAGCCTGCCCCCTGAATCACCAGAAGGGCTTGCCGCAGAACCTCCTGTAACTCCCGCCCCCATATCCACAGTGCCAACCCCAAAAGCAGTGCCGTAGCCGCCAACGCCAAGAGTTTTTTCATGCTAGGGTGAGAAAAAATCGGTTGTTGCCATGGTACGCCTATTTGGACTGGGATTATTGCTGGGGTTGATTTGGGTGGGCACGATGATGGGAATCTCCCCGGCGATCGCCGCCCCCTACTCGCCCGATCACCCCGGCTGACGGCACCGAAATCCTCAAGGGCAATCAACGGGGCGACACCTGGATCAGGGCTTCCGCTGCTGCCCAACTGGCCTATTGCCAGGATGCCTTCGCCGCCTTTCGCTCCTCCCCCGCCCAGAGCTACATCATCAGCCACAATGTCCAAAGTCTGACCCCGGCGGGACTGTGCGATCGCATCAATCAGTTCTATAGCGTTGAAGACAACCGCGACACTCGCATTGGCTCTGCCGCTGCGATCGCCCCTCTCCTATTTGCCGACACCCCGCTCGATCGCCCCTAAATCTCGTCTAAAATCCGCATTCAGTGAATCTGACACATAACGCAATAATTTATGGGTTACAATGCCAGTGAACCAATGGTGTGACTGAGTATAGAAACCTATGGCAATGAGTAATCACCTCGAAATCGATTTGACAAAGATTCAAGCCCAGACCAAAAAACTCTTCTCCGATGAGGTGCAGGCTGAGTTCGTCGAGCTGATGACCGAAACCGAACAATTGATTTGGCAACTGCAACAACTGAGCCGCCAATCCCTCAACCAAAATTCTGAAGCCGCTCAATAACTTTTTTTCTTACCTTTAAATTTGCCCCCTAGTTTAGTCATAGGCGTTTAGTGTGATCTCCACCGATACCCCCCATCCCCAACCTTCTGTTCTCACCGCTGAAACCACCCTCCGCGACATTATCAAAACCCTGCCAGCGGATTGCTTTGAAAAAAACATGACTCGTGCTTGGCTTGGCGTTCTCACCAGCGTTGGTACTGCTGCCCTAGGCTATGCCCTGCTCACGGTTTTGCCTTGGTATCTGTTGCCCCTAGGCTGGATTTTTACGGGCACAGCCTTGACTGGTTTTTTTGTTCTTGGTCACGACTGCGGGCATCGCTCCTTTGCCAAGAAGCTATGGGTGAACGACTTGGTAGGGCACCTGTGCTTTTTACCCCTACTCTATCCCTTCCACGGCTGGCGCTTTAAGCACGATCACCACCATTTGCATACCAATAAGATGGGGGAAGACAATGCTTGGTATCCCTTCACCGACGAAATTTTCGCGGCCGTATCTCCCGTTGAGCGTTTGTTCTACCGTGCCATCCGTACCCGATTTTGGTGGATTGGCTCCGTAATCCACTGGGCCCTGTTGCACTTTAACCCTAAGCTTTATCCCGAGCGGCAGCAGTCCCAAGTGCGGCTTTCGGCGACAGTGGTGTTGGGATTTGCGGCGATCGCCTTTCCCCTCCTAATTTGGTTTACGGGTGTTTGGGGCTGGGTGAATTACTTCTTGATGCCCTGGCTGGTTTACCATTTTTGGATGAGCACTTTCACGATCGTGCATCACACCATGCCGGAAATTTCCTTCCATTTTCCTGAGCAGTGGCAGGCGGCAATCGATCAATTGACGGGCACTGTGCATTGCGATTACCCAGCTTGGGTGGAATTTCTCTGCCATGATATCAATGTGCACATTCCCCATCATGTCTCCACGGCTATTCCTTTCTATCATTTGCGCCGGGCCCACCACAGCCTCAAAGAGAACTGGCAACCCTATTTACACGAGACCGTGTTTTCGTGGCAGTTAATGAAAACCATTGGCGATCGCTGCCACCTCTATGATGCCGAGCATAATTACAAAGTGTTTTCCTAGGTGCCCCTATGTCCACTGCCAAGGAGCGGATTCTTCAGCGTCAAGCGGAAGCCCTTGTCCAAAACGCCCCAGATGATGGCGTTACTTCGGGAGCAGTGCAGCTAGTTGCGGGTGTGTTGCGGGTGATCGCCCAGCGTCTGACCCACACCCAATATTTTTTACTCCAAAACCGCGAGACCCAGTGGCTGACCCATACCCTTGGCAATCGCCAGAATCCGGAGATTGAGAAAACCATTGTTTATGCCTACAGTGGCGGCACGGCTGCCAACTTGGAGCGGCTGAAACTCAATTCGGGGGAACTGGTTGTGGTGGAGTACCCCGTCCTAGAAATTCTGTTTCGACTGTTATCCCTGCGGGAGGTGGATGGGGTCGTTTTTTTTGAACAGGCTACCGAAGTGAAGTCCGGCGTTGAGGTCAACAGGCTTGATGTCGAGCAACTGTGCGCCCAACAGGTGCAGCGGGCCAAGGCTATTCACCGTTCGTCGATCGCCTAGGGTCGCCTAGGCTCCCGAGATGTAGACTATTCATCCTTACCATTAGCGGCGACGGATCCAGTTATTCCGGCATTTTTTGAGCAGTTGGGCTTGCTAAGATAGCGGCGAACTGTTCACCAAAACCCATGACAAAGCCCCAGTGGAATTGTGTCACCCCCGGCATTCCCGATGAGTTGTTCGAGCGGTTGCCTGGGATTCCCATGAGTAAGTGTGAAGTGCGGTTGCTGATTTTGGGGCACCTGCGACTGCGATCGCGGGATGTGTTCTGGGATATCGGAGCCGGTACCGGCACCATTCCTGTAGAGGTGGGGGTGCTTTGTCCCGATGTCTCTATTGTGGCGATCGAGCGGGATGGGGATGTGGCGGAGCTGATCCGCCGCAATTGTGATCGCTTTGGGGTAGGGAATATCCAGATTGTCAACGGCAGTGCCCCGGAGTGCCTCGCGGATCTGCACCCGGCTCCCCAATGTATTTGTGTGGAAGGGGGGCGATCGGTCAAGGAGATTTTAGAGTTCTGCTGGCCACGTCTAGCGGACGGCGGGCGCGTGGTGGTGACAACAACGACCCTAGAAGGGTTATACAGCACCTCCGAGTGCTTTGCACGGCTCTGCGTGCGCCATGTGCAGGTGGTACAATCGGCGGTCAATCGCCTGGAGACCCGCGGCAATCGCCAGACCTTTGCGGCGGTTAATCCGATGTTTCTCCTCTGCGGCGATAAGGTGGATTAGGGAGTTAACGGAGAGCGTGCTAAATCTTGATCATCGGGCTTGGGTGGAAATTGACCTCGACGCTATTGTCCATAATGTGACAGCCATGAAGCGCCTGTTGGCACCTCGAACTGAAATCATGGCGATCGCCAAGGCCGATGCCTACGGTCACGGAGCCATCGATGTGGCCCGGGCGCCTTGGCTGGGGGAGCATCCCGTTTGGGTGTGGCCACCATTCCCGAGGGGGTGCAGTTGCGCCAAGCAGGAATTACTGCGCCCATTGCCATTTTGGGGGCCACCAATACCCTGGCCGAAATCCGAGAACTGGTGGAATATCGCCTCCAGCCGACCATTGGTCACGGAGCGCAACTCCGACGGCTGGCTGAAATCTTGACGGCCCTAGAGCATCGGTTGGGGATCCATGTGGCCATCGATACGGGCATGGGGCGTTTGGGGGTGCACTGGACCGAGGGAGAAGCCTTTGCCCGCGACTGTTTGCAGTGCCCCGCAGTGACGGTCAGCAGCATCTATTCCCATCTGGCAACGGCGGATGATCCCGATGTGACCAGTTGCCTGCAGCAGCAGCAACGGTTTGATGAGGTGTGTCGGTCATTGCAACGGTCGGGCTGCGCCCTGCCCCCCGTTCATCTGGCGAATACGGCAGCGGTGTTGCTAGGGCGGCACCTGCACTACGATTGGGTGCGCCCTGGACTGGGCATCTACGGGCTGTATCCTGCGCCCCATCTGCGCGATCGCCTAGTGCTCCGCCCCGCCATGACCGTCAATTCGCGCATTACCCAAATCAAAACTGTGCCTGCGGGGATGGGGATCAGCTATGGCCATCGCTACTATACTGATTCGGAACGGGCGATCGCCGTGGTGGGTATTGGCTATGCCGATGGCGTCCCCCGGGGCCTATCCAATCAGATCACCATGGCAGTGCAGGGGCGGTTGGCACCCCAAGTGGGCGTAATCACGATGGATCAGTGCATGATCGATGTCACAGAGGTACCCCAGGCCCAGGTTGGGGATGTGGTGACAGTGTTGGGAACCCATCCTGGGGGGGGCGCTGAGGACTGGGCAGAGCGATTGGGCACGATTTCCTGGGAAATTCTCTGCGGTTTTAAGCATCGGCTGCCGCGATTGAATCTGCCCGCTTCGGGGCGATCGCACCCCCAAGACTGGCTCGCCCCCGGTCGCCGTGGAGTGTCCTGAGGGTTGGGAAGAAAGCGGCGCGACTGGGGGAGTTCAGGTTGGAGCCCAATTAATTCAGGTTAAAGCCAGGCGAGTTTAGGTTAGAACCCAATTAATTCAGGTTAAAGCGAAGTGAGTTCGGGTTAAAGCTCAACTAGTTCAGGAAGAAACACCGCAACTGCCAACGGGGACTGGCTGAGTTGACCGCTGCGGCATCCTCAAAATGAGGCACAATAATTGGACTTAACGCGCAAAGTGAACCATGGAAGACAAATTAATGCTGATGATTCCGGGCCCGACGCCGGTACCGGAGCAAGCCCTCCTCGCCCTCGCCCGCGCCCCCATCGGTCATCGCAGTGGCGACTTCAGTAAGGTGTTTGCCGATGTCACCGCCAAGCTCCAATGGCTCCACCAAACCCAGCATGAAGTGTTAATCTTAACGGCCAGCGGCACGGGGGCCATGGAAGCCGGAATTATTAACTTTTTGCGCCGGGGCGATCGCGTGTTGGTAGGCGAGAATGGCAAATTCGGCGAACGCTGGGGAGATGTCTGCGATGCCTACGGGTTGCAGACTGAACGGGTGAAGGCCCCCTGGGGACACCCCCTCGACCCGGAGGTATTTCGTGAAAGGCTGACCGCCGATAGCGCCAAAACCATCAAAGCGGTAATCATCACCCACAGCGAAACGTCCACGGGGGTGCTTAATGATTTGGTAACCATCAATCGCTACGTCCAAGATCACGGCACAGCGTTGATCATGGTGGATGCCGTCACCAGTATGGGGGCCACCTCGGTGCCCATGGATGAATGGGGGTTGGATGTGGTAGCTTCAGGCTCCCAAAAGGGCTACATGATTCCGCCGGGCTTGGGTTTTGTCGCTGTTGGCCCCCGAGCTTGGGAAGCCTACAAAACCAGCGATCTGCCGCGCTATTACCTCGACCTGGGCAAGGCTCGCAAGGATGGGGCTAAAAACACCACTCCCTTCACCACTTCCGTCAATATGGTAATGGCACTCCAAGCATCCCTATCCATGATGCAGCGGGAGGGTTTGGCGTCCATCTTTGCGCGTCATCACCGGCAGCAGCAAGCTACCCGAGCCGCCGTGACCGCGATGGGGTTGGGGTTGTTGGCAGGTGACCACTGTGCTAGTCCTTCGATTACGGCGGTGCTGCCGCCGGCGGGCGTGGATGCCGAAAAGGTGCGTTCCCACCTCAAGAAGCACTTTGATATTGTGGTTGCCGGGGGACAGGATCAACTGTCGGGGAAAATTTTCCGCCTTGGGCACCTGGGCTTTGTGGCCGATCGCGATATTTTGGCAGCGCTTGCCGCCCTCGAAGCCACCCTGCAACAACTTGGCCATGCCTTCCCTGCCGGGGCTGGAATCAGTGCCGCGATCGCCCAGTTGGGACAGGCCTAATCCCGCCGTAATTTGCTCATAAAAAATCCATCCATGCGATCGCGGTGGGGCAGAATCTCTAACCCGTACGGCACCGCCCAGGACTCATACTCCTGGGGCAGGAGTTCGGGGTGCCACTGGGGATGATCCGCCAAAAACTCGCCGATCATGTCGCCATTCTCTTGGCGGTTAAGGGTGCAGGTGGCATAGACCAGATAGCCGCCTGGTTTCACCCACGCCGCCGTGTGGCGCAAAATTGCCCGCTGCACCTGCACCAGTTCGGCAATTTTGGTGGGATTCTGCTGCCAGCGGGCATCAGCATGGCGCTGTAGGGTACCTAAACCCGAGCAGGGCACATCCAACAACAGGCGATCGCAGAGTTGGGATGGGCTGTAGTTTAGGCAATCCATCGCCAACGGCTCGATGCAGGTCAGCCCCAACCGCTGGGTATTTTCCTGCAAACGCCGTAGCCGCGCCGCTGTGCGGTCTAACGCCAGAATCGTCCCCCGATCACCCATCCGCTCTGCCATATAGGTTGTCTTGCCCCCCGGAGCCGCGCAGGCGTCGATATTCCACTCACCGGGCTGGGGATCCAGCAGCAGCACTGCTAGTTGGGCACTGGCATCCTGAATCGACCACCACCCGTCCTGATAGTAGGGCCAATCGCTGGGGGGGCCCTTGGGTGATCGCAATCGCAGACCATCGCCCAGGTGGGGAATGGGGTCAGCCTCCAGCAACCGGGCCAACTCTTGGCGATCGCCCCGCAACCGATTCACCCGGACATCGATGTAGGGTGTGCCATTCACCCAGCCCCCCAAGCCCTGCAACGTTTCCCGATCAAATTGCTCCAACCACAGGTTCACCAGCCAATCCGGCAAACTGTAGCGATCGCCCCAATCCGAGAACTCTGCCACCAATTCCGTCAGGGTAACTTGGGACATTTTCCTGAGCACGGCATTGACCAACCCCGCTAGTCCGGTAAAGCCAAATTCCTTACATAGGGAGACACTGCTATCGACTGCTGCTACGGGATGGATGCGATCACTAAACCCCAGCTGATACACCCCCAACTGGAGAATTAACTGCACCACCAAGGGCAACCCCTCCGGCTGGCAGAACTGGCGGATCAGGGCCGACAGGGTTCGCCGCCGCCGGGTTACCCCATAGACCAACTCCATCACTAGGGCTCGATCCGCCGCTGACCATGCTGTCCCATCTTTTTGACGCTGCCAAAACTGCTGGAACGCCCCATCGGCATAGGCCCCATCGGCGATCGCCCGCAAAACTTGCACTGCCCCGTACCGTGGGGAAAAGACCGTACTTTTCTTGCTAGACAAGTGGATTGCTCATTTGCTATGAAGAAGGTGGAAATAATCGAATGCTTCTAGTTGGCATTCGTTAGCAGAACAGCTAGACTGTCTGCGACCTAGTGGTGTGGGTGATGGTAGATACAGGGTTAAGGGTCAAGAAGCGACGGCTTCCTATGGGTGAAACGCTTTCCCTGTGGGCTGTTGCAAGCGTATTCGGATTAATCGTTGCCGCAGAGTTGGTCTTTTCTCAGATTGGTAGTGTAACACTGATCATTCCTTGGGTTGTGGCCGTTGTGTGTGTTGCGGGGTCGGGAATTTTTATAGTTCCGGTTTTGCGGCAACTCAAGGCTGGGCAGATTATTCGGGAAGATGGCCCGCAGAACCATCAAAAGAAGTCGGGCACGCCCACCATGGGCGGCGTTTTTTGTCGTGCCTGTGGGGCTCCTGTTGTCCTTGATTTGGACAAAGTTCGACGCCCAGGTGCTGGCTTGCTGTCTTTTGACCCTAGGATTTGGCATTATCGGTTGGCTCGATGACTGGCAAATTTTGCGAAAGCGCTCTAACAAAGGACTGTCGGCTCCTATGAAGCTGTGGCTCCAAGGCGGAGTGGCCTTCCTGTTTTGCCTTTGGATGGCGATCGCCCAAAACTGGCCTGCCCTGGCTCAAGTTGCCCTGCCCTTCAAAGCCTCTCTCCCCCTTGGCGTTCTCTTTTTCCCCCTAGCGATTTTTGTCTTGCTTGGCAGCAACAACGCCACCAACCTCACCGATGGTCTTGATGGATTAGCCGGCGGCACCGGGGCGATCGCCCTAATGGCGATGGCGGTTCTGATTGCCCCTACCCATCCCCAACTGGCTCTGTTCTGTGCCCTGATGGGCGGCAGTTTCATGGGATTTCTTTGGCACAATCGCCATCCCGCCCGGGTGTTCATGGGGGACACCGGCTCCCTAGCCCTTGGTGGTGCCCTAGCGGGGGCTGCGATTCTCAGCAACACACTTTGGGCCTATGCCATCATTGGTGGAATTTTCATCTGGGAATCCATCTCCGTCATTTTGCAGGTTTACTACTTCAAGGCCACCCGTCGAGCCACAGGTGAGGGCAAGCGCCTGTTTCGCATGGCCCCCTTCCATCACCACCTGGAATTGTCCGGTTGGCATGAGACTCACATTGTACGCACGTTTTATACAGTCAGCTTTCTTTTAGGTTTGTTGGCGCTTTCCCTGAAGGTGATCTGAGAGCGGCAACAAAATTACGAATAGTAACCTGTGGGTAGAGCCTGTTAATTTGGGTTCCACCCTTTTTTTTGGCAAAGTTTCCCAGGGGGCGGGACAATTCGCCAAGCATTGATCAAAGGGAACTGCGTTGCCCCCGTCATCGCCGCCACAACAAAAAATAAGCTCTATTTCCTAATAATTTCGGATCCCAGAAACTTGCCTGAAGTTGATAATCAACTGGTAAAAATGGGCAGAATAAATATGTCTTGAAAACCCTGCAGGTCTTTTCTATCCTGCTTTCTGGGATTAAAAATCTAAAAATCTAGTGAAAATTAGGTAATATTTATGGTGCAGGTGAACTTTAATATCTGGGGCAGCACATCTATCAATCGGTCAGGGACCATTAAGCCGACTTTGCCGACCTATGTGATCATCCATGGCTATCAAAGCACGGGCGGCAATGCCGGTAATGGCTTCAAACCTACGAACTGGATGGGTTCCATTGCCCAAACCTTGCGTCAGCGGGAGTCAGGAGCCAATATCATTTTGGTGGACTGGGAGCAGGCCGCTAGTTCCCTGTGGTACCCCACGGCCGCTGGCAATACTCGCGAAGTGGGACGGCAGGTGGCCAACTATCTGCGTAATCTTGGGGTTGATGCCAACAGCGTGCAGCTGATTGGTCATAGTTTGGGAGCCCACGTGGCAGGCTTTGCTGGCACCACCTATCGCCAAGCTACGGGGCGTTCCCTCGGGCAAATTGTTGGACTCGACCCTGCCGGGCCAGAATTTGAAGGTAAACCTACGGGCGATCACCTGGATCCATCCGATGCCCAGCGGGTGACCGCCATCCATACCAGCCAAACCCTTGGCTACGATGACCGCCTCGCAACCTACGACATTTACGCCAACTGGAACGACCTTTTCCAACCGGGCCAGTCCAGTTTTGTTGGTAATCATGGCTATGCCCACACGTTGTATACCGAACTATTGCAAGGGAACAGCTTCCGTCAGTCCAATGGCTCGATCCTCAACCTCAATGCTGCAGTGAATGGCGGGTTTACCGGTCAGAACAACGCCAGCACCAAGAATAATCGTAGTGTGTTGTCCCTAACTTTTACTGGAACCGCTAGCAATGACGTCATCGCTGGTGGGGCAGGTGCCGACAGCCTCAGCGGAGGTGCCGGAAATGACCGCATCTCGGCTGGGGATGGTAATGACTGGCTCTCTGGAGGCAGCGGTAATGACCTGCTTAACGGTGGCCGCGGCAATGACTCCATCTTTGGTGGCACGGGTAATGACCTCCTTTTTGGTGATGATGGTGATGATTACTTGATTGCTGCCGATATGGTAGTCGGTCAAGGTCTTGGTGAAATTGACCTGCTCACTGGGGGGGCCGGGGCGCGATCGCTTTGTTTTAGGAATGGGCAGCAGCATCTTCTACCGTGACAGAAGTACTGCTTCGTCGGGATTGAGTGACTATGCCCTAATCACGGATTTCAATTCAACCCAAGACGTGATTCAGTTGGGTGGCTCCAAGTCTAGCTATATGCTGGGATCAAGTCCAACGGGTGCGCCCAATGGTGTGGGGCTATTCCTGCGCGAGGCAGTGCCGGAGCTGATTGCAGTCATCCAGGGAGCGTCTAATTTGAACCTCAACGCCAGCTATTTTGTGACGGCGTAATTGTCGCCCTATCGTCGCGGAGGTTTTGATGGGTGACTTGGCAGTTTAGTCTGATTAGTCTGATTGCCAAGTTCAGCATTGCCAAGTTCAGCAGCAGAGGGGTATGGGAGCTGGTGACGGAACAACAATTCCTACTTCCCTGACTGCTGCAACGCTTGGCGGCGCGTGTTTGAAATTACGACCTAGGATGACCCACTCCACTCCGTCGAAGCCGTCTCCTAGCCACTCCGTGTCTTTGAGCGGTGCGTTCTCTGACTCTAGGAATCGCCAGACTCCTTCCAGCGTGGTCTAGTGGTGCTACCCCCTCATAGCACAGTTGCCCCGATAGGAACTCGATGACATTCGCTGTCTCGCCTTGGTACCGCACACGTATAAAGGTGATGTAATCGGATAACCGAAACTCGTCCTCGTCGGGGTGAATGGGGTTTGCTACGATTGGGAGCAAAGTGGATGCCAGAGATTGCTTCACGACTGCGCAAGACAGCCCGCACGCGATCGCTAGAGGAGCGCACCGTCGCTTCTACCACCCTCGCTGAACGTTCTTGCTAACCCTATAAATCTATGTTTTTCTTTCGCCTATGGACAGTCCCACGGTGCAACCGCGCTGGGTAACAGAGCCATTCCCTAGCGGGTAATCAAGGTGTCGAGGGTTTCGCCGAATACTTCCGCTTTGATGATATTGAGATATTGCGGATTGCGCCTAAGGGCGTCTGCCTTGGCTTTTAACTGCCCTGCTTCGGCTTCGGCTTGGGAAATAACGGTGCGGGCATCCTGCCTGGCTTGGGAAATCTCAAATTCTTTTTGGGCCAACTGGTTTTCAGTAATTGTTTTTGCTTCGATTGCCGCTATGAAATCCGGATCGAACTGCACATCTCGGATCAACAAATCCTGCACGGCTATGCCCCGCTCTTGGAGGGCAGTGGTAATCCGTTCCCTGAGCTGGGATTGTAGGATTACCCGATCGGTGGAATAAAGAGCCTGTCCCGAAAATCCACCGGTTTCAGTAAAAACAATCGAGCGTGATGTAGCAGCAATGTACTCTTCATAATCATCTCCAAGCTGATCTAGGACAACCACCGGGTCAGCTATGCGGTACTGGAGGGTTAACTCCATCCGAATTACTTGCCCGTCACCAGAGAGGGATACCAGTCGTGGAGCGTAGGCGGTGTCATCGGCATCTTTCCAGGTAAGGGTTCTAGTCTTGATGTCAAAAGCATAGGTTTCGGTCAGCAAGGGCGGCACAACATGGAACCCAGGTTGTAGGGCAGTTCGTTGTAAGCCAAAAAGCCGTGAGAATACGACTAAACTTTGACCGTTATCTACAAATCGGAAGGCATCAAAGACGGTAAGTGCCGCTAGGGATATGCCGCCTATCAGTACCGAGCGAATCCAAAAGGCCTTATTGGGCATCGTTTTCTGGCTGGAAGGGATCTTGCTTGAGGCGTGCGATCAGATCAGGGGTTGGCTGACCATTGGCCGGCAAAACCTTGTAGAAGTTCTGAGCCCTGAGGATGGCGCTGGTCAACTCGGCACTGGATCGTCCATCCACTTGCCCTACATAGAAACCACGCTGCTTTAGGAGTTGCTGTAGTTCGGTGATCTGGGTTGGTGGTGAGCTTTGCGTCGGGGGACGAAGTTTGGGGGGGGCACCGGTTTCTAGAGCCGCGGTCAGGGCGGCGGAGGGCTGTCCCGTAGAGGCAAGTCCATATTGAGCCTCGGCTGCCCGAATGGCTGCGATGGTTTTGGCACCAAGGATACCCGTTATATCACCTTGGTAAAATTTGCGATCGCGCAGCAGATTTTGCAGATTGGCGATCGTGTTGCGGTCAGGAGTTGACGCCGACGCAGATGGTTCCTGCTGAAGTGCCGCCAAAGTTGCCGCACCCACAATGCCATCGGGCTCCAAGCCATTGGCCTTCTGGAACGCCAGAATGGCGCTCTTTGTCTGGGGACCCAATAGTCCATCTAGGGGCCCAAGGTAAAGACCGCGATTCTTTAGCAGGGTTTGATGGCGCAATACATTAGCATCTCCGGTGGGGCTGGGTGCTGTCACCGCTGGGGAACGATCTTGCTGGAGTGCTTCAAGGGTTTTGGTTCCGGCAATGCCATCGGTCTCAAGTCCATAATGCCTTTGAGCTGCCATGATCGCCCCCCGCGTCTCTGGTCCAATGACCCCATCTATCGTCCCGCGGTAAAATCCCCGTTGCTGCAGGAGCCGCTGCAACTGCTGGACTGACACATCTTCTTGAATCACTGCGGCGGCTCGGCTTTCTAGGGCAGTTAGGGTCGCTGGCCCAACCACGCCATCGGGTTCTAGTCCATAAAACTTCTGGGCGGCTAGGATTGCCTCACGGGTTCGCTGCCCGGCGACACCGTCGATATCACCGGGATGAAATCCATTTTCCCGCAGGAGGTGCTGCACATAGAAGGTATTGGTCGACACCGTCGGGGCGATCGCCGCCCAGCAAGGAAGCGCGAGGGAAGAAGCCAGCACAACCACAGGCACCATCCGTTGACCCGTGCGTATCAATAGGCCCAGAGGGGCGTGAGCTGACTGCTCGCGTGGCTCGAAATCCAATTGACCAGACGATTCACCACCCGCTTGGTGTCGCGCGTAGGTTAACTCGCCGTAAAGAAACGTTACCAGTTCCATAAGCTGTGCCTCGAAGAGTGAATGTTGGCAACAACACAAAAATGCTTGCGGAGTAGGAATTAGTTACATTTTATGGGATATTTATGACTTTTTGTCACCCGTTCATCAAGTGTTGCCAACTTACGCTGCAATAGCCCCAGGACGTCCCTGACCTAACCGTACACTGGTAGCAATTAGGAACACACCTTATCCTTTACCTCCATGGACGCCCCAAATTTTTATGCTGCCTTACCACCGATGCGGCGTTTGCGGCAAATTGTTGATGATGAATTCTTTGCGCCTGTGCCACCGGACTGGTGGATAGTCATTTCCGATGTAGTTAACTCCACGCAACATATTGAGGCCGGTCTATACAAGGAAGTGAACCTCATGGGGGCTTCGACGATCGTAGCGTTGCTTAATCTGACACCGAATCATGAGTTGCCCTTTGTGTTTGGGGGAGATGGGGCGACGGTTCTGATTCCCGACGCCCTTAGGGAGCAAGCGGCGGCGGCCCTGTTGTCCGTACAAAGCATGGCGGCGGTTTCCTTTAATCTGGATCTGCGGGTGGGTATGGTGCCGATGAGCGCAGTAGCCAAGCCAATCTGGGTGGGGAAGTTGGCGATTTCAGAGCATTACAATCAAGCCGTTTTTAAGGGAGGCGGGGTGACGGCGGCAACTGATTTGATTAAAGACGGGGAAAGACGGGACTCCTATCAACCGCAACTGCCCCGGGGCAGCACCCACTGCCGATCTAACTGGGTTGGAGTGTCGCTGGCAGGCGATCGCCAGTCGCTATGCCGAAAGTGTGAGTTTGATTGTGATTGGCACCATGCCAACGGCAATCGAAAATGATGCGATTTATTTGGATGTGATCCAAACGCTAGAGGCGACCTATGGCAGTCGTGATGAACGCCATCCCGTAGCAATACCGAAACTGAATTTATCTTGGTTGGATCGGGATTTGATGGGGGAAGCTAAGGTGTTTGTGCAACAGCGGGGGTGGCGACGCTGGCGCTACTTGTGGTGGCTTCGGGTGGTGAATTTTTTGGGCTGGTTACTGATGCGCTTTGGTGGGTCTGCCTGGCAAAACTATAGGCAATTGGTGTTGCTGACCGTGGACTTTCAGAAGTTTGATGATGGACTGCGGATGGTGGTTTCTGGGGATGCCGTCATGCGGCGGGTTTTGATTGCTTACTTGGAGCAACAATATCGGGCTGGAAACTTGGTCTATGGCTACCGGGTCAGCGATCGCGTGGTGATGACCTGCCTGATTTTTGAGCGCCACGGGCAACAGGTGCATTTTGTTGATGGGGCCAATGGAGGCTATGCCTTGGCGGCGCGATCGCTCAAACAGCGCCTTGAGGAACGACAAAAGTTTTCTGACCGCGCTGTTTAGCGGCGGCGGGGTTGCTGTGTCGAGGCTTTTCCCAATAGCCTTGAATTCTATTGAGTTGGTGGCCTGCGGCTCGATTCTTAGCGAGGGATGTCCTCAAAGTTATAGCTGTAAATAGCTGTAAATAACTTGATTAGGACGGGGTGCAGGGGTGAAACCCCTGGCTGGGGGCGCAGCCCCCAAACCCCTTTTCCTTCGATGTCCGAACCTACCCGAAGATAGCTATACCAGGCTCCCACCTTGCCATCACTGCTTCTGCAAGGGAGAGCCAAATTTGGGAATCTGTGCTTAGGCTTTGGATTCGGAGGATTCCCGACCTAGGCTCCCAAGGGGCGCAAGCGCCGTTAAAAAACCCATGGGACGACTGGGGTCAGCCGCAAATCCGAGCACGCCGCGATCGCGGTGTTCGTAGAGTAGGGTTCCGCTGCGATCCCAAAGGAACGTGCCACCCCGCTGAGTTAGCAGTTTGTAATTGGTGACATATTCTGACCAATGGCTGAGAACTTCACCCATGTGCCGCAACCGCAGGGTAGCCAGTTCTAGGGGGCGCAGATGATCGTCGCTGCCCACGGCTTGAAACAATCGTCCCGACAGTGGTGGCAGGGGTGGGGCCATGATCGATTCCGTTGCCGTAAAAAGGGCCGGAGCATGGCGATCGCCCGTGTAACCTCGCAGTACTTCGGCCAGGGTGCCGGGGCTACCCAGTCCAGCACACATGAGCATTAAATTCAGAAAACCGCTAGGGGTGGTCGTCAAACCGCGATAGAGTCCGAGGGCTTGGTGTAGGGTGGCCTCCGGATCGAGAACTAGCCAAGACCGAGGCATTTGGGTAAAAGCACAGAATCGTTCCCCCGCTGCCCGCTCGCCAATGCCGACAAACCGCACCGCCACACCCCGTGACCGCAGTTCTTCCTGCTCTCGCAACAGCCACCACCCATATTCCATAGTGTCAAAGTCGCCCAGTTGGGTGCCGACTATTAACAAGCGGTAGGGGGAGTCTCCCCAAGTTTCATGCCAAGCAATGGGGCGATCATGGAGCAGGCTAAAGAGGGGATGGGATGCCAGCAAATCATTCATTTCTGCGTTGGTTTAGGGGTGCTCTAGGGGAATCACATCAAAGCGATAGGTTTCAATTACCGGATTGGCCAAGAGGCGATCGCAAATTTTGCTGATGTGCTCCTTGGCTTCGGTATCGCTGCTGGCTGCTAGTTCTAGCTCAATGTATTTGCCAATTCTCACGGAGGAAGCCGCGTAGTCCATCTGGATGAGGGCGTCGCGTACCGCCGTTCCCGCCGGATCAAGAACCGAAGGACGAAGGGTGACCGTAATGAGGGCTTTGTAGTTCATGGTTTGATCCTACCATCGGCCATGGACTCTGCGCACCCAGGGGAAGGGGCTGACACTGCTCAAGGTCGGCCGGGGCGATCGCCAGTTCAGCGATGGTCTGGTGACGGGTTGGGTGCACCCATTGGGGAGCAATTTCGGCTAGGGGCAGCAGCACAAAGGCCCGATCTCCCATGCGGGGATGGGGGATGGTTAGGGTTTTGCTGTCGAGTACCATCTGTTCGTAGAGTAAAAGATCGAGATCCAGGGTGCGGGCATTCCAGAGCTGGCGGCGCTGTCGCCCAAAAAACAACTCCACTTGCAATAACTCGGCCAAGAGCGCTTGGGGCGTATATCGGGTTTGGAGCAGGGCACAGCCATTGAAATAATCTGGCTGGGGGGGCGCTGTGGGGTAGGGTGATCGCCCGGGTGCGGTACCACCGGGACACTTGCACTACCCGCAGTGTGGTTCCCCGATCTAGGC
>JAAUUH010000065.1 GCA_012031145.1 Oscillatoriales cyanobacterium SM2_2_1 | reverse complement strand
CCCCAACTCCTCACCGCCGCCGCAAACGCTGCCATGCCGTCGGCCCACCAACCCACCGTCAAATGCCTAGCCCCACCGCTCCAGCGATCGCCAGATGCACAACCCGTATCCACCAAACGCTGCCGGGCAGTAACACCACCAGACCAGCCAAACACAGCCAACTGCCCGCCGCCGCCAACCCGCTGGCCAACGCTAACCCTAGAAGCGATCGCCCCCCCCAATCAAGGCCTCCAAGCCTGCGATGCAATCCCACCATCAGCCACACCATCGAAAAAGCATTGACCCCCACCGTTGCCAGTACCAGCCCCGGAGCGGCCAACCACTGCACCAATACCGCATCCAGCAGCACATTCAAAAAGATATTGACGACACTGATCCGAAAGGGGGTTTCGCCATCCCCTAGGGCATAGAACACCCGCACCAGCACATCGCGCCCCAAATAGACAAACATCCCCAAGCTGTAGGCCACCAACACCGCCGCCACCAAACTGGTTGCTTCCCCACCAAAGGCAAAGCGCTCGTACACCAAAGCCACAATCGGTCGCGCCAGTACCATCATTAGCGCCCCCAAGGGCAGCATAAACAACCCCGTTAACCACAACCCCTGGCGGATCCGCTCCTTCAGTTGGGGCCAATCCTCCGGTGCCGCCAACCGTGACAGCACCGGAAATAGGGGCACGAGAATCACATTGGACAGAATTCCTAGGGGTGTTTGCACCAATAACCCGGCATACCCCAACGCCGAAGCCGCCGCTGGCAAATAGGACGCAAAGAATAAGTCCGTATACACATTAATTTGTAAGGTTCCCGAAGACAGGGTGGCGGGTACCATCACCCGCAGCACTTCCCGTACCCCCGGATGCTGCCACTGCCAGCGGAGACGCAAGCTCCCCACTCCCGATCGCCATTGGGCCCACACCTGGGCTAACCACTGCCCCACTGCCCCGGCTAGGGTGCTATAGGCTAGCACCCGGCCCCCCAACACCGCGTATTCCGGCAAAACCACCCGCTCCCCCAGCAGCCACACCAGCCCACCCACCCCACCCAACACCGCTAAACTCGACAGCAATGGACTCACGGCCGGCAGCCAATATTGATTGGCCGCATTCAGCGACCCAAACCCTACCCCAATCAAACCCGCCAGCACCGCCATCGGGGTCATAATTCGCAGTTGCTCAATGGCGATCGCCCGAATCTCCAAACCCGTCGCGCCCCCACTTCTCAAACCCGGCGCAAATAGATCCGTTATCCCTTCGGCCCCCAGCCACAACCCTACCGCCAAAAGTAGTAGGGCCACCGACACCAAACTGTTCACCGTCTCCACAATGGTCGCTGCTTCCTGGGGTTCCCGCTTTGCCAAGGCCGACACGATCGCACTGTGGAATGGGCCATTAATGCCGCCGAGCAAAACCAGCAAAAAACCCGGCACCACATAGGCATAGTTGTAGGCATCATAGGCCACGCCTACCCCATACACCGCCGCGATCGCCACCTGCCGCAGCAGCCCCATACCCTTACTCAGCAGCGTTGCCACCGCCACAATCGATGCCACCTGGGTCAGTGACCGCCCCTGCGCCATAAAAAAACTCCGACCAAACTGATCGGAGTCATCATGCCACAATTGGACTTCGGTACAATCGGTACCGCATCCTAGGGCGTGTCATCAATTCAAGCTAGGAGCCTTGCGGGATAAGTGCTGCCGCGCCTGACAATCTTACAGACTAGGGGGTGAAACCGTCGCCGTGAACCCATTTGCCAGCAAAATTAATGACAGCCCCTAGTAGAGGTTTTCCTCTTGGTGGGTCAGAATTTCCAAGTCAGAAGCAGGATAGGCAATGCAAAGCAAAGCATAGCCATTCTCCATTTGCTCATCATCCAAAAACGACTGCTCAGACTGATCCAGTTCACCCTTAACCACCTTACCAGCACAGGAAGAGCAAGCACCAGCACGGCAAGAGTAGGGCAGGTCAATCCCTTGGGCTTCAGCCACATCCAAGATGTACTCATCGCTGGGCACCTCAATCGTCGTATCCAACCCCTCAGTCTCGTTGATCAAACGAACCTTAAATTTTGTAGCCATTGTGAATGTTCCTTAGAAAATAAATAAATTGCGTTGACGCGATCGCATCATATCGTTCTTACTGTTGCTTGTAAAAATCTGTGTCAAGGTCTATCTCCAGAAAGAATATCCCACCGTTCCCATGCCAGCCGTAATCGTCAATCCCAGTACTGGAGCCAACTTTCCCCATACTCCCCACCGACTTTCCGGCGGAAATTGCATGAGTTTTTTACCCTATGTCCCAACCATGACATAAGAACGACTTATATGATAAAGCTACGTAATCAGTCCCATCTAGCAAGTACAAAAAATTCAATCATTACTCCTGATTGACCCCAACTCGATTGGTAAAAAGATCATTCTGGAGATCCATTAAACTAAAGAGGATGTAGTTCCGCTTTCCCAGAGATATTCCATGGGCGTTCATCCGAGTTCCGCAGCTCAGTATCACTACGACGTCATCGTCGTCGGTGCCGGCCATGCCGGTTGCGAAGCCGCCCTGGCCGCTGCTCGGATGGGATGCGCTACTCTGCTTCTGACCCTAAATTTAGATCGCATCGCTTGGCAACCCTGCAATCCCGCTGTTGGGGGCCCTGCCAAATCCCAACTTGTCCACGAAGTCGATGCCCTCGGCGGCGAAATTGGCAAAATCACTGATCGCACTTACTTGCAAAAACGCATTCTCAATCGCTCTCGCGGCCCCGCAGTCTGGGCGTTGCGGGCCCAGACGGACAAGCGGGAATATGCCCTAGAAATGAAAAAAGTGATCGAGAATCAGCCTAACCTCCACTTGCAGGAAGGTACGGTAGTGGATCTTCTCCTCGATCCCAAACAGGAACAAGTGGTGGGAGCCATCACCCAGTTTGGCGTCACCTATGCCTGCGACGCGGTGATCCTCACCACGGGAACCTTCCTGAATGGCAAAATCTGGGTGGGCAACCGTTCTGTTTCTGCGGGTCGCGCCGGAGAATTTGCGGTCACGGGACTTACCGAAACCCTCAATCAGTTGGGTTTCTTCAGCGATCGCCTCAAAACCGGTACCCCGGCCCGCGTTGATCGCCGCACTGTTGACTTCAGCTCCATGGAAGTCCAGCCCCCCGACGACGAACACTACTGGTTTAGTTTTGACCCCACCGCCTGGGTAGAGCGAGAGCAAATGAACTGCTACCTCACCCATACCACCGCCGAAACCCATCGCCTGATCCGTGAGCACCTCCACCTCACCCCGGTTTACGGCGGCTTTATTGATGCTAAGGGGCCCCGCTACTGCCCCAGCATCGAAGATAAAATCGTTCGCTTTGCCGATAAAGAGAGCCACCAAATCTTCATCGAACCCGAAGGGCGGGATATTCCTGAGCTTTACATTCAAGGATTTTCCACCGGAATGCCCGAGCCGATCCAACTGCAAATGCTGCGATCGCTTCCCGGACTCGAGCACTGCCATATGCTACGGGCAGCCTACGCCGTCGAATACGACTATTTCCCCGCCACCCAGTGCTACCCCACTCTCATGACGAAACGGTTGGCGGGACTCTTTTTTGCCGGTCAGATCAATGGCACCACAGGCTACGAAGAAGCTGCTGCCCAAGGAATCATGGCTGGCATCAACAGTGCCCTCTACGCCGGCGATCGTGCCCTGATCACCCTTCCCCGAGAATCCAGCTATATCGGCACCCTGATCGACGACCTCTGCACAAAGGAACTGCGCGAGCCCTATCGGATGCTCACCAGCCGCTCCGAGTACCGCCTCATCCTCCGCGCCGATAATGCCGATCGCCGCCTCACCCCCCTTGGACGCGATGTCGGACTCATTGATGATCGCCGCTGGCAATTGTTCAGCGACAAAAAGCAGCACATTGATGTCGAAATCCACCGCCTGCAAACCCTCCGCCTCAAAGAGCAGGACGAACGCACCCCGGCGATTGTGGCCCACCTACAGCAACCGATCAAAGGCTCCCTGACCCTTGCCGAACTCCTTCGCCGCCAGCAATGCACCTACTGCGATCTTTTACATTATGGTCTTGGCAATCCCACGCTTGACCGTTTTGAGCAACAGGCCGTCGAGGTGCAAATTAAATATGCGGGCTACATCCAGCGACAGGAGCACCAGATCGAAACGACTGCCCGCCAAGCCAACCGCCCCCTACCCGCCGACCTCAATTACGCCACCATTGAGACCCTCTCCAAGGAATCCCGGGAAAAGCTCAGCCACATTCGCCCCCTGACCATCGGTCAAGCCAGCCGCATTGGCGGCGTCAGCCCTGCCGATATCAACGCCCTTCTCGTTTATCTCGAACTCCATTACCGCCGCCGCACTGCATGAGCCCACTCACCCACCTCGACGACCAGGGGCAAGCCCGCATGGTCGATATTTCCCAAAAGACCGTCACCCTCCGCCGGGCGATCGCCATGGCCGAAATCACCATGGACCTCCCTACCCTTGATGCCATTCAAGCAGGCAATTTACCCAAGGGTGATGTGCTTGGTGTTGCCCGCCTAGCTGGCATTATGGCCGCTAAACAAACCGCCCATCTCATTCCCCTCTGCCACCCCTTGCCCCTCCTAGGCATCGACGTGCGGATCCTCCTAGATGAAAACATTCCTGGCTATCGCATTGAGTCCGAGGTCAAGACCAAAGCCGAGACTGGCGTCGAAATGGAAGCCCTCACCGCCGTCACCGTTGCTGCCCTGACCCTCTACGACATGGCCAAGGCCGTTGACTCCAAAATGGTTATTTCCCAAGTCAAGCTCCTCCACAAAAGCAAGACAGAAATTTAGTCCCACTTCTTGTCAAACGCTGGGAATCTGCTATTCT
The DNA here is from genome assembly GCA_012031145.1 of Oscillatoriales cyanobacterium SM2_2_1. GTDB lineage: Bacteria > Cyanobacteriota > Cyanobacteriia > Pseudanabaenales > Pseudanabaenaceae > UBA999. Next base: position 11,821 of record JAAUUH010000065.1, on the reverse strand, counting down.
CATATATACATAACGCGGGGTAGAGCAGTCTGGTAGCTCGTCGGGCTCATAACCCGAAGGTCGTTGGTTCAAATCCTTCCCCCGCCATTTATTTATTGTTTTATCTTTTTTTACTTTAGGTTAAATTTGTGAATTCATAGTTTATGTAATTTTGTGATTTCATAATTCATGTAATTCGTAATTCAAGTGCTCGATCCCTTACGGGCTTTTTGTTTTTCAAAAAGGCAAGAAGAGCAGCAAGTCAAGGGGTCTTTTCGTGCGAGATGTTTAGCCACTGTGCTTCGAGCCTAACTATTATCATTAGTCGGTGACTGCCTACCCTGAGGATGGGAGCAGTTCCCATTGGGTTCCTGTTGTGGTTTTTGGGTATTTTTAGAGCAGCCTTCCTTGATCGTTCCAGTTGCCAAACCGCAGATTTTGGGCAGTCTTGTTAACAAAATTCTGCAGCCGCCGCTCAAATTCGCAATCATTTTTCCGAACTTCTTCAATATACCCAATGCGTATTCGCTGATATATAGCTATATTCGGGTAGGTTCGGACATCGAAGGAAAAGGGGGTTTGGGGGCTGCGCCCCAAGCAGGGTTTCACCCCTGCACCCCGTCCTAACCAAGTTATTTACAGCCATATAGCTCGGGAAACGCCAAAAAGTTCGACCAAGCGCCAGGTTCAGCCTGGAGTGATTCGACAATGTCTTGGGGAACCTCAAATTTGGTGGCGAGATCGGGAAGCACTGCTAATCCAGCATCAGTCATCATCCCTAGTCGAATTAGGCGGCGAGCACGTTCTTTGTTTAATTCCGTCCAGTTGCTTCGCCTATTGCGAGGCGTAAATCGCTGTGCCCGCTCATGGCTTGAGAATCGTTTTGGATGCTGTCAATCCAACCGAAACAGAGCGCTTCTTCGACGGCATCAAGATAGGCAATGGTGGAGCCCTCCGAACCATCATCCAACAGCAACCAGATCTCCCTGCTTGTAGCATGATGTTGGTACAACTAGGTACGCCAGGCCATCCTATCCGTTGCTTTGTGGGTGGTAGTTACTTCCATATCCCAGCATGGCTTTTAAGACCACGGCAATAATGATGAACAGAATGAACCGTAAAGTGTCAAACGTGAACGTAACAAGGGTCGGTACGAACCTCAAAACCCCTCGTCAGAGGCGGATGTCTCAATTTGAGTCGAACTGTTTAATGCCCCTGCTGAGCGTGCGATTCCTAGAAGTGTTTTACCCTAAACCACCTTAAACACACTGGGAAAAAGCAGTTGGGTCAAGCCTCCAGGTTTTCCATGCACCGAGTCAATTCAAGCGGTAAGGTAGCTTTGTTGCCGTTTAGAAATACCATCCCAAAAAGCATGTCCCTACCAAAGGGCAATTGAACCGCCCGCTACTAATCATGCACTTTGATTCCTACTTTTGAGCTTCGTCTCGGCTTGAGGTTTGGAGATAAAGGGCAATCAAAAATACTGTTGGGACAATAAAGGCCATGGCCGTTGCCAATAATCCCAAGAAATTAACTTCCATTTCCATAAATTTGTATTCCTATCAATTCACATTTGTAGTGCGCCCATTATATCTTTGCGGTTTTGCTTATTTTTCTTACAATTCTGTTACATTCTGGGCAAGGGCGGCGATCGCGGGACAAGGGCGGGCCCGATCTTCACAGTTTTTGAGGTTACCCCAGTTGTATGGGGCAACGGCGGCAGCCGTAAGGCAAAGAAGTTTCTTAGCACGGGTCATGCCGACATAGAGTAAACGGTATTCTTCGGCTTGCTTGAGCCAGTTACCCTGTTCCCAGGCTGTTTTTGGGTCAGGAATTTGCTGTGGATCATGGATTAGGGCCCTAATTTGAGCGCGGGCAACCTCCGGCAGGGTGTAATCCCCAAGAAATTTGACTGTCTGGGGCTGGAACGGACTGCCGGGAAACTGCCGTTCATGGAGAAAGGGCATAAATACGACATCCCAATCTAGCCCTTTGGATTTGTGCAGGGTAATCATGGTGACCTGTCCAGGCTGGCAATAGCGATCTTCCGAGGCTTCCTCATCGACTGCTTCAAAGGATCCCTGGGTGGCGATCGCCTCCAGTTCGGTCAGCATCTCTTGCATATGGCACCGCACCCCCAGGGTTTGCTGCAATTGACTGGCGAGCTTATCAACTGTGGCCAACTCCGCAGCTTGGTACTGCAGGGTGAGGGCAAAAAAGGAAATTAGCGCTCCTAGCGGTAAAGCCATTCGGGCCCGCAACAGGGCGCAGCAGATTTTTCTGCTGATTTGGGTGCGCTCTTTCTGGGGTGGGTGGGCGGGCGTGGGATAAAGAAACTGTTCTGGGGCGCTGGACAATTGGCTGAGATCCTGCTCCGGGTGGATCACATTGCGCTCCTTTAGCAACTCCAGGGCTGCCTTGCAGCAATCCGGAGAGTGGGGATTGGCAACAAACTGCAGTAGGGTTAGCATCTCCATCGGCACCCGCGATCGCCGCTCCTGCTGATCCGCATCGTATAGTCGAACCCCCATAGATCCCATCAGCGGTTGGAGGTGCTGGGTCAAAAACTGTGCTTGCTTCCGCTGGCGTACCAAAATTGCCACACTAGCTTGGGGGTTGTCCGCCATAATCCCACTAAGGCGTTCGCCAATCCACTCGGCCTCCGCTCGCATATCCGAGAGGCGATCGCCCAGCACAATCTCCACACCCTGCCCAATGGGTACCGGATTCGCTTGGGGCTGAGGATCATCCGGGGGGACTGGCACAATCATCTGCTCCCGGAAGGGCTGCTCCGACCGGGATGCATATCGTTGATTCACCCAACTCAACACAAAATTCGCCGCCCGTAAAATCTTGAGCGAACTCCGCCCCGCTTGATCCAAAGTGATCAGCCGTTGCTCTTGTTCACAGCGATCGCAAAAAAGGCGAAAAAAAATCGGTCCGATGTCGTAAAAGTTGAATTAATGGCCTGATTGGGGTCCCCTACCCGCACCAAATGGCAACTCCCCATGCCATCATCGGCCAGCACTTCTAGAAGCCGTGTTTGCAAGGGAGTTGAGTCCTGAGCCTCGTCCTCAAACACCGCAAACACCCGCTCCTGCCACTGTCGCCGCACCGCTTCATCGTCCAGTGCTCGTAGCGCCGCCAGCAGCATATCGTCAAAGTCAAACGCTTCCTCTTCCCGCAGCAAACGATTATAGGTTTCGTATAGGCCCGCTGCCACCGCCAAAATCAATCCCCCATGGGGCACCTCCGCTCGCCGTAGATCTTCAGGACTTAAGTTTCCACTCTTCGCCGTCGTCACTGTAGCCCGAGCCAAAGCTGGCAACACCTCCGTCCGCAGCACCGTATCACGCCGCAAGCGTTCTCCGTCATCCCCATCAAAGCCTTTTCCTTCAAGCAGCAATCCGTAATCACGGGGATGCTGCCGCAACCAAGTCACCGCTGCTCGCTTGAGCAGCCGCTCTTTTTGCACTTCTGAAATTAAAATCGCATTTTCAAAATCAATTCCCACTAAGGTACGGTGGGACAGGGCAATTTGCAGGGCCAAACTGTGAAGTGTCCCCACCACAAAACTGTTGGCCGGCAAGCGAAACTGCTCCAAATGTTCCCGAATCTTTTTGCTGATATTCGCCCCCGCCGAGCGAGTAAATGTTACCACCACCAACTGCCGCTGCCGCCCCAAGCCGCCCCGAGCTATGGCGATCGCCGCTGCTACTGCCATCCCCGTGGACTTTCCCGCCCCCGGCACCGCTGACACTGCCAGGGTTCCCCCCTGCCAATCCGCCATGCTTTGCTGCCCAAGGCGCAACCTCTGTCGCAGTTGCCACAAAACATCCTCAGGAACAGCCATACACCTCACCGATAAACACAAAAAAGGATAGGTCACTTTGACCTATCCCCGCCTAGAACATTAACGTTTAGCTACAACTACTGCACGACCAACTTGACATTGGCGTTGCTCAGTCCAGACTGCTTCACATCGGTCAAGGCCTTGTTGACCGCATACTTCTGATTGATCGAGTTGATCAGCTCAGTTTGATTGTGCTTTTTAGCCACACCCCAGAGGTCAGCAATCAGGTCAAAAGTACCATCAGCGTTGGCAGACCAGCCCAAATCATAATCACCATCCAAGGTTGCCACGATCTCGGCACGCAGGCGTTGGCCGTTGTAGCCCCGCACATCAGCATCGGTCTTGATAGAGATTCCCAAGTCCCGCAAAGAAGACTTGAGGATTTCGGCATCGGTAATTTTTGTGCGCAAAGTGCTGAAATGAGACATAATAGATAAGCTCCTGTGAACAATTGTGAACAGAACTGTGAACAGTAATAAGGAGTTGCCTCCGAAACGCCAACTGCTGGTACAGTATGGCTTGTCATAGCTGCTAGACCAAATCGCAAAATTGATTAGAGTCTAGCTTTTCCCTGCTGGTAACAGGGAAAACTTTATCAAAACTCCATACGCTGATATTCAGCGACTGAAGTAGCGGCGGGGCGAGCCCGCAGCCTTGCCCAGTCACGCAGGGCAGCAACCTGCTCTGTCATGGTGCGCGACAGGGGCGTGGTGCTCTTGACTGCAGAAATAATGTCAAGCTGCGTAAACTCACGCTCTTGGGCAAAGGCTTCATACATCGCGGCCACAATGGCCTGTTCAATTTCAGCTCCGGAAAAACCATCACTTACATTGGCCAACTGCTCCAAATCAAACCGCTGAATTTCATGGCGGCGTTGCGTCAGATGAATCCTAAAAATCTCCTGCCGCTCCTCAGTGTTGGGCAAATCCACAAAAAATAGTTCATCGAACCGACCCTTACGGAGAAATTCGCCGGGCAATCGATCCACCCGATTGGCGGTGGCCATGACAAATACCGGCGCAGTCTTTTCCTGCATCCAAGTCAGGAACGAACCAAAGATTCTCGATGAGGTGCCTCCATCGGAATCGGCGGAGCCCGCCCCACCGGCAAAGGCTTTGTCAATTTCATCAATGAATAGAATCATGGGCGCAATGGATTCCGCAACCTTAAGAGCATTGCGCAAATTGGCTTCGGAGCGTCCCACCATGCTGCCGTCATAAACCCGTCCCATATCAAGGCGGACTAGGGGCAGCGACCAAATGCGGGAGGTGGTTTTCGCAATCAGTGATTTACCACAGCCCGGCACCCCCAGAATTAGCATTCCCTTGGGTTGGGGCAAGCCGTAGTCCCGTGCTCGCTGGCTAAAGGCGTCGGTACGTTGACACAGCCAACGCTTTAACTCTTCTAGTCCCCCGACCGACTCGATGCCCTGATCGGCATCAAGATATTCCAATATGCCATTGCGGCGAATCAGTTGTTTCTTTTCTGAGAGAACGATCTCAACTTCTTCTTCGGTGAGTTTGCCGGTAGTGACTTGGGCTTTACGGTAAACCTTCTCGGCTTCATCTCTGGTGAGTCCAAGGGCGGCACTGAGGAGCTTTTCCCGAACTTCAGGAGTGAGGCGGCGAGTGCGAGGAGCGCCTAGTTGCAACATCAAAACTTCTTCTAGTTCATCAGTTTGGGGCAAGGGAAAGTCGATGACCGCTATATCTTTTTCCAACTCGACCGGCACTTCTTGCACGGGAGACATAAGAATAATGGTGCGCTGAGTACCCTTAAAACTGGCTACAGCATCCCGAAGAAATCGAACGGTGGTGGCACGATTGGAGTTTAAGAAGGGATGCAAGTCCTTGAAAATATAGATTGAGGGCTCCCGCGGGGCACTACGGAGCACCCAGCGCAGGGCGGCTTCATCGGATTCGGTACTGTGCTGGGCAATACCGGCAGTTTGCCCATACTCGATAAACCCTTGGGTGACGGTCCATACAAATACGCGACGGGCTGGTTTGATCTGAGCGATACTGGCGATCGCCCGCTCAGCTCGCTCCTCCTCGGAGGTGATCACGTAGACGAGGGGGTATTGCGCTTGAATGAGAATACTGAGTTCTTCTTGCATCGCTGATCCGACCCTCGTTTCCTTACATGAAAAAATTAGAAAAGTTACAGAAGCTGAGACATAAAAATTGGGTTTTACCCAACTGTTATTCCGAACTATCCTTAAGCTTATGGAAATGGATCGTGCTCTAACAGGGAATTAAATTCTGTTCACCCTGATCGATTTCCGACTCGACTATGGCAACTGAAGCCTCAACTTGGGGGATGGCACTGAGTGCGCCTTGGCGCATCACTAGGGGAGTGCTGCACTCAGGACATTGGTGCACCCTAAAGGTGTGACCATAACCGAGGGACTCCATCAAATCACCGTGTTCCAAATAGAGACGCACCGCCTTTTCCATTAGTGAAGACATGGTTTCACCACAGGTTGCTGCAGTGATTTTGAGCTGTCGATGCACCTTGGAATCTATGTGACAGGTAACCTTATCTTTGTTATTCCCTGAGCTATTATTCCTTGAGCTATGTTCCACCATAATGATTGGGTAATCCCCTTTGCTATGGGTTCCACTCTAGGGAATGTCTTGGGGGACGTCAAGGGACACGCTGGCATGACAGCAATTTCTTTACATATCTTTACGCCTCTGGGGGCGTGGGGAGATGAAAATAGGGGCAGAATTTTAGCGGCAGTAGGTCATGGCAGAGCAGTTTGAAGGGATGGAGTCTCGTCAGCAGATTGATGAGCGATTGTCCCAGCGGCACCTGACGTTGGATGAAGGCGGGTATTTTGTAATCTACATAGAAGGTGATCGCATTGTGGCTAAACATTTTAGTAATGTGATTGATGCTCGAGGTGTAGCAGTGGATCCCGAGACAGGGAAGCCGATTCCTCCCAAGGCCAAGGTGGTGCGGGAACCCGTGGCGATTTATTCTGGGCGCACAGCTAAGGAACTGTGTGTGCAAATTTTTGAGGAGGGGCCTTGCCCGGTCAACTTGCTCAGCCATGCAGCCTATGTGGGGCGAGAGGTGCAGCGAGCTGAGTGGGCAATGGTACATCAGCTACCCTATGTGCAGGATTAGGTGATGACGGTGCGGAAATGGTGGGAAGTGCAGGTGATGGCCCGTCCGGAGCAGGAGGATGGCATCTTTTGGCGGCTCCAAGATTTTGGCTGTTTTGGGATGGCGACGGAGGTGCGGGGAGAGCAGCTTTTGATTCGTTCCTACATGCCCATGGCAAGGGTAACCTGGCTTGACCTGTCTTCATTGGCACTGTGGTTGCGCCAGGATGCGATCGCCCAACAGATGAGTCCGCCCCAGACCCGAATTGAGGTGCTAGACGAGGAGGACTGGGCTACTAGTTGGAAGCAATTCTGGCACCCCCAGGAGGTGGGGGATATGTTTATGGTTTATCCGGCTTGGCTGGAGCCAGTTCCGGTGCCAGGGCGGCTGGTGTTGCGCCTAGACCCGGGGAGTGCGTTTGGTACGGGCAGCCATCCGACGACGCAACTGTGCTTGGAGGCCCTAGAGATGCGCCTAGGGTTTGCGCCGCCCGAGGAGCGGGGGATTAAGTTTGCCGATATTGGTTGCGGGTCGGGGGTGCTGAGCATTGCGGCCTTGCTGTTGGGGGCAGCCCGGGCCTATGCGGTGGATCCGGATCAGCTGGCCGTGGAAGCGACTTACCACAACAGTGCGCTCAATGGGATTACGGGCGATCGCCTGTGGGTGCGCGAAGGGAGTGTAACGGATATTCCAGAGGCGGTGGATGGCTTTGCCTGTAATATTTTGGCGGAAGTGATCGTGGCATTGATTCCCCAGTTTGACCGTCTCTTGAAGCCAACGGGTTGGGGGGTGCTTAGTGGTTTATTGATGGAGCAGGTGCCGATGGTGGCAGAGCAGTTGGAGCGTCATCAGTGGAAAGTATTAACCATTTGGCGGCGACAGGACTGGGCCTGTTTGACGATCGCCAAGAATCTCTAAAAGTTAATGTCTTTAGCTAGGCGGGGGCTGACCGAGATAAGTGGGCGATCACGGTTGGGCCATTCCCCAGGACTCCCAGTTCATGTGAGACTGCTTCACAAGCTCTTTCACAGCATTTCATGATGTCAAGGAAAGGAGCTTCACCCCTGAACACGCCCTAAATCGTGCCCGACCCCATCATGACCGTATCGCCCGTGGGCTGGGGCATTTCTTCGGCAGGTTCAATGGTAACCATGAAGGTAGTAGCTTCCATCAAGATTTTGTCGCTGGCAATCGTTTTATAAATCGTGCCAGTACTGTTGGGGGTTAATTTGCCACAGCTAAGTTTTTGCCCATTGGTAATGCCCCACAGGTGATAGCTCTTACCCGGTGGGGGGGGCATCAGGTTTTGGATAGCAATTGTGGTCTTTTGATCGGTAACAACTAGGCGACCGGCGGCAGTGGGAAGCGCTCCCATGCCTGCAGGGCCACGATGCGACTCTTGGGCTGACTTAGCATGGCAACAGTCTCCCGATGGTGCTGGAGTTCGGCTTGGGTTTCAGCCATCTGTCGGCGCAGAACGATACCATCGACGCCCAAAAGGGCGATCGCCGTACCCAACGCCAGGGACAGCAGAGCCAACCAAGGCGTGGGACGTTTGAGTGTCCCGTGGGACGGCGCTGTCGCCTCTCCATGATCGCCGCTACGGGAGAGGAGGCGTTCCCGCATCCCAGAGGCGGGGGACTGTTCTTCTAGGGCCAGGGGAAGTAGGGCCAAAGTTTCCTGAAACCGCTCCAGCTCTTGGTGTAGCTCTGGGCTAGTTTGGAGGATGTGTTGGAGGCTAGCAAGTTCCTCGGAGCTGAGATCGCCAAGGGCATAACCAGCCAGAAGATAATCAAGATCGTTGCGCTCAGCAGTCATGAAGTTCACCCCACATGGTCTTTTAGTAGTTGACGTAATTGGATCAGTCCATTGCGTGACCAAGATTTAATGGTTCCTAGGGGAATATCCAGCTTTTGAGCAATTTCTGACTGACTTAGTCCATCAAAGTAGGCCATCTCGAGGACTTGTCGCTGTTGGGGAGCGAGTTGTTGCAATGCCTGTTGGACATAGTGCGATCGCTCTCGGAGAGAAGCATGTTCCATGGGAAGGGACTGGGACTGAGGTTCATAGCTATGGGTGAGCTTACGCCAAGACTGCTGCTGGGTTCGCTGGCGACGCAACCGGTCAATGCCCCGCGATCGCGTCAACACCATCAAAAAGGTACTCATCTTACCGCGTTTGGAGTTGAAGTCTGCCTTTTGGCTTAGGGTCATAAAAACTTCTTGGGTAAGATCCTCGGCATCGGACGCATTTTGGAGCACACGATAGGCTAAACGATAGACCAACTCCCCGTAGCGATCATAGAGCGTGCCTAGGGCACGGCGATCACCCGCTTGCCATGCCAGCAAAAGTTCGGAGTCAGTCATAGCTAGGGATAACAGCATTGAACGCCTGAATAACTTATCTTAAAATACGGACTCCTAGTAGGATTGGATGAAGAATTGTAATCATCCAATCCGAATTTCATACAGGCTATTTCTGATTATTTCTGGTCGCCCATCTCGGCAATTTAGCCTAGGATCAAACCGTCAAAACGATACGGCCAAAGCATTTTACGGTCGCCCAAGCAGCGGCAAAAATGGTCTTGCATTCTCGGACTTTGCTGCTAGTATGTGTGCATCTTTAATGCCCTAGGTTGTCATCGTGCAGCTTCCTCCTTTGCCAGAAATGACCCATCCCAAAGTTCAGGCGTTACAGCAAAAGAGCGATCAGGAGTTGGTGACGCTCTTCCAGCGGCACCCTGAGGTTGGGCAGTATTTTGCGGCCATATTTTGCCGTTATGGTCAGGTGATCTATACATTGATCGGTACTTCCACGCGATCGCCCGTGCAAGCCGATTATCTGTTTGTTAAAACGTGGGAATTCATCTACCACGAGCTTCGCGCCCTAGACTTGCGCGCGGTGCAACCCCGTCTGTCTTTACAAAGTTGGCTGATCAATATAGCCGCCATGATGATCAACCGCGCCCAAATTCCCGACGTAGAAGATATTCAATTTTCCCTAAGCGAAACTTCGCCAGTGTTTTGGTGTTTCTTTAATCAAGCTTTGAACCAAATGCCAGGGGATCTACGCTTGGTGCTGACCCTCTCCCAAACATTTAAGTGGAGCCATACCCGCATTGCTGCCTACTTCCATGCCGAAGGCGAAGTAGTCTCAGCAAGCGATGTTCAGGAACTGCTGTGCAAAGCCTACCTCGCTGTAGAGGAAATTTTACCCGCAGACATTTGTGAGATCTATTTGGAATCTGAGGCCAAGAGCTATGCAGACCTTAAGTCCTAATCCGATGCCCTCCCATGATGAGCCCCTGCCGGCGATCGCCTCAAACCCAGCGCTCCAAGCTGCCCTCAATGGGCTGGATACGACCCTAAATGATGAGCTAGAGCGATATCGCCACTGGCAGCGCAACGGGCAGACCATTTCCTACCTCCACCCATTCCACGCCCGAGCGGCCGTGCCCCAAATTGTGGAGCCGATTTTACCCAAGCGCCCCACAGCTCCCAAGGCACCTCGCAACCGTGAACCGGAATTGCCAGTAACACCGTCACCTTTCTCTACACCTGAGCCAGAGGCGAACCCCTCAGTATTACAAGATTTAGCAGCGGTCTACCAGAGTGTTTCCTACGAGCGTCAACAACAGGAGCCGCAACAGGAACTATTGGATAGTCCAGCCGAACCCCTCACCCCTCCGAACCTGTGGCGCAGCCTGCTAACCCCCGTGGGTATTGGTTCGGTTATGTTACTGTTACTCTCTAGCGCGGCGATTGGCTATGTTTTGGTCGATCCCGCTGGTCTAACAAAGTTGCTCCAGCCCCAGCCAAGTTCTACTCCGCCAGCGGCCGACCCCATTCCTGAAACTGCTCTGCCCACCTTTAGCCCCCTTCCACCCACAACGCCCCCCGCAGATAGTTTTACCCGCCCCAATCCGTCCCTCCCCAAGCAGCCTTGCCGCCCCTACCGACAGCAACGCCCCGGGCCCTGCTGCCAGAACCAGTGGCACCGGTCGCCATTCCGGCTCCTGAGCCAGTAGAACCTCGCCGCTATGAAGCAGCGCCAGTCACGCCACCCATTCGCTTCCGTCCCCTACAACCTCCCGCCCCGCCGCAACCGGCCCCTGAGGTTTCAGTGCGGGCTCTCCCCCGTCCCACTGCCCGCCCTCCAGCGCCCAGCGAGCCTAAACCGCAGCCTGCCGCTGTCGAAACTCTACCACCAGCGCAATATGCCCCTCCAGTTCAGGTAGCACCACTACCACCTCAAGTACCTAGCACCGGCACATCCAGCCATCGCGTCGTGGTGGACGCCAACTACTCCAGTCAGGTGCAGCAAATTCGTCAAGACGCCTATGTTCGCCCCGATGATGGCAAGGTTCAGGTAGGAGCCTATCAGGATGTCAGTGCCGCCCAGCAGCAGGCAGAAGAGTTGCGTCGTCAAGGAATTCCGGCGCGTGTGGAGTGAGGCGATCGCCTGTGCCATGCTCAATGCTTTAACGTGGGTGGGGTTGGTCTGGATGGCCCCCCAACCAGTAATTTCCCATGGTCGCACTTGGCTAGTGGCAGCGGGTTCGATCGCTCTAATTAACGGTGGACTATGGCTAGCTTTAGTAGGACTAAACGTGACGCTGCTTCCCGTCTGGGCGATCGCCTTTCCCGCCGTCAATGCCCTCTGGGAGCATTTGGGACTGACCCGCCTCACCGATAGGCCCATTCCTCCGCTTTGGGCGATCGCCATCCACCCCCTCGCCCTCGGACTGATGAGTGTTCTCCTAGCCGGCACCCTAGGGATTATCTAAATTCAATCACCTAGTAATGGGGCAGAAGTCCAAAGTTTGGCAGTCCCAGTCACGAGGGCTAAAGTAAGCCCAATTGTCGGGCTTTCTATACT
>JAAUUH010000064.1 GCA_012031145.1 Oscillatoriales cyanobacterium SM2_2_1 | reverse complement strand
GCCACCCTGAACACCCCACGACGTCCACCAATGCACCGCAACCGCTCCCACGGCGACCGAGACAATGCAAAAACTAAGGTCGCAGAGATCTCCTGTAACCCAGCATTCCCTCAAATATTTACTCGAGGCTTTGCCATGGGGCAGTAGGGTTCGATCCTCCCGAGTTGGGGGGCTAATAGGGCGAAACAGCAGTCTCTTCGGAGTTCAGCCAAGGGTACAGGGCCTTGGTTTGATCCGACAGTTGGGCGATCGCCGTGTAATAAAACCTCTGCCAGCCCTGGGACGGAAGTCCGGCAAAAACCATCAAATTCAAAGGATAAACGTCACTGTCGGAGCAGCGTCGGAAGTCGTCTCGCAGAAAAAAGGTGGGTTTTCCTAAGGCGATCGCATACCCCAGCTCAACCATCACCCCCTCATCGGGCGGAGTACCGTTGACAATGGCGAAAATTCCGTCACAGGCGGCAATATCAGCCAGATCCCGCTGGGCAATTTGATAGGCCCAGTCGGCTTGGGCGGTGTCAATTTGATTATTCCGAGCAAAAGGCTCCCACACCTCCGCCCCGAGGGCAGTTAAAGCCTCCCCTAGGGGAGGGAGCAATAGTTCCCGCTGTTGCAGGGAAAAGCCGTAGGGATTGGCGAGATAAAGCTTTTTGGGCATCATGAAGCTCCCAAGTCAAAACGCAGCACTGGCAGCGGCAAAAACGGCAGCGGATCAGCCAGCTCATCATTGGGTAGATGTACCTCGAAATGGAGGTGGGGGCCCGTACTGCGCCCCGTACTGCCTACCTCCGCGATCGCTGACCCCGCCTCACCGACTGCCCCTTCTCCACCAGCAGGCGACTGGCATGGGCATAGAGTGTAACTTTGCCAGAGGGATGCCGCACTTCAACTCTGTTTCCGTAGCCGCCGCTGTCCCAACCCGCTTCGATCACCACCCCGTCATCGGCAGCAAAAATGGGTGCGCCAGGGGGGGCAGCAATATCAATTCCCCGGTGTAGGCGTCTGACGCCATCGATGGGATGAATCCGCCATCCAAAGGGCGAAGACAGTTCCCCCTGGGCTGGCCAAAGCAATGGCGGGGGCGTTTGGGTATTAATAGCGGCGATCGCCTTAGGCAGTTGCAGCACCCACTCCCCCGGTTGAGCCGTTCGCAGCCGCAGTTCTTGAGGATCAATAGCAGAGTTCTGAGCAAGTTCGATCACTAGACGGGTCGTTGTTGTATCCACTTGCCCAATCCGTAGTGCTTGCACCCCACGTCCCAGAGTCCGGTTAAAAGTCTCACCACGAAACTCCGTATTGGGCAGATCAATGACAATTCGCGGTGGGTCGGGTAGCAAAGCGCCCCGTGGTTCTACGCTGCTAGAAGTAGAAAACTGCACTTGATTTTGAGAAACATCATAGACAAGGGATTTAAGACGGTTAGCCCAAGCCCCAGGGACAAGGCACACCGTTACAGCGGCGGAAAGCCACCAATATCTTTTGAGGTTCATCGGAGGAGCGCAAAACAGAACGCCGACACTATAGCGTAGTCTTCCGGTATTAACTCTCCGAATTTACGCTGAACTTGGAGAAGTCTTTATATTTGTGTTTTTTGGGAGGGCCTTAACGAGGTGAAGTTCAATTCGATCTTCCTAATTAGTGGCGCCGAGAGTGACTGAACCATAGAGAAAGACCACTTTTTCCAATCTATCAGGGTAGTGGCGGGTAGTTGCACACTCGAACAATTTCCATATGCGTTCTAATTCACGGTCTCCGAACCTGATAATCGCGCCAAAATACTCCCCCCTAGAGTCCAAGATTTCTCAAGTTTGGATAGATACAGTTTGTCCTTTTATAGTCTTTTCGCCTATGGTGGGATACAATTTCCCCAATTGGCTGATTAACTCACGAGAGAGGAAAAATTGAAGTCAAAAGATGCGTTGACGATTGACCATCCATCCCTCATCTGTGCAACTTAAAACAGTCAATTAAAATTCTCGAGAAACAAGTATTAGTTCAATCAATCATTCGCTTTGATTCCCTGACTTAATGAATATTAATATCATCTCCAATGATCACGTTTTTCTCGCGTGAATTTTGAAGAATTCCAAAAAAGAAATCTTCCCTCTAGTCTGAAGTTTGATTTTTTTAGCTTGTGATGTCATCAACAGAGACAGCGTCGAAGCACGTCACTTTTTCGACGAGCAATTATGCTTATTTGGTGGGAGAGGGCAAACCAATTAGGCCATTGAGATAAGCTCAACGGTGAGCAAACACTTGTGGGACATTTTCGCGGTTCCATTGTGCACCTGAAAGTTGCACTCACCGACCGATCTGTTTGATGGCAGATTCAACTGCACCTAAACCAATCGAGTACAACCCCTCTGCTTGAAAATGCTCGTAATTGACCATGCGGTGTTGATGCTTACGCAGGTACCCACAAAAATTCTTGGCTTGTTTTCGTTTGCAGTGGCTAAACAACGCAAATGCTGCTTCAACTTGACCTCGCCATAATAACGTCTCTGCTTGATTGAGTCGTTTTATCGACCCGCCAACCTTGTGCAGATTTTCCACCAAATGATACCAGTCCAAAATCCCTAGTCGTTGCTCAGTCGTAGCAATTTGATTGATGATGCTCCAGATTCCATCATGCCCATCTCCCAAACAAACCACAGGTTGAGCCAAGGATTGCTCATTAGTCCAATCCATTAATTGAGCATTATTTTGGAAATTAGCGACCATGCCCTGGTCGGTGGCAATCGCTTTGTAATCTTTCATTGGCATGCCTCACCCAAAGGCGTTCTCACTCGACTTTCCCCCCCTCCACGCTCGATCCTCCAAATCGGGCAACTCAAGTGTCTGACGATGCACGATGCGCTGTTAAGTTTTGGCAATAACCCGGATGCCAGTCAGATCAACCAGATCCTGCTCGGCTTGCTCATAGGCAACTGTTGCACTTAGACGTAAACAACCATTCTCTAAATGAGAACTGATTTGACAATGCGGCGACACCTCCAGCTTTTTGGCTTGTTGGGTGGTAATTTCTAACGCTCCCAAAGTACTTTCCAACGTTCGTGGTCGCCCTGCTGTGGTTCCCGTAATCGCTTCAATAAAAAAATTCCCAATTCTAGACTCACATGGGCTTGAACCATCTGCCTGACGGTCATTTCAATCGCTTGCAGATGGGCTTTAAGGGTTTGCTCTTATTCCGGTTTCATCACGTTGTTTGCCTAATTGATCGTTTTGATTGCGACCAAGATTGGCTAAATTTTCTAGTACCCCAACCTCTTAAGTATTTCTACTCACTGCAAGGGTGACATGTTCCCGATTGTCCTGAGGTTCTGCCCCAGCGAATGGAGGAAGCCAGAGTAGTTGCATTTCGCCATTGTCCTCCCAGTGGAGGAAACGAAACTTCTCTTCAACTTTGGCCATGATTTGAGTTCCGTCCGGCCACTTCCGAAAGTTCTCGCGTGCAGATGGCATGAACGTAAGGTCATCAAGATATTCGCATGCGCAGAAATGCGAGTGACACACTCCATCAGGCTCACCAAATCCCTGTCTCCAGAATTCGGCGGCGTGAATTGGAAGGAATGCCATGCAATACCTAATAATTAATAAAATCCTAAAAACAGGAATAATTAGGGGAATCTTTTTATAGCTGTTTTAATAACCCCGGTCTAAGATCCAACTTTGCTGTTTCTCTACTGTCATTAGGAATTTTTTATTAGAAATTTTTTGAAGAATGGACACAACAGGGTTTGAACCTGTGGCCCCTACCGTGTCAAGGTAGTGCTCTACCACTGAGCTATGCGTCCGAACCAGATAAAAATTATCCAGAAAATGATATTACCATGGGGTAACTCAATGTCAAACCCCAGCCCACTAACTGGCAGAACCGTTAAAGCGCTTCTTAAGTTGCTGTGCTTTAAGTCCAGTCTCAATAGTCTCCAAAATACGGGTCATGCCCTTGGTGTTGACAATTTCATAGGGTTGACTGGCGCGGCGACAGGCTTCCATTGCCCGCTCTGTCAAGGAGTGACTAGCATATCCTGTCACGATAATGACTAAGTCCGCATTGCCCACTTGCTCTTCGCCTTGGGAGGCTAGTTGAAGTCCGTCTTGCTCGGTATACCAAATCAGGGTGACTTGGGAGCCTCTCAGTCGGGTGCGTGTAGCAGTGTAAAGGCGGTCATGGCCACCAAAAATGATCACCTTACCAACAAGGTCTTCATAAAGCACAGGAGGCGCACTCGACTTGCGGTGGCGCACTGTTGGCTTCACATCGGGAGCCCGTTCTACCTTGGAACGGTTTTCCATAGCCTTGTTGTAGATAAATGTTAAGGTTTGCTCATAGCTGCCCCGAAGCTTGGCTACGGGGCCTTCGCCACTCTTGGCATTGATTTGATTCATGAGGGCTTCAACGACTTCCTCTAGGGCGTTGATGGCCTTGAGGTCAGCGAGATGGGCTTTCACTGGTACGGCTGCATCGGTGGCACTGAAGAAATCCTCCTGCTCTTCAATCATGTCGAGCAGGTCAGACTTGAGGTCGTGACGCCACTGATTGAGGAATTCCTGTTCTTGCTCTTCTAGGAGGCGTTCTTCACTAACGAGGAATTGCAGGTCGGCTTTTTGTTCTGCTAGGAGGGGCGCTTCCTCGAGTTTTTGGCGCAGTTCATTAGCTTTTTGCTCTAGCTTGTTTTTGGTGTCGCTGCGATCATCTTCGGGAAATTCTTTGAGAATCGCTTCAATTTTTTGCAGATTGGGTTTGATGCGGTTGACTATCTGATGTAAAAATTCTTGAATCTGTTGTTCACGACGCTGTTGGAGCCGCTTTTGCTCAAGTTCAACTTTGGCTTGGGAAATCAACTCGGCAACGGAGGAGTCAATTTCATCTAATTCTGATATGAGCATAATTTATACCGCAAGAATGGGAAAATAGAACATATTTTCTGAAGTTTGTCAGAGTTCCTATGATAAACCCGATTTCACTCATTGACCACACGCTCCTGTCAATGACGGCAGGTTCGGAGCAGGTGCGCCAATGGTGTGCGGAGGCGGTGCAGCATGGCTTTGCTGGCGTGTGTGTGTTTCCTTGCTATGTACCCTTGGCGGCGGAATTACTGTATCGGCAACAGGTGAATGTCGTGACGGTGGTTGGCTTTCCCTGCGGGGCGACGACAACGGCAGTAAAGCGCTATGAGGCGTTAGAGGCGGTGGACATGGGGGCCCAGGAATTGGATGTGGTAATTAATTTGGGCTGGTTGAAGACTGGGGATAGCGATCGCCTCCATGGGGAGTTGGCGGCCATTGTGGAGGAAACTAAGGTACCAGTAAAGGCGATTCTGGAGCTATCCGCTCTCACAACTGAAGAGCAACGTCAAGCGGTGGATCTTTGCCTCGATGCCGGGGTGGCATTTCTCAAGACCAGCACGGGTTGGGCAGGAGGGGCAACGGTGGAGATGGTGCGCCAATTGAGGGCGTGGAGTCGCGGACGGGTGGGGATTAAGGCTTCGGGAGGAATTCGGACGCTGGATCAGCGATCGCCCTAGTGGAGGCTGGAGCAACCCGCCTAGGTACGTCCCGGGGTGTGGAATTGGTCAGGGCTTTGGCGACGCCACCCACGAGTGATAGGTCCCCACAAATGTCGCCCACAGAAACACCAGAAAACCGATAAAAAATACAAAGTTGCCGATTAGCTGATCGTAGGGCAACAGATTCATTTGTCCAAAGATCCACCACCAGTCGTGGGTGACGGCTTCGCCGCCGAGCAAGGGCAACTGCTGGGCGCGGGCATCTTTCATGTAGCGGGAAATATCCAGCAGGTTAATGACAACCCAATCGAGGGCGATGGCCCCGGAGTAGTACTGCCGATGAACCAGAAAGTAGACAGTGATGCCCACGGGAACCATAAGCTGGAGTAGGGTACCGCCAAGAAACATAAGAAATTCGCCAAAGAGACGAAAGATGGCATGCCCGGCCTCATGGATGATCAGGTTGAAATTGTGGACAAAAAATAAATTTTCGTAACGCCACAGGCCCGAAAAAATATAGGTGGTGACAAATCCCAGAAAAATGAGCTTGGGAATGTAAAACTCTGGATGTAACGCTACTGACTTGGATTTGGATTTGCCCCTGTCCATAACCTAATCCTGGAAAGACTTTCAACCCTTGCTTTGCAGTTCCCTAAAGCGTGATCGCACCGTTTCAATCCGTTGGCGGTTAACCCCAAGGTCGGATTCCCCTAGGCGGGAGGCGGAGCGCACCTCAACCCAACCCTGGTTGGCATTGTAGAAGAATTCCACATCATCGACAAATCCCATAATTGCACTGGCAAATTCGGCGTAGAGGTATCGGTCATCTTTCGTCACAATTTTGGTGCGTTCCATCCCCTGGAGTATGGTTTCTAGATCGGCGATCGCCCGTTGAGGTTGGGGCACCGCTAAGGGGGCAATCATGTGTTCAGGATCAAAGCTCTGACTTGAAACACAGTTGGGAGAACTAGGGCAGTCCCGCAAATGCCCCTGACTAATTCCTAGGGTGTTGGGACGTGTCCCGGAAAATGAAAACAACGACGCTTCGGCTCCGGGCATTGCCACTAACCAGTAAAGGACTCCCAGCACCACCGCCGCACCAACAAAGCCGAACATTTGCCAATTTTTCATAACCAAGCCATACAACAGATGGCCATGATCTTAGCGGCGATCGCCCTCCAACTTACTTATAGGCAACCACATTCAGACTAATGGGGTAGTTCAAGAATGTCATGGCACTCGTGTCCTGAAATATACCGAAGTCGCTCACGCGCTCATAGGAGGTAAAACCCACCACCCGCAGAAATTGGGACAGACTTGCCTCATCGAAGCCCACCCGATGGACATCATAGGGATTCACCTGCCCACCAAACATCATGCGCATCACCTGATAACGCCCCTCGGCGCTGAGTCGGGGTGAAGATAAAGCCAGCACAAAACTTCTAAGTTCGGCACGCTGATGTAAAGCTTTCCCTCAGGCTGCAACACCCGATGCCACTCTGCTAGGGTGAACGCCAACTCGTCATCTAACCCGTAGTGAAAGTGCTCGAGGACATGACTGGCATAGATTTCGGCGATGGAATTATCGGCGAACTGGCTGAGGTCATTGGCATCGCCCACAAAGTCCACCTCAGGGCGGGACTCAATGTCAAAAATATTCCAGTCTGGGTGGGGCTGGTTGCCGCCGATGTGCAATTTCATAGCAGTGCTGATGCAGGGGGCTGGGTTTCAGAATACCGAATCATGGGTGGGTTAGGGAAATTCTAGAATAGAGCTGGCAAGTGGCTTAGGGAACAATGAAACACACTGGGGTTTGGTGGCGCAGTTTGGCGTTGATGGGAGGAATGGGTTGGGGATTGTTCCCCGCAAGTGTCATCGCATCCCCCTGCTTTATGATCAACCGCCAGGGGCAAAAAATTGATCTGGGAACCCTATGTCGCAGTGCTCAGCCTAGCCCCAGCTCCAGCCGCACGGTGCAGGCCCCCATTCTGCGGCGGCAGCGGGGGATCCCTGTCGTTGTTGTTGCCCTCAACGGCCGTCCCTACGAAATGATCCTCGATACTGGAGCCAGCAATACCCTGATCACCCTGCCCATGGCCCAACAACTGGCGATTCCCCTGGTGGGACAGATCAGTGGCACGGTGGCAGATGGGCGGCGGGTGCAGTTTCCCGTAGGACTGGTTCGCTCCATTGCCATCGGCAGGGCGATCGCCCAGGACGTTCCCGTTGCTGTTTCTGACCGTTTAGACATTGGACTGTTGGGGCAAGACTTTCTAGCAAATTTTGACCTGAGGATTGGGCGGAACTTTATCGAACTTTCGCAACGTTGAGGGAACGAAGTTCGATACAATGGGGGACGCAATATTTATTTCTACCTATAGAGAGACTTCAATGAGTGACACGCTAAAAGACGTGCAAGAAATCGTCGCCAGCCAATTGGGAGCAGACATTAACACCGTCAAGCCCGAGGCCAGCTTTGCCAATGATCTTGGAGCTGACTCCCTTGACACAGTGGAGCTGGTTATGGCGCTGGAAGAAAAATTTGAAATTGAAATTCCCGACGAAGACGCCGAAAAGATCGCCACCGTCCAAGATGCCGTTAATTATATCAACGCCAAAAAAGCGGCTGCCTAATTGCAATGCAGGAATCACAACCACTCTCCCGTGTTGTTGTTACCGGTCTGGGAGCAATTACCCCCCTCGGCACAACCGTTGAGTCCTACTGGCAGGGTCTGATCGCCGGCAAAAACGGGGTCGGCCCAATCACACTATTTGATGCCGCTGCCCATGAGTGCCGCATTGCCGCTGAGGTTAGGGACTTTGACCCTCATCAGTACCTAGATCGCAAAGATGTGAAGCGCATGGACCGGTTCACCCAATTTGCTGTATGCGCTAGCCTCCAAGCCCTTAGGGATGCAGGATTAGAGATTACGGCGGCTAACGCCTTTGACGTTGGTGTGGTCATCGGCACGGGCATCGGGGGATTAAAGGTTCTAGAAGATCAGCACGAAATTTTGCGCACCAAGGGGCCCGATCGCTGTAGCCCGTTCATGATTCCCATGATGATCGGCAATATGGCGGCGGGGATGACGGCTATTCACACGGGGGCTAAGGGGCCTAATTCCTGTACCGTGACGGCTTGTGCCGCTGGCTCTAACGCCATCGGTGATGCGTTCCGTTGGGTGCAACGGGGCTATGCCAAGGCCATGATTTGTGGGGGCACCGAGGCAGCAGTCACGCCCCTGAGCGTAGCGGGTTTTGTCTCCTGTCGGGCGATGAGCAAGCGCAATGATGACCCTGCCCATGCCTCCCGCCCCTTTGATCGCGATCGCGATGGGTTTGTTTTAGGGGAGGGTTCGGGGATCCTAATCTTGGAACAACTGGAGCACGCCCTGGCCCGCAAAGCCCGCATCTATGCCGAGATTTTAGGCTACGGAGCCACTTGCGATGCCTACCACATGACGGGGCAGACTCCTGGCGGCGTAGATGCGGCCCGGGCTATGACCCTAGCGCTCAAAGATGCGGGACTATTCCCGGAGCAGGTGCAATACATTAATGCCCACGGCACCAGTACGCCCGTAAATGACCCGACCGAAACTGCTGCGATTAAGTCGGTATGGGGTGAGGCGGCCTACCAATTGGCAGTGAGTTCGACTAAATCTATGACTGGGCACCTACTGGGCGGTGCGGGGGGCATTGAAGGAGTAGGGACGGTGCTGGCGATCGCCCACGATATAGCTCCGCCGACGATTAATTTGGTGGATCCGGATCCAGAATGTGACCTAGACTATGTGGCAAATCAGGCGCGACCGATGACGATTACTGCGGCGGCTTCTAACTCCTTTGGCTTTGGTGGCCACAATGTGACGCTAATTTTCAGTAAGTATCGACCCTGAGATCATAGTTTGTTCCCGATCACTGATGATCCCGATGATCTGATCGTGATCATCTAATCACAATGATCGGATCGCGATGATCGGATCCAAGTCAAACTCCATAAAACTGGATTATTTATACCCCAAGTTTCGCAGAGTTTCGTGGATAGATCGCAGCTCAAGTAATAATTCTTGCAGCAACAAGTTGGTAACACTTTCGGGAGCTTCCTGCACCTGGATAGTCACCTGTTTTATTTTGAGCACATCCCGGGCAAAGCGGGAGACCTCTTCATGGCTAAAAAGGAGTGGCTCACTGCGATCATTGCGGTGCTCGGGGTTGAGACGGCGTGGGTCAAAGGGAGGGTTCAGAATATCGGGATCGGTATTGGCATAGCGATACACCGAAGCCCGCGATCGCCCTAAAGCCTTTTCCACTGCGTCTACATCCATCAATTCCATATCTGTTGTCACGTACATTAATTTCTCATAGAAATAAAATATCTTTTTTTCCAAGGTGCTGCTCAAGGTGCTGCTCAAGAAACAGGACTTGGCGAACAATCTTCGCTGTTCAATCTTGGGTAATCAGAACATTTTCAGATTTTCTTGCTCCCCATAGACTCTTGGAAATATCTCAAAAACAAGGGAACAGATTTTGCGCTTTCTGAGCACGAAACGGTTTACCTGAGTCACTTTGCCCGGTTTTATCGACTGTCGTAAATTTTTACCTGACTTGAAAAGCAAATGCAAGGGGAATATCAAAGAGAATGATTGATTCTCATAGCATCAGAAAGGGGTCACCTGAAAAGCATAGAAACTCGCCTAATTTTCACCTTTAGGGTACATTTCAAGCAACTTTTGAGGGGGCGTGGCTGGGTCAGGAGCTTGCTCGAAGCATCCGGGACTCTTTCGGTTGCAACGCTAGAGTTGAATCGCTAAAGTAGCCCGTGGTCGCAATTAATGCTAATACATTCTAATGAGTCTATGCTGGGCAATTATTTTGCCTCAGTACTTCTATGGTTCCGTGGGTCAGAGCCGGGTGAATGATTTAGATGCGCGCTTGAAGCTGATCCGCAGAAGAGCTGCCTGTATTTTTAACTGTGATTGATTTTTAATTATTTATTTTTATAATTCGTTTTATATAGAAATTAGACGGGCATTTCTGCTGAAAAGTTCTCTCTTCCCAGTCCTTGAGGGAAATTAAATTTGGTTATGATGTCCCTAGATTATGAAGGGATGTCGATCATGCGGGCGATCGCCATAAAACAAAAGGCCGAGGCATTGGGTTTCAGTAAGGTAGGCATTGCGGCGGCGGTGACTGGCTCGGAGTCTGCGCGGCTGCGTCAATGGCTAGCAGGAGAACAGCACGGGGCATTGGGCTGGATGGAGCACCCCAATCGCCAGGACATCCATAAAGTGATGCCGGGGGTGCGCTCCCTAATTTGCGTGGCGCTGAACTATTACACCCCCCATGCCCCCAGCCCCGACCCCACCCCGGGGCAAAATTTCTCGCTATGGCTGGGGACGCGACTATCATAAGGTGATGGGGCGGAAGCTCAAGGCCCTCAGTCGGTGGCTAGAGTCCCAGGGGGAAGGCATCGAGACTCGGTTTTATGTGGATACGGGCCCGATCATGGAAAAGGCTTGGGCAGAGCGGGCGGGTCTGGGCTGGATTGGCAAGCACAGTAACGTGATTACCCGGGAATTTGGCTCCTGGGTGTTTTTAGGCGAAGTGCTCACCAACCTGGAACTGGAACCCGATCGCCCCCATCCGGAGCACTGCGGCACCTGCACCCGTTGCATTGAGGCCTGCCCCACTGCTGCGATCACCCAACCCTTTGTGGTCGATGCCCGCCGTTGCTTGGCGTATCACACCATCGAAAATCGCCAGCCCGAACTACCCGCAGAGATCGTCCCCCACCTGCATAACTGGGTTGCTGGCTGTGACATTTGCCAGGAGGTTTGCCCCTGGAACCAGCGCTTTGCCCAGGAGACTAGGGAACAGGACTTTCAGCCCTATCCCCACCACCGATCGCCTGAATTGCGGGAACTGGCCCAAATGACCGACGAGGAGTGGGATCAGCGCACCCGGGGTTCGGCCCTGCGGCGGATTAAGCGATCACAGTGGCAGCGCAATGCCCGCGCCGCCGCATACTCGTAGGGCAGGACCCTCCCCCTAATTGAGCCTAAAAATCAAACCTAAAAATCTGAACCGCCCCCCAGAACCCTGGAACCGCCCTCCGCAATTGCTGCCAGGCAATTATCCATCGGAAAAACGCTGCCCGAAACCAGTCAGCAATGAACTGGAATTAGGGAACCGCACACTGGCACCCCTCAGGGGCAAGAAGAACTGGAGGAAGCGGCGGGGACGCGCCCGCCACATTTCCCAAGCTGGGGTTTCGGCCCCTAGCCCTGGATGATCGTCAGCCCCAAATCCTCCCTGACTTTAGTTTCGCGATCGCGGACGGTTTGCATTGCCACTTCCCAGGGGAAGATGAACAACTTGTAGGATTCCGGTGACAGGCGGTCTTGGTCGAGGTCTTCAATCACCTTGCGGAAAATCGTCAGCAGCTTGTTGCGAATTTCCCCCAGTTGCGCCACATCGTTGGTGATGTGGGCCTGCTCAATCAGGGACAAAATCTCTAAGTTGTAGGCGTCGGCGCGGTTTTTCTGCCGTTCTGAAAGCTTGGAGCGCAAATCCCACAGCCCCGATAGGGTGAGGGTAATGACAGTGATGACTAGGGCGATCGGCTCGGCATTTTCCTGTAAAAACGAAGGTCGCTCGCGATCGTAATATTCCTGGGCTCCGGGATGGATCGGCAGCCCGATGTTCTGCCCCGTGCTGGGCTCCTTAATTGAGGCGGTGCGGGGGTTGAGGCTGACAAGATCCTTGCGATGTTCATACAAAATTGCCGTAAACCGGCGCATGATCCAGGGCTCCACCCGCTGGTGGGTCAAAATCAAGGAAGGCACGCCAATACTCAACAGATCGGCGGGGGGCAGGGGCGGCGACGGCTGATAGGTACCCCGGGGGATGGTAACGGCTTCTAGGTAGGGCAGGGCAATGCGCATGGCTTCGGCTTGGTCGATGCCCACCAGTTCCCCTTGACCCTGGCGAATCACCTGCTGCAAGCCCGCATTACCCAGACCAATCACCTGGAAAAAGCCATCGATCTGGCGATCGCGGAACCGCTGGTGGGACTCGCCAACGGTCAGCTCCTGCAACTGAATGTCGCGATCATTTAGATCATAGTGGGCCACCAACTGCTGCCAAGATCGGTAGGAGCCACTGCCCCGGAGGGGAATGCCGATCCGCCGCCCCTTAAGATCATTGATGCTCTGGGCTTTGAGGCGGCGGTCTAGAACCAAGTGAAACACTTCCACGTAGGCGGAGGCGATCGAGCGCACATTGGGGGTGGTCGGTGTATCGAGTTGGGCTAAAACCACTTGGGCATCCCCCTGTTCCAGTAGCTCCATATTCTCCCCCGATCCTTTGCTTTCGCGCAGCGTAATCCGGAGCCGGGGATCGTGGCGCTCTAGGATCTCTTCAAGGGCCTGTCCAAAGGCGTAATACTCTCCACCCTTACTGCCGGCGGCAAAAACTAAGTCAATGGCGCGCGTTTCTTGATAGATCCAGTGGATAACCACGGCGACCACAATGGTTATTCCTACTACAGCGATCAGCCACATCCGGCGAGAGAGTTTCATTGCAGTGCTCAAAAAAACCGTGGTTGTATTGTCCCACCTCCGCTGTCCCCTGACTCTTTTGGTGAGAAACCTCTACTTGGGTGAGCACCTATCTCTGTGTAGGATCAGCAAAAAGGAGAATGCCCATGGCTGCACATATTTTGCTGGTGGATGACGAATTGGGTTTGCGGGAGGCGGTCAAGGCCTACCTCACCGATAGTGAGTTTTTGGTGTCGGCGGCGGCCAACGCTAAGGAAGCTTGGGGAATTTTGGAGCATCAGGTGCCCGATTTGGTGATTTCGGACATTATGATGCCCCAAGTGAGTGGCTATGAGTTCCTGCAGCAGCTTCGCGCCGATTCCCGTTTTGCTCACCTACCGGTGGTGTTTCTCACGGCTCGGGGGATGACGGGCGATCGCATTTCTGGCTACCAAGCGGGGTGCGATGCCTACCTGGCCAAGCCCTTTGACCCCGATGAATTGGTGGCGATCGTGGAAAATCTCTTAATCCGCCGGCAGCCGACCCCCAGCCCCGAAGTCAGTGACTTAGCCGGCCAATTGGCAGAAATTAGGGCCTTGTTGCGGCAAAAATCGGCGATCGCCGTGACCCCCAGCCCCATTCACCACGAATTTACCCCCCGAGAGCAAAGCGTGCTCGATTTGGTGGTCGAAGGACTGATGAATAAGGAAATTGCCAGCCGCCTGGGCACTACGATCCGCAATGTGGAGAAATATGTCAGTCGGCTATTCAGCAAAACCGGCACCGGTAGCCGTACGGAATTGGTGCGCTATGCCCTCCAGCATGGCTTGGTGCAACTCAGTGCCGAAGAGTAGCCGGATAAGCCCATAACTTAGGGGCTGTCATCATTCAGCGGTCAAGTGCTGTCGCAGTGAGGGTTTTAGCCCCTAACCTGTCAAATTTGACGAGGGCGGTAACGTCTATCCCCTAAGGCTTGCAGGTTGAACTGATGATGTAACCTAGACGGGGTTGAAGTAAAAGACGACAGCAATAACCAAGTAGGTGGAGAGGAGTAATGCCCCCTCTAACCAGTTGGAGCGCCCGTCGGAGCTAATGGAGTTGGCAATCAGCACGGCTACCGCTACCCCCACTAGTTCAAACACATTAAAATTCAAGTCCATGGGCTGTCCCAAAAACCAACCCAAAATCACCAATAATGGGGCCACAAACAGGGCGATTTGCAAGCTGGAGCCTACGGCCACGCCCATAGATAGTTCCATTTTGTTTTTCATGGCTACGGTCACAGCGGTAGCATGCTCCGCTGCATTGCCAATGACCGGCAGCAAAATCACCCCCGTAAACAGTTGGGGTAATCCCAAAATCTCGGTGGCTGATTCTAGGCTGGAGACTAAAAACTCGGACTCGATCGCCACAAGAACCGTTGCTCCTAGTAAAACGCTCAACCATAGCGGCAGGTTAACGGGGGGATGGTTGGCATCGGCTTCTGCGGCGCTTTTGCCGATGTCATAGAGGTAGGCGTGGGTTTTCATGGAAAACAGCAGCGTCATGGCATAGACCCCTATGAGCACCACTGCTACCCACACCGACAACTGTTGAAGCTGGTCGGCGGGAAAGTTGGGAGCAGATAGGTGAGCGGCCGTGGGCAACAGCATAGCCACCACCGCTAAATTCATTGCAGAGGCATTAACCCGGGCCACGGTGGGCTGAAACTCCTGCTCCCGATAGCGCAACCCCCCCAAAAAAACCGCCAGCCCCATGACTAACAATAGGTTGCCCATCACTGAACCCGTCAAACTAGCCTTGACTACCCCCACCAGTCCGGCATT
Source organism: Oscillatoriales cyanobacterium SM2_2_1 (assembly GCA_012031145.1). GTDB lineage: Bacteria > Cyanobacteriota > Cyanobacteriia > Pseudanabaenales > Pseudanabaenaceae > UBA999. The sequence goes on along the minus strand of JAAUUH010000064.1, from coordinate 1,885 downwards.
GAGGGCAGCGATCGCCAAAATTAGCTCCGTGGCATTACCAAAGGTGGCATTGAGCAGTCCACCCCAGGATTCCCCCAGCACCACGGCCACTTCCTCGGTGGCGCGACTTAGCCAGGCCGCCAAGGGCAAAATCGACAGCGCGGCCGTCACAAATAGGGGCACAGAGCCCCAATTGCCCAAATGGGCGATCGCCGACAGGGGCAAAAAAATTAAAAAACCGTAGGTAAATAGCTTTCCTAACATCGGCTAAGTTCAGGGCCTTTTTCCTGTTGAAGGGAATGCAACCGGTAGTATAACCCTTGATTTGCCAAGAGTTGGCGGTGGTTGCCAATTTCCATGATTTGTCCCTGATCGAGCACCACGATTTTATCGGCTTCCCGGACAGTACTGAGGCGATGGGCGATGATAATCGTCGTGCGCGTCCCCTGAATCTGAGCCATGGCTAACTGGATCGCCCGTTCTGACTCGTAGTCTAGGCTTGAGGTGGCTTCATCAAAAATCAGGACATCGGGGGACACCAAAAGCGCCCGGGCAATGCCCAAGCGCTGCCGCTGGCCGCCGGAAAGCCGCACGCCCCGTTCCCCCACCATGGTTTGAAACCCCTGGGGCAACTGATGGACAAACTCATGCACCCGGGCGATCGCGCAGGCGTCATCCACCTGCTCTGGCGAAGCCCCAGGACAGCCGTAGGTCAGGTTCTCCAACAGGGTGCCATTAAACACATCTACTTCTTGATGCACCACCGCCAACCGCTGCCGGTACCCCGTAACATCAAGGTCGTGAATATTTTGTCCGTCAATATAAATTCCGCCGCTGGTTGGCTCGAAGTAGCGTAGCAGCAGCTTAATCAGGGTCGATTTTCCCGAGCCGGAGCGCCCCACCAGGGCCACCGTCTCGTAGGGATCAATGACAAGGTTGATATCCCTCAGCACTAGCCGCTGCGGGTCATAGCCAAAGGACAGCCGTCGAAACTCCACTTGCCCTGTGAACTGGTAGCTGAGAGTGGCTGCATGGGGCTCCAGCAACCCCTGGGCATCCTTACCATCGGGGGAATGCATAAACTCATGGAACCTTAGCATCGAAGCATAGCGACGGGCAAAGGTTTCTGCCAAATTGCAGATGGGCTCTAGTTCGCCGTAGGCCAGTCCGGTCAGGGTCATAATGGTGACAAAATGACCAAGGGAAATCGTCCCCTGCACCGTAGCCTGGAGCGAAACGACCAAAATCGTGAAGGTGCAGACCTCAATGAGGGTTTTGCGCAGGGTGCCTAGCTTCACATAGCCCACATGTATCCTGTAGTTGACCTTTTTGAACTCACGGTTGAGGCGATCGCTCAGCCGTTTCAATTCACGGGACTCTGTGGCAAAGGCCTTCACCGTTTTGATATTCGTCACCAGCTCTGAAGTACGGCTTTCCGTGTTTTCTTGGTGCTTGTCTAGGGTTTCTTCCTTATCGATCAACTTGCCAAGAACCCGGAATGAGTAGACCAGAATCAGAACAAAGGAAAAACCAAAAATAGCAGCAATCTCCCACTCAATCGCCACCATTACGGCCATGATCCCCAACACTCGGCAGAATTTAGGAATTAACTGCCCGGCAATTTCTGGATAGGTCCACGTATGGTTGGCCAGCCCCCGGGCCACCCGCCCGGCAATCCGCCCAGGGTTGTTCTCATCGTAGAACTCTAGGGGTAGGGTCAAAATTTTGGCGATCGCCCGTTGGGTTTGATCTCGTCGCGATCGTAGCGCCACATCCCAGTGGAACCAATCTCCAATCCATGGCTGAGCCGGAGCCCGCAGCACCCCCAAAAAACAAACATTACCCCCCATTAATACTGCCAACTGAAATTCCCGGGTGATGCCTTGCCCCGTGACCTCGGACAAAA
>JAAUUH010000063.1 GCA_012031145.1 Oscillatoriales cyanobacterium SM2_2_1 | reverse complement strand
CCCTTCTCCCAAGCAGGGAGAAGGGGAACAAGAAACTCCGGCTCCCCTCTCCCGTTCTGGGAGAGGGGCTGGGGGGTGAGGGTCTTCGCTCCGTAGACATCAAACTCACCCAATTCCTCCCCTCCCTTGCCGAAGTTCCTACCAAAGAACTCGAAGCCATTCGGGAGCGCGCTATCAAAAGCGGCTTTGACTTTATTGACTTCTGGGCGATCGACTTCAACTGGCAACCGGGCAAACCCTTCACCCACGACTGGCAAGACTACCGCACCCGCAAAGATCGCAGCCTCAAAACCATCAGCGATGCCGCCTACACCTATCCGCGATCGGGCAAATACATCGCCTGCGTCAAAGTCGTCGATACCTTCGGCTGCGATACCTCCATTACCATAGAAGTGGAGGTGTAGTGTATGTCGCGCAAAGATCGCTTTCATCAAGCTGTTCGGAATGCCTTGGAAAAAGAGGGCTGGACAATTACTCACGATCCCCTACCTCTCAAGGTTGGAACTCTGAGACTACAAGCAGACTCGGGCGCGGAAAAGTTGATTGCAGCTCAAAAAGACAACCAGAAAATTGCTGTAGAAATTAAAAGTTTTCTTCGAGCCTCCAAAATTACTGACTTCTATCAAGCTTTTGGGCAATTTCTGCCCTATAAAGTCGCTTTGAAAAGGGTAGAACCAGAGCGTGTGATTTACCTCGCAATTCCTAACTCTACCTATGAAGCATTGTTTGGAGAGATTTTGATTCAAGATCTCCTCGAAGAATATCCCGTCAAACTGCTCATTTACAATGCTGACAAGGAGGAAATTCAATCATGGATAGACTAGAGCTTTATCGCCAGAGTGTCAAAACCTTTCTAAAACAGTATGCAGACTCCATCAATCAGCATCCAGAACCTGGCATCGAAGTTGAGTTGGTATTTGATGATGAACACGATCGATACCTTCTTTTAGATGTCGGCTGGGAGGGAGAAAAACGAGTTCATCACTGCATCTTCCATTTTGATATTAAAGACGGAAAAATTTGGCTCCAAGAAAATAACACCGATATTGAAGTTGATGAAAACCTCGAAGAAATGGGCATCTCAAAAAAGGAAATCGTAGTCGGTTTCCACCATCCTTCTATGCGTGAATACTCCGACTATGCCCTAGCGTAAATCTCTCAATTAAGAATCGCCTCCATTCTAGAATAATCTGCCCCGACAGTAGTGCTCAATCATGACCCAATCTGCCAACACACTCAGATCCACCATCCTCGAACCACTCTTTGCGCCCTGGGCAGAACCCAACGCCCACCGAGTCCGGGCAGAAAAGGCAGGCGATCCAGCGGTGATTGTGCAGGGACGCAGAGCTTCGCCGATCGATCTGGTCAGTAACCTGCGCTCTGCCGTGCGAGACTGGCGCGAAGCCTTCTACATTGGGGCTAGCGACACTACGATTCAACTGCTGACCCATTGGTTCGGACGTGCCCACCGCCAAACCACCGTCAACGGTGAAGAGTTTGAGTTTCGCTACTATTTTTGTCAGAGAGAGGCGATCGAAACCCTGATCTACCTCAAAGAAGTCCGCCGCATTGAATGCCTTTCGCAAATCATCGCCGAATTTGGCGGCGCAACTGCCGAACTACAAGCCCTCGGCATTACTGAAGACGAAGATAGCTGGAGCCGCTACGCTTTCAAGCTTGCCACCGGCGCAGGCAAAACCAAAGTCATGAGCCTCTGCATTGTCTGGAGCTACTTCCATGCTCTGCGCGAATCCGACTCCGAAATGGCACGGCACTTTGTCGTCATCGCCCCCAACCTCACCGTCTACGAACGCCTCAAAGACGACTTTGGCAACGGGCGCGTCTTTGACACCGATCCGCTGATTCCCCCCGAATGGCGCGGCGACTGGAATCTCTCCGTGGTGCTGCAAGACGAAGCCAGCGGCGCAGCCACAGGTGGAACGCTCTACCTCACCAACATTCACCGCCTCTACGAAAAGCGGACTCAGAAAGCCACCGATGACGGCTACGCCTGGATGGGGCCGCCCGTCTCCAAATCTAAAGCCCTGGATACGGGAGCCGCCTTGCGGGACAGAATCACCAGCCACCGTCGGGTGATGATTCTCAACGACGAAGCCCATCACGTTTGGGACTCCGGTTCTGCCTGGAACGAAGCCATCCGCTCCCTGCACGAAACTCTTTTAGCCCGCAGTGGCGGTCAACTCGTTGCCCAACTCGACTTTTCCGCCACCCCCAAAGACAACAAAGGACTCCTGTTCAAACACATTGTTTGCGATACGCCCCTGGGTGAAGCCGTCGATGCCGGAATCGTCAAAACGCCCCTAATTGGGCAAGCCAGCCGCAAACTGGTCGAACAAGCCGACGACAACGCCGCTTACCGATGGGAACAGCATTTGCTATTGGGCTACGATCGCTGGAAAGCCAGCCGCAGCGAATGGTCAGCCAGCGGCAAGAAACCCCTGCTGTTCATCATGTGCGATGACACCGATGCCGCCGACCAAATTACCCAACGCTTCAATAGCGATCCCCTGTTTGAACAACTCAACGGCAAAACCATCAACCTGCACACCAACCTCAAAGGCAAATTGAAAAAGGTGGGACGGGGGAAAGATGCCCGATACGAATTTGTCGAAGATGAAAAAGCCATCAACGACGATGACCTCAAAGCACTCCGCAAACTCAGCCGTGAACTCGATAGCAACACCAGTCCCTACGTCTGCATTGTCTCCGTGTTGATGCTGCGCGAAGGTTGGGACGTGCGAAATGTCACCACGATCGTTCCCCTGCGTCCCTACAGTTCCAAAGCCAATATCTTACCCGAACAAACCCTCGGTCGCGGCTTGCGCCGCATGACTCCCCCCGGTCAAGCCAACGAACTCGTCACCGTGATCGAACATCCAGCCTTTGCCAGTTTATATGCTCAGGAACTCGCCCAAGAAGGACTGCCGATCGAAATCGTCGATATCGGTCGCGTCCCCGCCACCACCATTTCCATCTTTCCCGACGAAGCCCACAAAGACGTAAACCAACTAGACATCCAGATTCCCACCCTTACCGCAGGCTATCGCATCGTCCCCAAACTCGAAGGACTCACCCTGCAAGATGTCAAAAAAGCCTTCAAACCCTATAAAGCTTTACCATTAAGACCCACCCTGCGGGAAGCCGCTGTTGCGTCTACATCCCCCCAGATCCCTTCTCCCAGGGCGGGAGAAGGGGGAGCAGGCTATAGTTCAGACGATGATTCGGCTCCCCTCTCCCAGCTTGGGAGAGGGGCGGGGGGTGAGGGGAATCCGGTTGGCGACACGATCCAATACGAAGGACGACACCTCTTTACCGGGGAAGTCATCCAAAAGCTGCAACTCAACTTACCCTTATTAGAATCAGGCATTGGAGCCGTTTCCTATTACGTTAAACAACTCGAAACAATCTGTAAACTCCGGGGACTCCATCCAATCCTTGCGCCTTTAATTCAGACGTTTTTAGAAACGATTCTGTTCGAGCAAAAAACGACCCTGTTCGATCCAGCCTTAGTTGCCCGTTTAGCCGACTCCGACGTGGGCGAACATCTCCGGGCTGTATTTGTGCCCTTAATTCGCAGTCGCACCACTGCCACCGAAACCCGTTTAGCCGGATCAGTCCCCAAATCCCTCAACACTTGGAAACCCTATCAAGTCACCCTCAGCGAACGCCGTCCGGCTTTAGAAGCCAACAAAACGCTCTTCAATCTCGTCACCTGCAATCGCGAATTAGAAGTTGCAGTCGCCAAGTTTTGCGATCGCGCCCCCGATGTTGCTGCTTTCGCTAAAAATGCCGGATCGCAATGTCTTCGGGTTGACTATTTGGCAAACGGCGATCGCCTCGCCTTCTATACCCCTGACTTCTTCATCCGCACGATCGACAACCATCACTATCTAGTCGAAACCAAAGGACGGGAAGATCGAGATGTGCCCTTGAAAGCTAAAGCGGCGATCGCTTGGTGCGAAGCCGCTTCTACAGAAACCCTACAGTGGCAGTATCTCTATATTCCTCAAGGTGTCTTTGAACGCATGGCAGGCAATACCATCGCTGAACTTGCCCGTGCCTGCGCCCCCGCCCTGCAAAACTTGCTCCAAGCCGAAGAATTTCAGGACTTGCCCCTGTTTGTTAACTTTGGAAAAGCTGATGATGACGCAACCGCGATCGAGAGTCTGATTGACCCAGAAATTCTCAATGCGCTCCCCTCTCGCTATCGCCGCGCTGCCGATCAATCCGTCATGCTCTATCGATTCTTTGAGAACAAAGAAGGAATGAACTACGCCCCAGTCTTTACAGCCCTACTGGGTTCAATCGATGAAGTTGCCAAAGGTTTCATCGTGCGCCGCCTTCAGCCAGAATTGCCTATTGCCGTAGAAGACCAAAAAGATTGGTTTTCGCCGAGTCTTCGTCATGTCGATCGCAAATCAGAGGACTACTACCGCAAACTTGCACAAAATCTGAAACGCACCTTGGTATTTAATAATGGGCTGTCGCTTATCGGGTTGCTGCGATCGTGTTTAGACTATGCCCTCAACGACACCACAAAAATTGGCGGCGTATTTGAAGCCTTGCATATCCAGTTACGTTTTCAAGGCGGACGAAAATTCTTGGAAACTGTCACGCGCATCAATAATTTCCGGAATACTTATATTGCTCATCAAGAAAAGGAGCTAACCGATAAAGCCTTAGCTGAGCAAGAGCTGAAAATTTGGATTGAAGCCTTACACATGATTGGAAAGTAAACGGAATGTACTTGCCAAGCGGAATAACAAATCAATTGAGCCGACCGCCGAGAGGTTATTTGTGAGAATCGGAAGTTATCTGCGGCGCCTCATCTCAATCGCTGGGCAGATTGATTAGACATTTTAGTGCAACAGGAAAAATTGGCATGTAGGTCGGACCCGTGAGTGGAATTGCAGCAGTTATAACCAACAACACAACTACACAACTTAGACAAATCAGCTTAAATGCCCTATCATAATTACTGGACTTGTAGGCAAATTTTGTGTCATGCTTCGTGACACTTGAAACAAATGCTGCTGCCAATGCTGACAGTGAATCCCTATAGTACATAACATGCTTATGATACCTTCTGCGTTCGCAAAGGAGTGCCTGCAAGTCCTCCTCATTGCAACTAATTTTGAATGTCTGCATTGAAGAAGTTAAAGGATGCCACAACTATTGCTGAGATTGCAGACATCCTTGGATTCAAGACAAAAGCCTTGGCATACATTCTCTACCGACAACCTGATTCGCTTAAATATAAAGAGTTTGACATTCCCAAGAAGTCAGGTGGAGTTCGGCATATTGCGGCTCCCCAAGGCGGACTAAAGCTGCTCCAAAGACAACTAGCAGATGTTTTGCAGGAATGTCTGGACGAAATAAACAATGCTACTGTTGGTGATCAGGCAAGACCGTTTGTGGACATTTCTCATGGTTTCAAGCGCAAGCTATCCATTCGCACTAATGCGAAAAAGCATCGAAATCGAAGATATGTGTTCAACGTTGATTTAATCGACTTTTTTGGATCGATTAATTTTGGTCGTGTTCGTGGTTTCTTTATGAAAGATGCACGATTTTGTCTAAGTCCCAAAATTGCAACAATTCTTGCTCAGATTGCCTGCTTCAAGCAGAGCCATCCTCAAGGCAGTCCTTGCTCTCCCGTAATTTCTAACTTAATAGGCAACGTATTAGATATGCATTTAGTAAAACTCGCAGCTCGGAGAGGTTGCATCTATACACGGTATGCAGATGACCTCACTTTCTCCACCAATAAGCGTTGTTTTCCAAAAAGTATTGCGGTGCAAAGCGATGATGATAACCATGTTTGGATTCCGGGTTCGGAACTCTTCCGTTTGGTAAAACATTCAGGCTTTGAAATTAATCCGAAGAAGACGCGAATGCAATACCATTGCTCAAGGCAAGAAGTAACTGGACTTGTTGTTAATAAGAAGGTCAATATACGACGTGAATATAGACACAATGTACGGGCAATGGCGTATCGTCTATTTACGAAGGGAAGTTTCCTTCTGCCAGTATATGAAAAGAATGCAAATGGTGATTACTCCTTAGAAATGAAGCCAGGAAATCTAAATCAGCTTCATGGAAGGCTGGGCTTTATTGATGGAATTGATCGGTACAACATAGAAAGAGTCTCTACTGCTAAAGAATCACAAATTAAGAGCAAAGAAACAATATATCGAAGATTTCTTTTCTATAAAGAATTTTATGCTGCATCCAAGCCTGTGTTGATCTGTGAAGGATGGACTGACTATGTATATATCGAAAATGCACTACGAAGTCTCGCCTCTAATTATCCTTCTCTCATATCACTGAATGACAATGAAAAGGTCAATTTCTTGATTAAATGTTTTAAGTATTCTAAAAGCCACACTACCGAAATACTTGGTATGAATGGGGGTGTTGGAGATCTCAAAAGATTCATCCCACTGTACAAAAGCGAATTCGAGCGTTTTTCTGCACCCGGAATGGAGCAGCCGATCATTTTGCTGGTCGATAATGATAGAGCTGGGAATGAGGTTCTTGGTGTTGTTAACAACATGGTTAAAGGAAACAAAAGAACGAAAACGAAAGTAGATAATAACGAACCATACGTCCACATTCATCACAACCTCTATCTTATTCTTACTCCACTTCAGCCAGGTCAAAGCGAATCCCAAATTGAAGATCTCTTCGATGCTTCTACTTTAGCGATAAAAATTGACGGCAAATCTTTTAATCGTTCCGATGAGAGCGTAACGGAGACAACATATAGCAAAGCAGTATTCGCCCGAAAGGTTGTCGAGGAAAGGGCATCTTCAATCAACTTTGAAGGATTTGCGCCTCTTTTAGATCGAATCGCACAAGTGATTGAAAGTCATTACGCAAAGGGAAAAAAATAGAAATATAGTAATTTCAAATAAAAACGAGACAACCCAACCTGCTTCAGGTGATATTTCCAAGGATTCAAACTGTCTCATAGCTATTTAGAATGACTATATCAATTTGGTGACATCAGGTAGATCGAGAACAGAAGCCAGCGTTTCAATGGTTCTGCCTAACAAATCTCTTGGAGCGGACTGACAAAGTTGATTGGTGTTGTGGCAAAAATTATTGGCAGCCACTCAACAGAGTCGCTGTCCTGAAGAACCTGGGCACAATCGATGCCTCTGCTGACATTGATGACGCACCCTAGCTATTTTGGTAGCCAATGGGACCAGTGGGTATTCGGCGATTCAACAGCGTTCCAAAGTGACGGATCCGATGCAACCAAGACATCGGCAATAAGGGGGAAGGTCACGGTTTGACTCGGTGGAGTATTCCATGTCGGATGGTCCCACTCATCAATGGTGAGCAAGTGGTGAAAGCCTGCGGGGATAAATTGCTGAACTTCAGCTTGTGAGGCGAGCAGGTTCTCCTTATTCTTTTCAGCCAGAGCAACAGACACCCAGAAGCCATATTCTGGCTGGATATCATAGTTTGGCTGGATGGCTAAGCCCGTCGGCTCGATAGTTTGACCTCGAATAGTGATGCTAAGGATGTTTTCTTCGTCATTATTAAATTCTATGCAGGCTGGTGCAAAAAATCGGTCATGATCAAAACCTTGCCTACCAATGACACCCGTACCCACAGGTTCAACCATGGCCATCAGTCCGTCGCCAGCAGGACACCAAACCACCGAATTGAAAAGCAACAGCCATTGATCCGTACTGCGATAGGTGGATAGGCGCGATGACACATAGTCAATATTCATATTGCCGAAGCAGGGCATAGCAATGCTTTGAAAGGCATTATCGAGATCGTTCAAAATGGAGTCTTTGTGCAACATCGAAGTGATTTCACCCGCTCATATTCAAAAATGGTAACCGGGCTTTTAAATAGGGAATTTCTTGGGAACGAAAGTGAGTGCGTTCATGATAAGTGCCTAAATTAATGTGCTCAACTGAGCCACCTGAGCGATCATCATAAGGTTCTTGAGTTCCGCAAAGGAACTAAGACCGACTTCAGTTAGTTATTCTACTGTGTGCCACCTGAATTGGGCTATTGTATAGTTCTTCTGGGTGGAATTATGACCATATTTGGTGCCCCATCCCGGAACTGGAACCTTGGGACGACAGAGATGGAGTGGTTCTGTTTCATCGTGGCTGAATAAACGGCATCTTAGATTTGCCATGGGATATGCCATGGATTATTGAGGAAATAATCGGGGTTGAACCCTCTAAAGCTCAGCTTTTCTCCCCTAATGTTCTTTCGTGAAGACAGTTGCCAGAGCCATTTTCTCCAGAGTGACTACATCCATGAACCAGGGTGAAGCGTGCATATCTATCGACATTAAATATTATTCAGTGAAATAACCACTAAGAATAATAATTTTTGGAAATGGAAAAGTAAGCAACAAATTTACGGGTCTGACGGGGCTCGAACCCGCAACTTCCGCCGTGACAGGGCGGTGCTCTAACCGATTGAACTACAGACCCATTTGCAGAGCGAACCCTATTGTGTGCAAAGCAGGGGGTTTTGTCAATATGGAGGGCTAAGGTTTTTATTGCCAGTGAAAGGTGATGTAGGTAGTGTTGTGGGTCGCGAGGATGGGGATAACTTGATTGGCGGTGACGGTGTGGGGCGATTCGCTTTGCGACATCGGAGGCGATCGCCACAGTTGGATCGCCTGCATCCAGCAGGTGTCGGGCAGTAGGGGGCTGGTGTCGATGTGGATTTCGGCATCCAGCCAGAGTCGAAACCAAAAGACCAGTCCATGGCACGTACCAGTGGTGTGGATCGGGATGTGCAGCTCTTTTTGGGCTGGGGGGATGGTTTGGGTGAAGTCAAATTCAAAGACGGGGACGGGGGCGCTAAGGAGGCGGTGGGGAAAATGGCGGAGGTGATGTTGAAGGTAGGTATAGCGGCTGGAGAAGGTGTTAAACAAGCTGACATCAAAACCGGCAGCAGTGCTGACTCGGTCTTCGTAGTAGAGGGCTTCGCTTTCTAAGAGGGCTCCGTAGACCGTGGCAGCACAGGGCAAAATCTGGGCATCTTCCGTGAGGAGGTGGGAACGGGCGTGCTGAATTGCGGGAATGGCATGTTCGGCAAGCAGTCCGACATCAAAGATTTCGGAGACTAGGATATTGGCGCGCCGGGGTAGGTCTGTGCCGATGTGCAGTTCGTGGGAGACCTTAGCGTGGACACGGATGCGATCGCCCAAACCATTGGCAGCAATAATTTTTTCGGCCATGCGAGCGACGGGGAGCACTTTTTCGCAGGTGGTGGTCAGGGCGGCCCCAGCGCGGGCGGCCATCATCGCCAGCAGTCCTGAGCCAGAGCCGATGTCGAGGACGTGGGAGTCGGGGCGGATGGCTTTACGAAGGGCTTGATCGTAGGCATGGTTACGCTTTTCATCGTTCATCATCGGAAAGTGCCAGCGGGGCACACAGCGCAGGTAGATGCGGTTCAGGTTTTCGTCCAGGCCGATGAGCTGGGGGTTAAGGGTGTAGGCGTGCTCATAGGCGGCGATCGCCCCATCGTAGTCGTAGAGGAGGGCTTTAACGGAGCCAATGTTGGCGTAGGCTTCGGCGTAGTCGGGTTTGAGGGCCAGGGCGGCTTCGTAGGCGGCGGTCGCCTCGGCAAAATCCCCTAAGCTTTGGGCAATCCCGCCCATGTGGAGCAGGAATTCCGGATTGTGGGGGTCTAGCTCGACGGCGCTGCGGTAGGCTTGGGCAGCGGCGATAAGGTCTTGCTGCTGCCAGAAGTGGTGCCCTTGACGGCTATGACATTGGGCGAGTACCTGCTCGAGGGCGAGGATTTCTTGGGGCAGGGGGTGGCTCCCATCGAGGAGGATTTGGGGGTCGGCGTGGTGCTCTAATTCCAGATATTTTTGTCGCAGCGCGGTTTGCAGCAAGGTGATCGCCTCACTCCAGCGCTGTTCATCTATGAGTACTTCGGCGTGCACACGTATTTCTTCCATGCCAGGACTGCCTACTACGAGCAATAGCTCCTAAGATATAGGAGAACGCTGCCTAAAGGGTATGAAAACAGGTCGGTGGAACAGTAAACGAGGGCAATATCTCGTCCTTGTAGCGCTTGGGATTTGGACAGCACCGGTCAGAGCCTTAGAAATATCAGTTGGCCCCCTTGGGATTGCTGCCCAGCAAGTGCAGCAGGGGGTGCATCAACTTACGGGGCGAAATATTTTTATTGGTCAGTTGGAGTTGAGCCGTCCCCGGCGGCTGGGTTTAGATCGGGTGGCTCCCGGAGTGGCGGTGCAACCCTTTCGGGTCTTTTTTCGCGATCGCCCGGCCATCCCCAATCGCCATCTGGATAATCATGCCCATCAGGTAGCAGCGGTGATGATCAGCCGGGATGTTAAGCATCGGGGAGTAGCGCCTCGGGCCAACCTATTGTCTTCGGCCTATTCGGAGCGGCGACAGGATGGTCAACCCCAGGCGGCGATCGCGGCCCAACACCTTGTGCGGCAAGCCAACGGAGATTTGCGCGCCCTGAACCTGAGTTTTGGTGAACCCCTCAGCGAGGACGCCCGCCCCGATGCCACCCTCGATGGCAATGCCCTGTTGACCCTCTGCCTTGACTGGTTAGCGTTCCAGTTCAATACCCTGCCCGTGGTGGCGGGCAATCAGGGGACGGGAGGCATTCCCATTCCCTCGGATTTGTATAACGGCATCGTGGTCGGCTTTACGCGCCAGCATCCCGAAGACAAGGTGTTCCGTCTGCTTGACAACAGCAACTTGGTGGATGAACCTTTCCAAGATCGCAATGGCAACCGCCGTTACGACCGGGGGGAACCCTTCACCGATATCAACCGAGACCGAAAGTGGACGCCTCGGGTAGAAAGCCCCAGCGATGGTCGGCGGGGACTGCACCTGTTAGCTCCCGGCAACAACATCACCCTACCCAACCTGTTTGGTCGGCTGCGGCGGGCCAGTGGCACCAGCTATGCTTCCCCCCATGTGGTCGGGGCGATCGCCCTCTTGCAGGAGTACGCCGAACGGCAAATTCAGCAGGGACAGTGGACGGAGGTGTCCCGTCGCCATGAACTCACCAAGGCCATTTTGCTGAATGCTGCCGACAAGCTAGAGGATCGCGGCGATGGCTTGCTTCTAGAGATGACGCGCACGGTGGTAGACGACCTGGGACGCACCTGGCGAGATACCGATGCCTACACCCGCCGTGATATTCCCCTCAGCGATCACTTTGGGGCCGGGCACCTTAACATGGATCGGGCATTGCGGCAGTTCCAAGCGGGGCAGTATGCCCCCGGAGCAGTGCCCGCCATGGGTTGGGACAGTCAACGGGCGATCGCCACCAGCACCTACGATTACGCGATTACAACCCCCATTCCCCGGGATGGACACATCAGCGCCACCCTCACCTGGAGCCGGATGGTGGCGCTTCAGGATGCCAACGCCAACCAGCAGTATGACCTCGGCGAAGCATTCCTTGGCCAGGCTGTGCCGGACTTTAACCTCTATTTACTTCGGGAGGAAGACACCGACATTCGCCAGAGCGTCTGGTCTTCCGTGAGCAGCATCGACAATGTGGAGCATATTTTTATTCCCGTACCGGCCCAGGGGCGCTACAAACTGCGGGTAGTGGCTCCGGCAAATTTAGCAGAACCCCACCGCTTCGCGATCGCTTGGTGGGCAGCCCGTTAGGGTTCTGGTGGTTGGGGGGTGTCCGTTCGGTCTGGAACCTAAGTAGTTTAGTTTGAAACCCAACCACTTTGGTCTCAAACCTAGCCAATTCGGTCTGAAACCCAAGTAGTTCAGGTTGAAACCCAACCACTTTGGTCTGAAACCTAACTAATTCAGGTCAAAGCGCAACCGCGATAAAGGCAACGGCAAAAGAACCCAAACCGTAATCACCACCGCCACCAGCCCCGAAATCCCTAAAGGTAAACGCAGCATAGCCGTCCGCTTAGTCGATGTTTTCGGCAACTATGCCAGTGCAATTCTAGAAGTAAGATAACGTCTAGAGTAATTTACCATTTGTAATACTCAAATCATGCTACATATAGCGATTGACAGAGTTTGTTACAATTAATTTATGCATTATTTAAGGTTATGTTAAAAGGCTTAGACATCGCAAACTACTTTATCGACAAGTCAAAACAGAGTGGCGAGCGTTATGCTGTGACTAATATGAAAGTCCAAAAACTTTTGTACTATACCCAAAGCCTTCACCTTGCTATGTACAACGAATCTCTATTTGAAGAGGAGTTACAAGCTTGGGTGTATGGACCAGTCTGCCCTCCCGTATATCAGGAATACAAAGTATTTGGCTCAAATACTATTTCTCAGCCAGCTTTGACCATTGTCGACTTTAACACTGACATTGAAAATCTGCTTCAAGAAGTTTGGCAATACTTTGGCAGATATCATGCCTACTTACTAAGCGATATGACCCATGATGAACAACCGTGGCTCAAAGCTCGCAAAGGACTTCCGAGCGATGCCCCTTCTATAGAGTCTATTGATAAAGAGGATATGAAGCAGCTTGGTAAAGATAAACTACTCCAAATAGAGATAGAACATCCAGCCTATACACCAGTGATCTCTAGAATTCTTGAAGATACCTTGGATGATATAAATAATCAGCATATAATGACAGCCAATGAGTTCAGAAACTGGCTTGCCGCTCTATAAAGTAATTTCTAGTGAGAAATTTAAGAGAACTCTGAAGAACCTTAAAAAAAGCTATAAGAGTGATCGCTCTCAATCGAAATTCATAGATCGCATATCAGAGATAATTGAGTTTGTAACCGAGAATCCACGAACCCAAAAATTAAATAACTTTGAAGAGCCGCTACCAAAAGGAATAGAAATTGGTCAGTGGCATTTTCGTAAGCTTACATTTTCAGTCCCAGAATATAAAGGTGCAAAAGGGGGAAGGGAGATTAATGTACCTGATAAATGACGGAAAACTTCTAATCTATTTACTTTGGATATATACCCATGAAGAATTAAAGGGTCGCCCCGATGACAAAGATATTAAATCTCTGATTGATAGTATTTTGGAGGTGTAGATTATTCTAATGTATTTATCCTCAACACTGAAGGTAAATACCCCCTACATAAAACTTCTATCCATGTCTAACTTCCCAATCATCCTTATACCACCTGCCCTCCAAGACATTCCCTCCCAGCCGCCATTGCCACCCGTTCCCCATGCCCCAGGGATTCCCCCAGAGCCTCAACCTATAGAAACAGGAGTGATTGTCACCGCAGCCCTTACTGTCACTGTCTTCTTTTTTAATTCTGTTTTAGCGTTTTTCTACTTGCCCTAGGAACCATAGCGATCGCCTTCCACACAATCACCATGAAGCGCACTTATCCCCAGCGCAGTCTTAACCATCAAGCCGATATAAAGCAAAAGTTCCAGAAATATAGTAATTTCAAATAAAAACGAGACAACCCAACCTGCTTCAGGTGATATTTCCAAGGATTCAAACTGTCTCATAGCTATTTAGAATGACTATATAAAGAGCAAAAACAAAAATACGACTTTCAGGTCTCTCAACTTCTCAGTCCCGAAAACCTTGCTACCTTCAGACAGCAAAAATTAACGACCGTCCTCAAACGCACAATTCCTAATGACGGCAATTGCAGCGAAGCGAAACAAGGAGTATCCGAAGCTGACTTTAGAAAAATCCTCAGCAAATACTTTAGTCCCAAAATTCATACCCGCCTCACCATCCCCAACGCTTCGCCGAGTCCTTCGCCACCATTCAACGCGCCGTTGCCATTTATACCCAAACCCTCGGCACCGACCACCCTGATACCCAAGCCGCCCTCAGTTGGCTTAAGGCGATCCGTGCTGCCAATACGCCTAGCTTCCCTCTGGAACTCTTGCTAAACACCAAACCTCCGTTTTCATGAGTCGTACTTTTACCTGACCGTACCTAGGTGCATCGGTTGAACTTATCGAAGAGCGCCAACAGCATATCAACCAAAATCATCCCCAAACCCTCCCCAATTGCTTCACCGATCTAGCAGAAACCCTCAATTATCCCGACCAAGTTCGCCGCGGCCCGTTCGATCCCACAGCCTGGATATTTTCCAGAAGAAACGCAGCGGCATTGGATGATCACTGCCTATATCGCCCGTAAACTCCATAGAGATATAGCTATATTCGAGTAGGTTCGGGCATCGAAGGAAACCCCTGCACATCGTCCTAACCAAGTTATTTACAGCTATATCCGCGGAAATTTTGCATCGTTTAACCCATTGCTTGTTTGTCTGGCGTTGCAAATTATTATCAGCCTCGGGCACCCGTGAAGCCGCCGTTGCCCAGTCGCGGTTCTGTTTTGGAATAACATCACTCAAGGAAAAAAAAGACAGGGTAATGTGTTAACACATTACCCTTTGATTGCGCCCGCATTATGGAGCTATTTGATGGCATCTTCAACCAACGCCTTACCGAGATCTAACTAATTGCCCAGATAGCTGATGGTGAACGAAACCGAATTGATGGATGGCCTCATCCCAACCCTAACTACAGGCGACTGGCTCGCCCTTTTCTTTAGGCGTGGCAAAGGAGGTGCCGCAGCTGCAGGACTTACTAGCGTTAGGATTGCGGAATCGGAACCCGCCGCCCATCAGGTCTTCGGTGTAGTCTAGTTCCAACCCTTGGAGGTCGGGTAGGTGTTCGTTACCGATCGCGATCGCTACTCCATTGCAATCGAACAGGTTGTCATCTTCGTTGAGCTGTTCTGCGAACTCCATCACGTAGGAGAGCCCGGAGCAGCCCCCCCGCTTGATGCCAAGGCGAAGTGGAGCGGTGGTGCTTTTCTGAGCTTGCAGGCTCCGCACCCTTAGGACGGCAGTGTCAGTTAGTGTAATCATGAGATTCTCCCTTGGGGACTAATGAAGGCATTGTACGCGATTAGTCTTCTAGTAAAACAAGGGCAATGCTTGCAAGGGCAAAATTGCTGTAGCCAGCCACCTTGGCTAACTTATAGAACGGCTTGGTCAGAGGACAGCGGTGGGCACCCACCAAACGGGCACCCTTATCGGCAATTAGCCCGGTGGTGAGATGGAAGTTGCGGTGAAATCGAATGGCCTTGGCGAGATTTTTTTTGCAGCAGATCATACGTACTTGACCCCATACTTTATTTCACCCCTATCTTAGCCGCTGTCTCGATGGAAACCCATGGGGAACGGCGTCGTGCAATGGCGACCAGGAAGCAGGGAACCCTGGTTAGGAATTGTGGAACGCCAACTTGGAAGCAGGTAAGGCGGGTGGGAATCACCAAACCGCAACTATTCATAAGAGAATAACAACCCGAAGGCAAGAAACTATAAGCTGGAATTATAGAACGGCAATTTTAAGTCCTGGCCAAGCACCGGGCCAAGGTTCCCGCCCCTAGCCTATAGGATTTGACGGGGGCGGTAACGCTGATCGCGCCGGGCTTCCAGCTTGAATTGACGACGCACCCTAGGGTGGCGAATCCCGCTGGCGATCGCGCCACCGCACCAGCGCCAACACCGCCATACCCAGCACAAACCCACCCACGTGGGCCATGTAGGCCACCCCGGGTTCGTTGGGGTTACTCTGCCATGCCCGATAGGCCTCAAAGGCAAACCATAACCCGAGATAAAAAACCGCTGGCACCCGCACGAAGGTAAAGAAGAAACCCAGCCACAGCAGGGAGCGCACCCGCACGCGGGGAAAACAAATGAGGTATCCGCCCATCACGCCGGCGATCGCCCCACTGGCTCCAACCATGGGAATGGGAGACTGGGCCGAAAAGCATACCTGGATCAGGGCCGCGACCACTCCAGCCCCTAGGTAAAAGGGCAAGAACCAGCGACTGCCCAGCCAATCCTCGAGGCTGTGCCCAAACACATAGAGGAACCACATATTACCGATTAGGTGCAGCGGACTGCCGTGGAGAAACTGGGAACTGATGAGGGTGATCAGATGGCGCAGCGGATCAGCAACAAAAAGCTGGGGAATGACCGCCCAGGACTGGAACCAGCCTTCCAACTGCCAAGGGGACAGGCTGATTTGGTAGCCAAAGATGATCAGGTTGATCACAATCAGGGTGTAAACCACGATCGCCGTGGTGCCGCCCCAGCGTTCATCGTTGAGTGGAATCAGCATCCCCGTCTTGCCCTTGCGTGAATGGTGTCGGTATAGTGCACTTATCTTGGCATAGTCCGCACCGATCCCATGGGCTATCAACCGCTCCATCTTAAGTATCGACCCCAAACCTTTGCCGATTTGATTGGGCAGGAGGCGATCGCCACCACCCTGTCCAATGCCATGAGAACCCAGCGGATTGCCCCGGCCTACCTGTTGACGGGGGCTAGGGGGACGGGCAAGACCTCCACTGCCCGCATCCTAGCCAAATCCCTGAACTGTTTAAGCTTCGATGCTCCCACCCCTACCCCCTGTGGTACCTGTGCCCTGTGTCGGGCGATCGCTGCGGGTACGGCCATGGATGTCACGGAAATTGACGCTGCCAGCAACACCGGGGTGGATAACATTCGCGACATCATCGAGCGGGCCCAGTTTGCGCCTGTGCAGGCCCGATATAAGGTTTACGCCATTGACGAATGCCACATGCTTAGCAATGCGGCCTTTAATGCCCTGCTCAAAACCCTCGAAGAGCCCCCCGATCGCGTGACTTTTATTTTGGCTACCACCGATCCCCAGCGGGTGCTGCCGACCATCATTCCCGTTGCCAACGCTTTGACTTTCGCCGGATTCCCCGGGGCGATCGCCTAGCACCTGACGCACCAGTTGCCCAACTGGGAACGCCATCCCCATCACCGGAGGCGGCCCTGGCGCTGAATCGCCCCAAATTGGCCCAGGGGGGCTGCGGGAATGCCGAGGCCCGT
>JAAUUH010000009.1 GCA_012031145.1 Oscillatoriales cyanobacterium SM2_2_1 | reverse complement strand
AGTTCGTGGGCAGTGAGATAAAACAGATCTTGGCTTGCTTTTTGGCTGGCAGCCAGGCGCTGGTTGCTCTGGCTGAGGGACGCTTCCCGGATGTAAAGCTGCCGATTTTCAGCCATAGGATAGCAGTAATGGCCACACCCAGCACCATGGTGGTAACACCGCCAAGGAGGTTAATCTGCCGCGCCAACCGGTTCTGTTCCTGGGCGGCGTCGTTGAGGGTCAAGGTTTTCTGCTCTAGCTCAAAGTCAATCTGGGCACTGACGACGCGGACTTCACGCATCAGGTCTTTACTGCGATCGCTCGATGCCAATTGCAGGGCAACGTCAAAGTTCCGATCCCGTTTGAGTTGGATGGTTTCTTGGACAAGTTCAACTTTATCGGCAATGAGCTGCTTAATTCGCATAAAGCGCGATAACAGATCGGGATGCTCGGCCAGTCGCTCTTGCACCACCTCAGACTGTTTTCGCAGGGCTTGCAGTCCGTCGTAGTAGGGCATGAGGTAGCCCTCTTTTCCGGTGAGTAAAAATCCTCGCTTTCCCGTCTGCACATCTTTGGTTAGGGAAAGGACGCGCCGCACAGCAGCCAGGGTGCGACGGGTGCGGAGAAACTGGCGGTAGGTTTGCTCAATTCGCCGGGTGTTTTGGTCAGAGCCGTAGGTGACTGTCGCGGCGGTGCCAAGGGCGGCAACCAACAGCAGCATGGCTAACAACTCAGGGGGTAAAAAGCGCGATCCAAGAAACTTCACAGGGGGGGTGTGGGCAGGGTTGACTGGCAAGATCTACTGCCGATTGCCTTGGCGAATCAGGCTTTGCCAACCATAATATTCCTCGAAATATCAAGAAATCATTAAAGAATAGTGAATATTCATTGCTGCGTGGCGATCGCCTATTCGTCCTTAGGGGCAACCGTTCCCTGCTTGGGCTGATTGGCAGACAGGTTGGCGTTTATTTTGCCTAGCCTAGGTTCTCCATACCGCAGCAGCGCTTCAATCGATTCCAGGCGATTTCGCCAAGTGGCAAGACGATAGGGACGTTCAATCCCCTCTAGGCGCATCCACTGGGGTAAGTTTTCGGCCATGGCACTAAGGTTCTTTCGGGCTTGGCCAATATTGGCTAGGTTGGGCTGTCGCGAAACCAAATCCAGGGAGCGGTAGAGGGACTGGGATTGTTGCTCCCATTGAACTCGGTTCTCTCCGCGAATCCAAAGGCGATCGCCATCCATGAGGGTTTGCCACTCCTTACGCAGGTCACTAAAGCGCAGGTAGGCCACCCGAAACGGGCGGCGGTGGGGCAGCACGCGGGCTTCATCGGGGATGGGAGCCTGTTGCAAAAGCTTGCCAAAGCTCGGGCGGAAGTGCTCGGAGGCAAACAGGGCATAGCCACCGGAGGGCAGATCCCTGACGGCTTGGAGTTGATCGACCACTTCCATATCGGGCAGCCCCCGCAACATCACACCGGGTAATAGCAACACAGGGGATTCGGCGATCGCCTCAACAATTGGCTGCACCTCTTGGCGGACAAAGCGATTGGTGTTGGGCACATAGGTCATGGGCATCAGCAGGTCAATATCCCCCCCGACTGACCCAGGATTCCCAGTTTTGCTGCAAGCGCTGGATGCGTTCGTTATAGCGCCAGGGGAACACCGCCGCCGAAATCGTCAGTTGGGGGCGCAGTTGGCGCAGTTGTTTAGCGGTTGTGGCCACAAACTCGTCGATCGCCCGGGTGCGAAACTCCGTCCACATCCACCACAGAGAGCGATCGGATTCAGTCAGTTCCAACGGGTCAACACCAGTTTTTTGGGCAAATTGGGCCCGCGCCGCAGTGCCGTAGCCGAGGGTAATGCCCCGTTCGTGGCGGGGTTGGCGGATATAGTCCAAATGGATGCCATCGACATCGTATTGGGTGATGATCTCGCGGTACAGACTGAGAAGGTAGTTTTGCACCTCCGGGTTGGAAGGATCAAGGAAGGTTTTGCCCTCGGGGGCGAAGATGTTACCGCTCTGATCGCGATTGGCCCACCGGGGATAGCGCTCCAGCACCGGGCCGGGATAGTTGGCGGGCTTACCCACTAGGGTGTTGTGGCGGCGGTTGCCTACCGAAAACACCCAAACCCAGGCGTGAAGTTCCATCCGCCGAGCCCGGGCCAACCGCACGGCCGAAGCTAAGGGATCCCAATCTCGCCGAATTAAGGGGTTCTGTTCCGGGGCAATACGGCTGGGATAAATGGGGTAACCAGCGTTGACCACTTCTAAAAATACGGTGTTGACCCCCGCGGCTTGAAGGCGATCAAAAACTACCGCCAGCCGTTCCTCGGAGCCAGCCGCCACGATTGTGCCCCGATCTAACCAAATGGCCCGCACCTCAGATACGGGCACAAAGGCCTCCGGCGGGTAGTCCCGCCACAGGTTTTGCCGGGTCTGCTCCCACTGTTGCCGAGCTGTGGCGTACTGGCGAGTGGCAACCCACTGGGGTAATTGCTTCAGTACAGTCCTGGCCTTGGCGATCGCTGGCAGTTGCAGAGGATCCCGTTGCCCCTGCCGGATTTTGGCCGTGGTGAGGGCGTTTTCTACCCGACCAATCAAATCCTGAAGTTCTTGGCGCATGGCAATCAACTCTAGGGTGTGAATTGGTTGATTGGTGGAGATTTCGGGCGATCGGGTTTCTTGACTAGGGATGGGGTCGAAAATTTGTGCCATGGCCGCTCCCCCGTGCCACAGGCAGGGAAAAAGGCAAAGAGAAATCAAGGAACGGCTGAACATGGGGGCTTTTACTGCAAAATCTCGCCTATTATGCCACCGCTGACGGGGTAATCGCACCGCAAGATGACGTATTCACCACTGATCGCGTTATTCTAGCTCTACTGCAATTTTTTCGTGCTCTTAATGGCCCGTTCACTGTTATCGACCCTTACCCCATTGCTCAAGCTGTGGCTGCGATCGCAGGTGGAACATCTTGACACCCTCGAGATTCACATTGGCGGCAATCTGCGGCAACTCTGGGGTGGATCCATTCCCGAAGCCACGGTAAGGGCAAGGGGCGTCACGTACCAGGGGTTGCACCTCACTGCCCTAGACCTGCGTTCCTCAGCCATTCATCTCAATATTGCCCAGATCCTTAGGGGAGAATCCCTACGGCTTTTGGAGCCAATCGAAGTTACCCTCAGTGGGGTTCTGTCCCCCACCGATCTGCAGCACTGTTGGCGATCGCCCCTGTTTCAGTCGGTGCTGCCCCCCCATTTAGCTCCCCTAGCCGAAGGGGCTCAAGATGATGCCAGCCGTCTGGCGGTGTTGCAAAAACTTTGCCATCACCTGGGGGATGACTTTGCCCTAGAGCACCTTAGCCTCACCCCCAGCGGGCTCGACTGTCGGGGAGCGTTTACGATCCGGGCTTCCCCCTAGGAATCCAACCCCAGCCAGCGCCGTTGTTGCGCGGTTCCACAATCGTTCTGCACCATCGCGTCAAAATTTTTAATCACGGTTTTGCACTTCTGCACAAATGCTCTTACCCACACCTGCACAGTATCCGCCAAGTCCTCTGCCGCCATCGGTCGGGACAGCACAAACTGGGCAGCGCGGTCTAAGCTAAGCCCTTCTAGGCTTGGGCAGTCGGGGCGCGTCACCTTCCAGTAGTTAATTACCACCATTTTGCCGAGATATTGGGTGGCATACCGACTCAAAACATTCAGGGACTCCATCACTTGGTCGCAACTCGGTACAGTGGGCGATCGCGGTACTACCGGCAAGGATGGAGCTGCAGGGGGCACCCGAGTTGCCATCGCTGGAGGTGCGGCAGGCTGGGGCGCAGGCATCGGCTGGGTTTCGATGGGCGTCGGAATCAGGGGTTGGGTCGGCAGTGTTTCACTGCCTAGGCTGTGCTTAAGCGACGATACTGCCTGATAGGTGTCCTTCTCTAGATGACACCGAAAGTCCGGCAGCAATTTCTGATAGGCAGAATAGTTAAGATTTGCATCGGTAACCACAAGCAAGAGCAAGCCCTGTGACAACTTGTATATAAAGATCCGATTTTCGGTAAAGTGGAACTCAAAAGAATCCAAATCCTCTGTTAAGGTCTCTAAAACCTGCAATATGGCTTGCGACAAAGCCTCTTTGACCGGTTCGGCCACAAAACCCAATCGAAAAAAGTATGGGCGCATCCTGCGTTTGGTGAGCATGAGCCCCATGACACCCTCAAGGTCAATAAACTTTTGAATCTCGACTTGGTTCATGTTCCTGTTTGTCTTGCTCCTGACCCTTTATTCTGATGGCTTATGATGGATGTCCCGTTTACGTTAGATCAATTGCGAATTCTTAAGGCGATCGCCCTTGAGGGCAGTTTTAAGCGGGCAGCAGATAGTCTCTACGTTTCCCAACCTGCAGTTAGTTTACAGGTGCAGCACCTTGAGCGGCAGTTGGCAGTTCCCTTGTTTGATCGGGGTGGGCGGCGGGCACAACTGACCGAGGCGGGGCAACTGTTGCTTTCCTATGGTGACCGAATCCTTAGCTTATGCCAAGAGACCTGCCGGGCGATCGAAGACCTACAAAACTTACAGGGAGGAACGCTGATTGTGGGTGCGAGTCAGACCACAGGAACCTACCTAATGCCTCGGATGATCGGACTGTTTCGGAAAAAATACCCCGAAGTTTCGGTGCAGCTCCATGTCCATTCCACACGGCGAACCGCTTGGAGCGTAGCCAATGGGCAGTTAGATCTGGCCATTATCGGTGGAGAGGTGCCCCCAGAACTTCAGGACACATTAGAGATTATCCCCTACTCCGAGGATGAGTTGGCCCTCGTCCTGCCGGCATTTCATCCCCTAGCCCAGTCGGGCACTTTACCTCGGGAGAAGTTATACAAATTGCAGTTCATTACCCTGGACTCCCAATCTACGATCCGCAAGGTGATCGATCAGGTGCTCACCCGCGCCGGGGTTGACCCTAAGCAGCTAACCATCGAGATGGAACTCAACTCTATTGAGGCGATCAAAAATGCTGTGCAGGCTGGGCTTGGAGCTGCCTTTTTATCGGTTACGGCGATCGAAAAAGAGCTTCACAATCGAGAACTTAGCCAAGTACCCATTGAAAATTTAGTGATTACTCGCACGCTTTGCCAAATTCGCAATCCCAATCGCTACCGCTCTAAAGCCACTGAGGCCTTTTGCAACGAAATTTTGCCCCTATTTCAAGACCCCAACTCACCGCCAGTGATGCCCAAGTCCTAAGTTCCCTGCCGTGGTCGCAGAATGCCCAAAACTGTCGTGTACCCGTGCAGATAGGTGACATCGGCAACCGGGCCAATTTCCCCCGAACAGAAGAAGCCACTCAGGGGAATCGAGCCTAAATACTCGCGCAACTGCTGAGAGTCAAAATTGCTCTTTCCGTAGAGCCGTTCCCCCCGCCCCACGCAGGAAAACATCAGGGCGGCTGCCACTTCCGCATCTGGAGAAACATAGTTGGTATAGCGTTCGAGGGCATCCCGCAAGTCCTGGGCAGAAGCTTGGGCGTCCCTGAGGTGTAGTTGCACCCGCTGCCCCGAGCGCAGGCGATCGCCCACCGCAATCACCCCCGTCCGCGGATCGACGCCAATAATATTCCGAATCAAAAAGTCTCCCGGTTCCGGAGCCGACTTGAACTCGTTGGTGACCACACCCACAAACAACGAATGCTGGGCCAACTCGCGATCGCCGCTACTGAGGTCATTGATAATATCCTGTAGCACCCGCAGAGGTGGCTTGCCCTCTAGGGATAGGATCAAATTGCGATCACACTCAGAAATTTGCATCACCCGTCCAATGGGACGACATCCCTGGGCCACAATCGCATCGAGGGTCAAATCGCCCCAAAAACCCAGTCCCAAAAGTCCGTGGCGGTGGAGCTTTGGGGAACCCCCCTCGACGATTGCGAATAGGGTATTGGCATCTAATCCACCACTGCTGGCTAGTCCTCCCACCTTTACCGCTGCGGGATAGGCATAGTCTAACCCCTGCAAAAAGTCATTGATGGGAAAGGAAAACGCATCTGCCAAGAGCACAAAATTAGGCTGGGACGTGCCACTAATACCCACGCACTCCTGCCAGCGGTCGGGGGGACTGTCCAAATCCGGCAGATCGGACTCCTCAAGGTGAAAAACGCGCAACGATACATCGGGTAAGTGCCCAACCATCAGGGCGATCGCCGGCTGATCTTCCAGTTCCTCCCTATGGGCTACCACCCCTGACCCAGAGCAGCCGATTAAATAGGGAATCTCTATCTCTGCCGTCAACAGGGGTAACAGTCGGCTAAAGTCACTTGCAAAAGCACTAGAAACAAAAAGGAGCCCCAAATCAGGCACATTGCTACCCAAGCCGGCAAGCACCTGCACTGCCAAATCCTGCACTGCCGCCTCTAGGGAAACCTTTGTCGAAAGACAACTGACCCATTTCATCATGCCTGCTCCACTTCACATTGCGATAGGTTCGTGACGGCGGTTGGAAAGTCCTGTAATGTAGTAAGAATACATAAAGACGAATCCCTTTTACTCCCCATTGTTACTAAAAAGTTATTTTCGAGGAGCCCCATATGAAAGATGCCGTAACGAGCCTGATTGGTGTCTATGATGCCACAGGGCGTTATTTAGATCGCAACGCTCTTGACCGCCTAAAATCCTATTTTGCCACGGGAGTTGCCCGTGCTGCTGCCGCCACCAAAATCACCGGCAGCGCATCTACCCTTGTCCGTCAAGCGGGATCACAGCTTTTTGATGAAGTTCCAGACCTGATTCGTCCCGGCGGCAATGCTTACACCACTCGCCGCTATGCTGCCTGCCTCCGCGACATGGACTATTACCTGCGCTATGCCACCTATGCCCTTGTCGCTGGCGACTGTGATGTTCTTAATGAGCGTGTTCTCCAAGGGCTGCGGGACACCTACAATTCCCTTGGAGTCCCGATTGGCCCTACAGTGCGTGGCATTCAAATTCTTAAGGAGTTGTGCATGGAGTTAGTGGATGATCGCGCCGATTGGCTTGCTGAACCCTTCGATTACATGGGTCGTCAGTTGAGTGAGATTAGCCTCTAGGACATACTTCAAGATTCATCCCCACTTCCTTAAAAACCCCAAAAGTAATCAAAACGCACCATCCTCCTCTGAGCTGTCTAGAGTTCAGAGGATTTTTCTTGAATCTGGGGCAAGCTTTTTTCCAGTAACAGAATTTACACCAAGCTCGGTCTTTGGGCGATGGCATTGCGAAGATAACTGTTCGCCTAATTTCCTGGATTCCCCATCATCATTTTCGATAGTGACGTTCTATGCCATAGGGCAAGGATTGTCAGCAGATCTTTGACCAAGGTTCTCTGCTGTTGATCTTTGTAAGTCTGTTACATTCAAATCCTAGGACGTAGCAGTGACGAGATTTCCAACGGTAGCCCTGCAAGGCATAACTGCACCATCCAAGTATCAAGAAACTAATCGGGATGGCAGGATTTGAACCCGCGACATCCTGCTCCCAAAGCAGGCGCGCTACCAAGCTGCGCTACATCCCGTGCATCATCCTTCATATTACAGCTAGATTCCCTAATCCGCCAAATAAAAATCCCCTCCAAGGGGAGGGGATCACCAATAAACTAGGGCTCTAGAGAGCTAAGTTAACCAAAGGCCGTCGCTGTTGAAGCAATGACAAAGGCAGCGTATGTCAACACATAGCCAACTGTGAAGTGAGCTAGACCCACGACACGAGCTTGGATAATGGACAGTGCCACGGGCTTGTCTTTCCATTGCACCAAGTTCGCCAAGGGCGTGCGTTGGTGAGCCCATACCAAGGTTTCGATGAGCTCTTGCCAGTAGCCTCGCCATGAGATCAAGAACATGAAGCCTGTTGCCCAGACTAAGTGACCAAATAGGAACATCCACGCCCAGACAGAAATGTTATTCATTCCGTAAGGATTGTAGCCATTGATCAACTGAGCCGAGTTGAGCCACAGGTAGTCCCGCAGCCATCCCATGATTGTTACCGATGACTCATTGAACTGAGACACGTTGCCCTGCCAAATGCCCAAGTGCTTCCAATGCCAGTAGAAGGTAATCCAACCGAGGGTGTTTAGCATCCAGAACATGGCTAGGTAGAAAGAATCCCAAGCAGAGATATCGCAGGTGCCGCCACGTCCAGGGCCATCGCAAGGGAAGCTATAGCCGAAGTCCTTCTTGTCGGGCATCAGTTTCGAGCCACGGGCATCCAACGCACCCTTGACTAAGATCAAGGTAGTGGTATGCAGTCCCAGGGCGATCGCATGGTGGATTAAGAAATCACCAGGCCCAATGGTGAGGAACAGTGAGTTGTTACCGGCATTGATGGCTTGCAACCAGCCGGGCAACCAAGCCGCCCCAGTTGTCGCTGCGGCACTGGCGCTGTCGGACAGCAGTGTGTCAAAACCATAGAGAGCTTTTCCATGGGCAGCTTGAATGAATTGGGCAAAGACCGGCTCAATCAAAATCTGCTTTTCCGGAGTGCCAAAGGCCTGCATGACATCGTTGTGGACGTAAATCCCTAGGGTATGGAAGCCTAAGAATAGGGAGACCCAAGACAAGTGGGAGATGATCGCTTCCTTGTGCTCCAGAACCCGAGCCAATACATTGTTCTTGTTTGCCTCAGGATCATAGTCCCGCACAAAGAAGATTGCACCATGGGCAAAGGCACCGACCATCAAAAATCCGGCAATGTACTGGTGATGGGTATAAAGTGCCGCTTGGGTGGTGTAGTCCCTAGCCATAAAAGCGTATGGCGGCAGGGAATACATGTGCTGGGCAACTAGGGAGGTCACGACGCCTAGGGCAGCTAAAGCGAGCCCAAGTTGGAAGTGCAAAGAGTTGTTGATTGTGTCATACAAGCCCTTGTGACCTTCGCCCAAGAATCCACCTAGGGGTGTGCCTTCGGGGGGACGGTGTGTGGCCAAAATCTCCCGGATGCTATGCCCAATGCCGAAGTTGGTGCGGTACATATGTCCCGCAATGATGAAAATCACGGCGATCGCCAAATGGTGGTGCGCCATGTCCGTCAGCCATAGGGACTCAGTTTGGGGATGGAATCCACCTAAAAAGGTCAAGATGGCAGTTCCAGAGCCCTGGGCAGTACCAAAGATATGGTTGGCCGTATCAGGACTTTCGGCATAGACACCCCAGTTGCCAGTAAAGAAGGGGGCAAGACCAGCGGGGTGGGGGGCGACGCTGAGAAAGTTATCCCAACCCACATGCTGACCACGGGATTCGGGAATAGCTACGTGCACCAGATGCCCTGTCCAGGCCAGAGAAGAAACGCCAAATAGCCCTGCCAAGTGGTGGTTAAGGCGAGATTCAGCATTCTTGAACCATGACAGGCTAGGACGGAAGCTGGGTTGCAGGTGCAACCAGCCAGCAAATAGCAGTACGGCCGAAAAGATCAGCATCCAGATGGCACCGGTGTACAGTTCGCCATTTGTGCGCATCCCGATGGTGTACCACCAGTGATAAACGCCAGAGTAGCTGATGTCCACTGGGCCAGCGGCACCACCTTGGGTATAAGCTTCGGTGGCGGCAGCCCCAAATTGGGGATCCCAAATCGCGTGGGCGATAGGGCGAACGTTCAGAGGATCCTTAATCCATTGCTCAAAGTTACCCTGCCACGCTACGTGGAACAGGTTGCCAGAAGTCCACAGGAAAATGATTGCCAAGTGACCGAAGTGGGAAGCAAATATCTTTTGATACAAGCTTTCTTCGGTAACACCATCGTGGCTCTCAAAGTCATTGGCTGTGGCGATCGCGTACCAAATCCTCCGTGTGGTGGGATCATTGGCGAGATCCTGGCTAAATTTAGGGAATTTAGTTGCCATAGTACTCAGTATTCTCCGTTAGCCAAGTGCAGCGAAACGTGCTAGGAAGAACGCCCAAGTGGTGGCAATTCCTCCCAAAAGATAATGGGCCAAGCCGACCGCACGACCTTGGGTAATGCTCAATGCCCGTGGTTGAATTGCAGGGGCAACATTCAGCTTGTTGTGGGCCCAAACAATGGACTCAATCAACTCTTGCCAGTAGCCGCGACCACTAAATAGGAACATTAAGCTGAAGGCCCAAATGAAGTGGGCACCCAAAAACAACAGACCGTAGGCCGACAAAGCCGAACCATAGGACTGAATGACTTGGGAAGCTTGCGCCCAGAGGAAGTCACGTAGCCAGCCATTAATCGTGATCGCACTTTGGGCAAAGTTGTTACCCGTCATGTTAGTGATCGTGCCATCCGCTGCCACGGTGCCAAAGATATCCGACTGCATTCGCCAAGAGAAGTGGAAAATCACTACGGAAATACAGTTGTACATCCAGAACAGACCAAGGAAGACATGATCCCAAGAAGAAACTTGGCACGTACCACCACGACCTGGACCGTCGCAGGGGAAGCGGAAGCCCAACTCCGCCTTATCAGGAATTAAGCGAGAGTTGCGAGCATAGAGCACGCCCTTCAGCAGAATCAGTACTGTGACGTGAATTGTGAAGGCATGGATGTGGTGCACCATAAAGTCTGCAGTGCCCAACACCATTGGGGCCATTGCCACTTTGCCACCCACCGCCAAAATATCACCACCAAAAATGGGGCTAACCGAGGCACTGGTGTACGGGGCAGTGGTTCCTACTGCGGCTGTGTGAAGGCTTTGCACCCACTGGGCAAAAACAGGCTGCAGCTGAATCGCCGTATCCGAGAACATGTCTTGGGGGCGACCGAGGGCACGCAAGGTGTCATTGTGGATGTAGAGACCAAAGCTGTGGAATCCAAGGAAGATGCAAACCCAGTTGAGATGGGAAATAATCGCATCACGGTGACGCAACATTCGATCCAAGACATTGTTCACATTCTCGGAAGGAACATAATCGCGCACCATAAAGATGCCGGCATGGGCCGCGCCACCACAAATACAGAAGGCCCCAATCCACATGTGATGGGTGAACAGGGAAATCTGAGTGGCGTAGTCAACCGCAATATAGGGGTAGGCAGGCATGGCATACATATGCTGGGCGACAATGATTGTCAATGAGCCCAACATTGCCAAGTTGATCGCCAACTGAGCATGCCATGAATTAGTGAGAATCTCATAGAGTCCTTTATGACCCGTGCCACCAATAAGCAGGGGGTCACGGTGGGCTTCCAGAATCTCCTTCATACTGTGACCAATGCCCCAATTGGTGCGGTACATATGCCCAGCGATGATGAACAATGTCGCGATCGCCAAATGGTGATGGGCTTGATCTGTTAGCCAGAGTGCGCCCGTCTGGGGATTTAAACCACCCTTAAAGGTCAGAAAGTCGGCATAAACCCCCCAGTTAAAGGTAAAGAACGGTGTCAAACCTTGGGCAAAACTGGGGAAGATATCCGCCATCAGTTGGGGATTGAGGATGAATTCATGGGGAAGCGGAATCTGGGACGCCGGCACACCCTTATCCAGGTAATAGTTAATGGGAATTGAAACATGGATTTGGTGTCCCGCCCAAGACAGGGAACCCAGACCTAGCAAGCCTGCCAAGTGATGGTTCATCATCGATTCCACATTTTGGAACCATTCCAGCTTGGGAGCTGCCTTGTGGTAATGGAACCAGCCGGCAAAGAACATTAGACCTGCCATTACCAACCCGCCAATCGCGGTGCAGAGCAGTTGATACTCATTAGTAATCCCCGATGCCCGCCAGAGATGGAAAAATCCAGAGGTGATCTGAATCCCCTGGAAACCACCGCCGACATCGGCATTGAGAATATCCTGTCCCACGATCGACCAAACCTGCTGAGCACTGGGCTTAATGCCAATGGGGTCAGCCAGCCAGGCTTCGTAGTTGGAAAATTTTGCCCCGTGGTAGTACATACCACTGAGCCAAATAAAGATGATCCCTAAATGCCCGAAGTGAGCCGAAAAAATCTTGCGAGCTGTATCTTCAGGTGTACTAAAGCTATCAAAGTCGTGGGCATCGGCGTGAAGGTTCCAAATCCAAGTGGTGGTTTTGGGGCCCTTCTTAAGCGTACGATCAAAGTGTCCGGGCTGCCCCCACTTCTCGAATGAAGTCGGAACCACATCCCG
The DNA here is from genome assembly GCA_012031145.1 of Oscillatoriales cyanobacterium SM2_2_1. Classification (GTDB taxonomy): domain Bacteria; phylum Cyanobacteriota; class Cyanobacteriia; order Pseudanabaenales; family Pseudanabaenaceae; genus UBA999. The sequence continues at coordinate 37,979 of JAAUUH010000009.1, read as the reverse complement.
ATCAACCGTAACGCGCACCTTTGCCTCTGGATTTTGAGGAGCAATCGTCATGTAACTTTCCTCTCTCAAAGGTTAGACAAAGTGATGAGTTGGCAGAAAACACCGCATCTATAGATCACAATCTATGAATAAAAAAGTAGAGCGGATTAGGAATTGGCGTTCTCTTATGTCGTCATTATAGGGATAGGTTAAGAAGTCGTTTCCCACCGTTTAATAATTCGTCAAACTTCACATCCTGCCCAACCCAGTCCTGACAAGCCTAGAGCCCCGATCATTGGTGGGGGAGGGTGATCGCCCTCTGGGAGTGATTCAAAAATATTTACAAAAATTAAACAAAAATTTATGAAACTTGATAATTTTCAGTAACGCCACTAAGGGATCCAACTGAGGGATCCTGTTGGCATCGGCAGAGCTTGTTCTTTGAGATCCCGTAGTCTAGAAGTTCAGCACGATGGTAGGATGGCGCTGATTGCGATGGGGTTATGGGCTTTCTGAAACCAATTTTTACTAATTAGTTAGGATGCATTGCAACATGGGAACTCGCCGGCAGATGATGCGTTTGGCTTTAGGAGGGTTGGGGCTAGCCCTGACCTCCTGCGGATCGGGAACACAGTCGACGCCTAGGGCCACCCTCGTTGAGGGGCGGAACGTTGCTCTATCGGGTGCGGGGGCGACTTTTCCAGCAACGCTCTATAAGCGATGGTTTAGTGAGTTCAATCGGCTTCACCCCAATGTTCAGGTGACTTACCAGTCCTTAGGTAGCGGGGCTGGCGTCAGGTTGTTTACCAGTGGCAGCGTAGATTTTGGCGCTAGCGATGTGGGCATGGCCGAGGATGATCGCGCCAAAGTTAAATCAGGAGCGCTGCAGCTACCAGTAACCGGAGGCAGCATCATCCTGTCCTATAACCTGCCCGGGGTCAACGCATTGCGCCTCAGCCGAGAGGCTTACATCAATATTCTGTTGGGAAAAATCACCCGCTGGAATGACCCGATATTGGAGCGTGACAATCCCAATGAGTCCTTACCCGATCGCCCGATTACGGTGGTCTATCGCTCCGATCGCAGCGGTACTACCGGATACTTCACCAAACACCTGTCCACCGTAAGTAAGGAATGGCGAGAAACCCTCGGTGAGGGCGGAAGCGTCAAGTGGCGCACCGGGATCGGCGGCAATGGCAACGAAGGGGTAACGGCAATTATCAAAGAACGGGAGGGGGCGATCGGATACGTGGAGTACAGCTATGCCCGGCAGAACGACCTTTCCTTTGCCTTACTAGAGAACAAAAGCGGTCAATTTATTCTCCCCAGCCCCGAAACCGCTGCCCGAACCCTGGGGTCTTTAGTTTTGCCCCCGAGCTTGCTGGCGTTCAACCCCGATCCCACCGATCCTCAGTCCTACCCCGTTGTGACGTTCAGTTGGCTGTTGGTAAACCAAAAGTATGACGATGCTGATAAAGGTATGGCGATCAAAGAGTTGCTGACCTGGATAGTCAGTGAGGGACAGCAGTTTAGCGATCAGTTGGGTTATGTCCCATTGCCCGATAATGTCACTTCGCGATTGCAGCAGGCGATCGCCACCATCACCTAGCTCAGCCTCCCCAAGTCATCCGTCACCGCGAAGTTATTAGTGAAGTTAATGGCCTCGTTGGGACTAAATTAGTAACATCAAACACAAACTCCAAGCCCACAGCGTCCATGACGACCAAACGTTTTACCCTCTCGCGAAAGCACTTTTTAGGATGTGGTTTAGGCGGGGTTGCCCTCGCCCTGTGGGGATGCACGGCGGCAGAATCACCCCCATCCCCTAGTGACAAGCCAACCCCAGTGGTGCTCAATGGCGCTGGGGCAACCTTTCCGGCCCCAATCTATCAGCGGTGGTTCCAGGAATACAACCGCATACATCCGGAGGTGCAAATCAGCTATCAACCCGTGGGCAGTGCGGCGGGAGTGCGGCAGTTTGTGGTCGAAACCGTGGACTTTGGTGCCAGCGATGTGGCTATGACGGCAGCGGAAGCCAAGGATTTAACACGCCCCTTCTTAATGTTGCCCATGACGGCGGGCACCATTGTCTTGGCATTTAACCTGCCGGGGATTAAGGAGTTGAACCTACGTCGCTCCGTATACGTTGATATTTTCCTAGGAGCCATTACCCGCTGGAACGATCCGGCGATCGCCCAGGACAATCCTGATCTATCGTTGCCCGATCAAGAAATTTTGCTGGTTTACCGCTCCGATGGCAGTGGCACCACAGCGCTATTTACTAAGCATCTATCCCTGGTTAGCGAAACATGGCGTAATGGACCTGGGGAGGGTTTTTCAATTCAGTGGCCCACGGGCTTTGGCGCTCGAGGCAACGAGGGGGTGACTGCCCAGATCGCCCAAGCACCGGGAACCCTGGGGTACGTCGAGTATGTTTATGCCAAGCAAAACCGCCTCACAATCGCGCTGCTAGAAAACAAGGCTGGGGAATTTGTCGCCGCGACCCCCGAGCAAACTTCCCGTACACTGGCGTCGGTTGTGCTACCGGAAAATCTTGTTGGCTTTGACCTAGATCCCAAGGGCAAGGATGTTTACCCTATCGTTTCCTACACTTGGTTACTGTTATATCAAAAGTATGCTAACGCCCGTCAAGCAGAGGTTTTGCGAGAGGTATTGAACTGGATTTTAAGTGAAGGGCAAAAATTGAGTACCGACTTGGGGTTTATTCCCCTGCCACCCGAGACAGTAGCGAAAATTGAACCCCTAATTGCTACTATTTCTGCTTAGGAGCTTAACCTAGATAAAGTTTAATTGGATAGTATTTGATCGGAACATAACTAACGTTCAAGCCCAACTTAATGCCGAACAACACCGAAAAAGTTGACCCTCTGCTCCTACCTGTAATTTGCGCGGCTTACTGTGGCGAGGTCATGTTCATTGACTGTTACTCCTTGGCGGGTTGATACCGAGTCGGGGTGCCGGGTTGACCTAAAGCCCTGATCACCAAAGAAATCGCCAAATAATCGCCAAAAAGTAAATGGGTTGCCTTGCGATGTTGACACAAACCCACCTAATAGTTATATCCAGTTGACATCACCACTCTGTAACCGATCTGTATTGGCGCAATTTGTGGACTGCCGTGACGTGTTCCTGTTCTAGGGGCTGTCATCAATTTGCTATGAATTTGCTGTTATAGCTACATTCGGGTAGGTTTGGACATCGAAGGAAAAGGTGGTTTGGGGGCTGCGCCCCTAGCCAAGGGTTTCACCCCTGCACCCCGTCCTAACCAAGTTATTTACAGCTATAAATGCTTTCATGGCGAGAGATTCAGGCCATAGCCTGTAGGATTTGAAGGCGCTGTAACGCCTATCCCGCAAGTCTTCTAGCTCGAATTAATGACCGCCCTGGCAAATGCTGACTACAGATGGCAGATCAACGGTTTATCCATCAAAATTTTTCTTGCAATTATTTATTGCAATCCAGTGACGACACCTATGCTGCTATGGAGCAAAGTTTAAGAAGTCTAAGCACACAGTTTCAATTATGGCGATCAGAATGCGCCCTCCATTAATTCTCAGGACATCTCGAAAAGTCAGGTTTTTCCTGAGAATAGCCAGCTTGGAACGCTTCCTATTATCATTCTGTTCCCAATAAAGCTGTCAATCGAGGTGCCCTCAAGTGATCCTGAAACAGTTACCGTAAAAGCGCGATCAGTCTTGGCAAGTGAGGATGAAGATTAACCTCGCAGAAGAGACTTGATTGTTTTGAGCAATTCCGGGGGATGGTACGGCTTGGTCAGGTAGGCATCGGCCCCCTGCTTCATACCCCAATATTTATCGAATTCTTCGCTTTTAGTGGTGCACATCACCACGGGAACATTTTTGGTCGTGCTGTTGTTTTTAATCCAGCGGCACAATTCATAGCCGTTCATTTTGGGCATGACGACATCAGTAACCACAAGGTCAGGGGGGGTGACTTTGATTTTTTCCACCGCTTCAGCACCATCACGAGCTTCAATGACGCTCATGCCCTGCTGCCTTAGCTGTTCGGCTACCATCTCCAGCACCATTGCACTATCGTCCACAATGAGGACTGTTGTCATACCTGCCTTCCTAGTAAATTTAATGCCTGTCTTGCGAGAGAATTCCCCTGCGGGTTTACTGATGCATTCGTTGACAGACAGTATAACAGAATGATGATTTTCCACACACGGAGCCTTGAGAAGTGCCTATGTCTGCGATCGCCGTTGAAAACCTCCACAGGGCCTATCAAGTTGCCGATAAATCACCCGGGTTAGGGGGCACCCTAGCGCATTTTTGGCGGCGGCAATATCAGACCGTGTGGGCGGTGCGGGATGTCTCCTTTGCGATCGCCCCGGGGGAGGTGGTAGGTTTTTTGGGTGCCAATGGCGCGGGGAAAACGACGACTCTAAAGATGCTGACGGGGCTAATCCAGCCAACGGGGGGGACGGTGCGGGTGGGGGGATTTGTGCCATTCCGCCGCCAGCGGGCGTTTCTGCATCAGATCACCCTAGTTATGGGGCAAAAGCAGCAATTGTTGTGGGATTTGCCGGCACTGGACTCGTTGCGGATCAACGGAGCCGTCTACGGACTGAGCGATCGCCTGTTTGAGGAGCGATTGACAGAACTATCAGAACTATTAGAGCTGACGGATAAACTACGGCAGCCCGTGCGGAAATTATCCCTCGGCGAGCGGATGAAAGCGGAATTACTGGCAGCCTTGCTGCACCATCCGCAAATTTTGTTTCTTGATGAGCCGACCCTAGGGTTAGATGTCAACGCCCAAGTAAAGGTGCGGGAGTTTCTCAAGGAATACAACGCCCGTTATGGGGCCACAATTCTGCTGACCAGCCACTATATGGCAGATATTACGGCCCTGTGCCAGCGGGTACTGCTGATCCATGGCGGACGTTTGATCTTTGACGGTCGGCTAGAGGCGTTGGTGGAAAAATTTTCCCCCTACCGAGAGGTGCGGTTGGAGTTGGAGCACCCCCCACTGCCGAACAGATCCGTCAATGCCAAGGCTACGGTACGGTGCAACGGATCGAGGGATGCCGGATTCGGCTGCTACTAGAGCGGCGTGCGCTGCCCCAAATTGTGGCGCAAATGCTGTCGGAACTGGCGATCGCCGATGTTATGATCACCGACCCCCCCCATTGAGGAGGTGATTGGACAGGTCTTCACCATGGGCAGTGGCGCTGATTCCAACCCATAAAAAACCCGTCGGAGACGGGGAGGAAATTAAAACCTAATTAGAGTTCAACCGATACCTGAGGTCAGACATCTTCAGACATCTATAAAGATTAGGAAAGACGACTAGACGGCAACTGCTTGATCAAAATTAGCAGACACAAACTCCCAGTTCACCAAATGCTCCAGAAAGGTTTGGGCATAGTCGGGACGACGGTTTTGGTAATCTAGGTAGTAGGCGTGCTCCCACACATCCATGGTCAGCAAGGGCACCTGACCGGCGGTGAGGGGATTGTCGGCGTTGAGGGTCTTGGTCACCTTGAGGGAGGTGCCATCGAGTACCAGCCAAGCCCAGCCGCTGCCGAACTGACCAGCACCGGCCGCCTTAAAGGCTTCCTTAAACTTTTCGTAGCTGCCAAAGTCGTTGTCAATTTTGGCCGCCAAAGCCCCCGTCGGCGCACCACCGCCGTTGGGCTTCATGCAGTTCCAATAGAAGGTGTGATTCCAGACCTGAGCGGCATTGTTGAAAATGGCAGTTTTGCTGGCATCCTTGGCAGCGGCAACTACGACTTCCTCTAGGGTCATGGTGACCATGTCGGTGTCCTTCACGAGGTTATTCAGGTTGTTGACATAACCATTGTGGTGCTTGCCATGGTGAAAGTCCAAGGTATTAGCCGAAATATGGGGCTCTAGGGCAGTTCTTTCGTAAGGCAAGGCAGGAAGTTCAAAAGCCATTGGTATATCTCCGTAATGGTAAGAAAAAAGTCCTTAGCGTAAAGAATCGCAACAGTACTATGTTATACCTACAGGACACGGGGATGGAGGCGGAATGACGGAAATTCTGGAGATACCGGTGGAAGTCCGGCAGGGTGATCGCCTGTTGTGCCGGGCGGTGATGGAATGGTATCCCCAGTCGGGCAGTACTTTTGACCTCGATGGACAGAGCTATGTGGTCTTAGAGCGCCGCCACCGCTATCACCTGCGCCATGGCATTTATCGACTTGCTAATGTGGCGCTGTTGGTGCAGCCCTGCATCAGGGCAGTCGAGCGCAGTTGGGTTGATGGGCGCTGGATCATTGGCGATCGCACCTGTCGTTTTAATGCCCTATCAGAACTGATTCGCTGTGCCGTCAATCCCGAGGGGCCCTGTGCCGGGTGCCGATGGCGAGAAGTGATTTCTGTTGGTTTGGAATAGGGCCCTAGGGTGCCCTGAGGCTTCGCTCCTGTGGGAGGAGATCCCACCGGCGGCGGTTCCATGGGATCTCCTCTTCTAGGTAGGCGGCGTTCCCTGTGCATTATTCCGGGGAGTAACTCCGGAGGTGCGACAAGCTCGGGCTTCAGCCCTCTCCGATCGGCTCTATTGCTGTGGTCGCTGGTTTTGGTCATAATGAGCCTAATAATGATGAGTTGTTTTGCCCATGACCGCCTCTCCACCTTTTACCCCCCAAACCTACCTTGAGCGGGTCTACGGCGTTTTATTTTTACCAGCAGAAACCTTTGCATCCCTGCGATCGCAGCCTTCCACCCTAGAAGCTGCCTTGACCGTGGCAATGGTTAATGTGCTGGAGTCCTTTCGGCGCGGGCAAGACCTCGTTGGAATCATCGGTAGTGTGATTTTTGCTCTTCTTGGGTGGGCTGTGCTGTGCCAAGTGCTCCTGAGTTTGGCGGCAATCCACGGGCGAGCGATACCGCGAACGGTGATCATGACCCTAACCGGCTACGCTAGTCTGCCTTGGCTGTGCGTAGCCCCAGCGCTGAGTTTACCGGCGCCTTGGGGACGGTTGGCGGCGATCATCGTAATGCTGTGGTTTGGGATTTGGCAATTGTGGGCAACAGCGGTGGCTACCGATATCCAAGGGCTCAGGCTCCTTGGGCTGCTCCCCCTAGCGGCGATCGGCGGTGCGCTGTCGATCACCTGGCTCGCTGGGTTAATCCTTCTAGTTTTTAGTTTTTAGCAGCTTTTAGGCACCCCCCATCCACTTAGATGGGGGAAAAAGGGAGCATGGCTTCAGCGATCGCTGGAATTTCACAGTAATTCAACTTAATTCGTACTTCCATGGGCATGAAGCTGAGGTCGTTTCCGGTCAGATCTAAACGGGTGAGGCGGGTCAAGTTGACCAATTCAATGGGTAGGGATTGCAGGCAATTATGGGAGAGATCTAGTTCTGTTAAATTTACCAAGCTGCCAATCTCTGGCGGAATTTGGGTCAGTTGGTTATGCCCCAAGTACAGCTCACTGAGGTGCTCCCAGCGGATCATGCTGCTGGGCAGGGCCGTGAGGCAATTGTGACGCAGGTCAAGCTCGGTGAGGCTTTTGAGGTTGCCCACACTCTCCGGCAGTCGAGTAATTTGGTTGTCACACAGGTCAAGCCACTGGAGTGAGCCCAGTTGACCAATGCACTCGGGCAGGGCAGTCAACTGATTCTCCCGCAAATCGAGGCGATAGAGTCGGCACAACTCACCAATAAAGTCGGGCAGTTCGCTGATGCGGTTGCCTGCCAAGTTCAGTACGGTTAGGTTGGGCAGCGCGGTCAAAATTGAGGGCACGTGCTGAAAGTGGTTGTTTTCTAGGTGCAGCCAAGTCAGCTTGCTGAGATACTTGAATTCGTGGGGCAGTTCTTTAAGCTCGTTATCACTGAGATAGAGCCACATTAGGGTCTGGATCTGTCCGATTTCCGGTGGCAGAAAGGTCAGATGGCACTCGTTAAGATAAAGCGTGCTCTCCAGATTGGTCTCGGCTTTCCGAAGAAGGGTGTTAAGTTCTGCAAGATCCATCGTGAAGCCTACCTTAAAAATCCCGTAACCTGAATCATTCCCCCATCACAATGGGGCAACGTTTGTGCTGCGTCAAGCCTATGTCATATTTGTCGTCCCGCCGTCAGGTTTTAGGATTCTTTTCGGGGGCGATCGCTTCAGGGGGGCAAAATCCTGCCCCTACGATTTTAAAACCACCAGTGCTGCGGGTGGGGGATCGGGTGGGAATGGTAGCCCCCGCTAGTAATGCCTACGAACTCGAAGAGCTGGCGATCGCCAAGGAAACTATGGAGCTCTATGGTCTGCGGGTGGAATTGGGCAAACATGTCCGCGCCCAGTATGGCTATCTGGCGGGACGAGATGAGGAACGGGCCGCCGACATTAATGCGATGTTTCGGCGATCGGATATTCGCGGCATCGTTACCTTTTCCGGAGGGTATGGCTGTAGCCGCCTGCTGCCCCTGCTGGACTATGACCAAATGCGGCGATCGCCCAAGGTGGTGATCGGTCATAGTGATATTACGGCCCTGCTGTTGGCGATCTATGCCAAGACTGGGATCATCGGCTTCCATGGCTCGTCGGGACTGACTGGAGTTGGCCCCTACGCCCGGCAACAGTTCCAACGCACCGTAATGTCCACCCAACGCCTCGGCCAGATTGCCCAGCCCCCCACCACCCCAAACGGGCAGGTGGAGCGCCAAAACCGTCTGATCACCCTGGTTCCCGGCATCGCCCGAGGGGCCCTAATTGGCGGTAATCTGACCTTAGTTACCAACCTACTGGGCACCCCCTACGAACCCGACACGAAGGGCAAAATTTTGTTTCTTGAGGATGTGGGCGAAGAACCCTACCGCATTGACCGCATGCTTACCCAGTTGTGGCTGGCCCGTAAGCTGCAGGATGCCGCAGGCATTGCCCTAGGACATTTCACCAATTGCGTTCCCAAAGACTACCAACCCTCCTTTTGGCAAACCCTCAGCCTCGAGCAGGTCTTACGCGATCGCTTTGCCCCGCTGCAAAAACCCTGCCTCTACAACCTTATGTTTGGCCATGTCCGGGACAATGCCGTTCTACCCATCGGGGCGATCGCTACCCTAGATGCTAGCCGCCAAACCCTAACTGTTGAGGAAAGCGTATGCACCTAGGACGCGCCATCAATTCAAACTAGAATCCCCACGGGACGAACAGCACCGGGGCCGTCAGTTTTCCGGGATAGGGCAATTTCGAGGTTAGGGGCTGTGATCATTGAGCGGTCAAAGATTGAACGGTCAAAGGCTTTCACAGCGAGAAATTCAGCCCCTAGCCTAGGCAGCGCTCTCCTCGGCTTCCGGAGCCGAAACTGGTTCATCGAGCAGGATGGTCAGGTAGCGAATCACCTCTTCGCTGAGCCGCATCATTTTCTCGATTGCCTCAACCGTTGTTGCCGGTGCGTTGTAATTCATTTGGATATAAATGCCTTCCCGGTGCTTTCTAATCTCATAGGCAAGACGACGCCGACCGCGGTGCTGAATAGTAATAGACTCCGCCTCCAGCTCTTGCAGCAGGGTTTGGTACTTGCTAATAGCGGCGTCGGTTTCTTGGTCGCCGAGATCGGATCGCAAAATGTAAATCGTTTCGTAGGGACGCTTCTTCATGGGTTAACAACAGTTCCTTATGGACAGTGACTAAAATGTACTGGCTTTCAGCCAAAGGCAAAAAAGCAAGGATAATAAGGCTAGCATATCTAATCGCTAAGTTCGAGGATCCTGTGCCAACAGATATCGGGCACTGGCACTACGGACAGACGCGCAATGCGAAAAAGGGGGAATTCCTCAGTTCCAGTCAGAAGGGCATCCTGTTTCATAATTGCTAGGGAAACTGGACGGGAGAGGGAACGCAGGGGTACTAGATCTACTACTGCCCGTTTAGGATCGCCAAGCTGGGGATCGGCGTAGGGTAGGGAAGTCACTGAGGCAATACCCATGGCTCGCCGTTCGTCGCCAGTGTGATAAATCAGGGCTTGATCCTGGGGCTGCATCGTGCGGATGTATTTGAGTGCCAAGTTATTATTGACGCCATCCCATACTGTTTGCCCGTCTCGGCAAAGGTCGGCATAGCTATAAACGTCCGGTTCGGTCTTGAGTAGCCAGAATGCCATAAACGTTGTGCTCTAGATTTCTTTGCTGGTTAGTTCCCTAGGAACTAGGCACCACAACCGTACAACATTTTGCTCAGCAACGACGATCGAAAGTAAGCCAGCATCGAGGTCTCGGCGGCAGGCGGTGAGCGCCTCTGGCAGCGCGGTGTATTCATTGGTGGGCAGAAACAGGCGTCCGAGATAGCGGATGGCTTCTTCAATGCCCCAGGGGGTTTTTAACTGAACTTTGCTCACTTCTTGTTGGGAGAGAAATACCATGGCTTTAGCAACACATTCGATGTCATCTAGTGTGCCCGAATCCCAATGCCGCACCTGTGACGGTTTAAGAGGGTAGGTGGTGATTGTTCACGATCCTAGGTTGTGATCCAAATTACGTTTTGATCACTTCCCTGTCCCCCGACTGCCGCCACGAAAGCTGCCAAACTGGGCTCGGGTAGTGGGGTTGGACTCCCAACGATCACGGCGATAAATGCCACCAATAATGACATTGGAGCGGGGCTGGTAGGTGGTTTCGCTGCGGAGGGTATAAGTACTGGCGTAGGTGAGTGCTCCGTACCAAGCATTGGCGGCAAAGAGCAGTCCGAGGACAGCGAGCATCAGGCCAAAAAGCTGGGAAATCATTGTTACTCCTCCCTAGGCAAGCCCATAGGCTGGCACCGTCCAACGGGTTCGCACACCCTGATCAAGGGTGACGGCGACCTGATCCGTGAGGGTGAGGTCAGGAATTTCGACCACCAGTTCCACTTCGGTGGCACCGGGGCTGATCAGGAACGTGCGGTGCACACCCTGGGCACGGGTGACTTCGCCATCTTCATTGCGGGTGACCGACAAATCAAGGTCATGGCGGTTGGTATACAAGGTGTGGGTGCCATCGATGCTGCGCAGGCGGAGGCGTAGGGTACGGCGAAACTGGCTCTGGTGCTTAGAGGTAAGGCTAATGGTCAGGCGCAGCAGGGGATGACCGGGGGAGAGCATGACCGGAACTGCAATCTCGGAATCTCGACTGCTGCGAATATTAACGAGGCGATCGCCCCGAAGGGAGCAAACCAGAAGGATGCAACCATGACCAATCCGGTGCCGAGCAGCCCCCACCATAGGGTTTCATAGTCGAGACCACGGCGCAGACGTACCCGCAGGGTGGCAGGCTCATTGATCTCAGTGCCGTTAGTTGTGGTGTAGTCAAGGAGGTTCAAACGAATGGTAATCGGCTCGGTTTGGGGAACCTTGAATTCAAGGGCGGCATCGAGATCCGATTCCTCCCAAGTGCCGGTTTCCCCCTCCTCTCGCCAGGTGCCCGATTCACGCCAGCCGGGTTTAATTGCGCTGAATAGCACCTGATCTTGGCGATCGCGCAGTTCCACCTCGTAGGTAATCCAGCGATTGGTGCCGATCAGGGCATCTACCTCCAGTCGCAGCGCCCCGTAGGACAGCCGTTGAAACTGAATCGGTGCTAGATCAACACTCTCTCCCGAGCGCACTGCTGCCACTTGGGAGAGAAATTCCTGCTCCATCAGACCGCCGAAGAGAAGCCCTAGCACGACGACTAAAAAGGCGATCGCACAGGTGTAGGGAACCAAGTCGAGGTAGCGACCCGTCGGTGTGGGCTCAGCACTCATGGGGCATCAGAATGAATGTGGATCAAAATAAACGGCTGAATGATCAGGCAAGGAAACTGGGGTTGGGCACCTTGCCACTGTTTGATTTGGTCGGTGGTGGGCTGATAGAGCCAGGCATCATCGATCCACTGACGAACGTCAGCGGTGCGATCTTCGGCAAGGGCTAGGCCGACATCCACCAAGGAAAGGGATTCGGCAACCACCAAAACCCGGCCGCGCAGGACATGGGATTCTAGCCACTGCCATTGGGCCCGATCTAGGAGGTCTTCGAGGTGGGTGCGAAGGGTTGGGGTCATGGCGCAATGGTCTGGAGCAGCCCGGTGCAGGCATCTTGAAGCAGGTCAATCACGTGGTTAAATCCTTCAGTGCCACCATAGTAGGGATCAGGCACTTCGACTTCCTGATGGTGGGTGCAGTAGGAGCACATCATTTTGACCTTGTGGTGATAAGCTCCGCCGGGATCGAGGGACAAAATATCACGATAGTTGCTCCTGTCCATGGCCAGAATCAGATCGAACTGTTGAAGATCCTCAGCGGTAAGCTGACGGGCTGCCCCGGTAAAGGTCATGCCCTGTCGCTGGGCGGCTTCGCGCATCCGGCGGTCGGGCGGGGAGCCAACGTGGTAGCCCGCGGTGCCCGCGGAATCACAGGTAATGGTGCCCTTCAAGTTTTGGGCTTCCAGCAGGTGATTCATAATGTTTTCGGCTGCGGGCGATCGGCAAATATTCCCTAGGCAAACAAAAAGAAGCTTCACAACAACTGCTCCCGCAATTAGTCTGCCTTAAGTTTAGGCTGAATCGCCCCCTTCCTATTCCCCAATGTTTTCTGCTCCCGAATGTTCTCGACCGCTTCGACCTACGCCAGAAAACGTAAAAAATCATAAAAAATTCTGAAACACAAAGAGCGGCTGGGCAGAAAAAAAGCCTGAATTGTCTATGTTTTCCAGGCTTCGATGCTCAATGGTCGCTGAAGTCCTGGGGCTATTTTTTGGGAAGTACTTGGCAAAATCTGGAACTAAAAGTCCTTTTTGGGGTACTATCTGCGCGGAACGCTGTTTTTTTACTAGGCAAGGACTATGGAAAATGCTGAGCGGCATGGGGAGTTTTTAGACCTGCTATCCCAAGCGCAGGAACAGTTGAAGTATTCCTTGAAAGTCATTGCCCAGCGGGATCAGACGATTCAGCAATTAGAGCAAACCGTAGCAGAATTGCGGGATTGTTTGCGGAGCCAGCAGAACCAGAACCTCCAATTGAAGCGGGTGATCGAGCGGCGATTAGAGTCCCAGGAGCAACCACCCGTGGTCGTGGAGGAGTCATCCTCGCCGTGGGCAGTGGCGAAATTGGCAGCCGATTTGCCGCCAGCGGTGCCCTTACCCGTTGCCACTTCTCCCCTAGAAAAGGTAGTCAAAATAATGCCTTGCACCGATCCATCCCCCGATGAATCCGACGGAGGCAGCACCAGTCCTGGATGTTATCCCTACCAAAGTGACCATGGATCTGGGCTGCTCTTGCCCCGGGTTGTTGCCCCTAAGTTCCTGCGCTTGATTGGGGAGACGGATCCCCAGCTCGTCCCTATTAAGGCCATGGATTCCGATGCTCGGAAAGAGTTGGAAGCAATTTCCGTTGCGATCGCCCAGCGGCGGAAGTCAGTCCATTCCTTAGCAGCCGTCCAGCTACCCCAGTTTCCGCCCCTACGACAGTCCCCATGATTGGGTTCTTGCGGGGAGGGGTTGTTGGTTCCCGTCCCTGCGATCCGATGCGCAAAGGGGCGATCGCCCGCTGGCTGACCCTAGAGGTTCAGGGCGTAGGTTATGACTTGATGACAACATCAAACACGGCGCATCGGGCTATGGTGGGGGAAGAACTTCAGCTTTTTTGTCATCTACTGATTCGGGATGATCAAATGGTGCTCTATGGCTTTTTGACATCGGCGGAGCGGGACTTATTCCGATTATTGATTCAGGTGTCGGGGGTGGGGGCCCAGATGGCGCTGGCCCTGCTTGATCGCCTGGCAATAACGGATTTAGTGGCGGCAATTGTCATGGGTAATACGCGGATTTTGAGCCTGACCCCGGGAATTGGGCAGAAAACGGCGGAGCGGCTATGTTTAGAGTTGCGCACCAAGCTAGCGGAGTGGCGGGCGGCGGGCGGCGGGTCTCCGATGGGAGTGGTACCGGCAGCCCAAGAGGAGATCGAAATGACGCTCTTAGCTTTGGGGTATGGACCTGAGGAAATTCAGCGGGCGATCGCCGCTGTGCAGCCCCGCTATGCCAGTGACAAAGATATTGAGCCATGGCTGAAGGCGACGATTACGTGGTTGAGTCAGCACACCTCCTAGGGGCAGGCTAGGATAGTAGGGTATCGCGCAGGGATGCCACATGCACCTAACATGGCTGGATAGTAATTCTTGGTTGGTGGAATTAGCTGGGTGTCGGATTCTCATAGATCCCTGGCTGGTGGGAGCGCTGACCTTTGGCAATACACCGTGGTTATTTCGGGCGGAGCGCGTGCAATCCCGCCCGCTACCGGAACAGATTGACCTGATTCTGCTCTCCCAAGGTTTAGAAGATCATGCCCACCCACCCACCCTCAAAGCCCTAGATAAACCATTCCCGTTGTGGCTTCGGCAGGCGGTGCTCACGTGGCCACAAAGTTGGGGTTCAAGACGGTTCAAGCACTAGCCCATGGTGAGCACGTTAGTCGGGGAGATTTGGTGATTGAATCCTATGTGGGGGCCCCAACGGGGCCGACAACCCGCGAAAATGCCTACATTCTGCGCGATCGCCGCATTGCGGAGAGCCTATACTATGAGCCCCATGGCTATCCCGATCCCAACCTGAAACACGCACTCCCTGTGGATGTGGTGTTGGTGCCAACGGTGGATTTGAAGATCCCCTTCCTTGGCCCCGTGATCCAGGGATCCCAGGCAGCATTGCAGGTAATTCAATGGCTGCGACCAGGGGCGATCGCCCCAACTGCTGCTGGTGGGGATTTGCGCTATGAGGGATTGTTGCTGAAACTGCTTCGGGCGGAGGGGAATGCCCAAACCTTTGGGGAACTGCTGCGGCAGCACCACCTCACGGTAGGCGTCCTGGAACCTAAGCCCTGGGAGCGCTTTGAGGTCAAAGGGCGACACAGCGCTACTGTTTGATCACCATCTGCTCACTTTTAACGGCGTGGGAAAGAGGCTGCCCGGCGGCAAATTCGGAGATATTGGCAATGGTGACTTCAGCAATTTTTCGTAGGGCATTGCGGGTGAAAAATGCCTGATGTCCGGTGATCAGAACATTGGGAAAGGTCAGTAGCCGTTGAAATACATCATCTTGGATGACCTGATCGGAAAGGTTCTCAAAGAAAAGGTCAGCTTCTTGCTCATAGACATCGAGGCCAAGGTACCCAATTTGCCCAGACTTCAGACCTTCAATGACGGCAATTGTATCTACTAGTCCCCCGCGACTGGTGTTGATTAACATCACATCGGGCTGCATTTGGGCGATCGCCGCCGCATCAATTAAGTGATAGGAGTCGGGGGTCAGGGGCAGTGCAGCGAAATAATGTGCGATCGCCCCAGAAGTTCCGGCAAGGGCACATAGGTCATGCCTAGGTCTAGGCACGCTTGGTTCTGGTAAAGGTCGTATCCCAGGAGGTGACAGCCAAAGCCATGCAAGATCCGGGCCAAAATTGCGCCGATCTTGCCAGTGCCAACGATCCCCACCGTACAGCCAAAGAGGTCAAACCCCAGCAGTCCATCGAGGGCAAAATTGCCTTCCCGCACCCGGTTATTAGCCCGGTGGGTTTTGCGGTTGAGCGTCAAAATTAGGGCCATGGCATGCTCAGCCACCGCATAGGGAGAGTAGGCCGGTACCCGCACCACGGTAATCCCCACCTGTGCCGCCGCATCAAGATCAATGTGATTGAACCCCGCCGAGCGCGTGGCCACGAGTTTGGTGCCATGGGCAGACAGGTGCTCAAGGGTGGGGCGATCCAACTGATCGTTAATAAACACACAGACCACGGGAAAATTTTGGGCCAGAGAAGCTGTTTCCGGAGTTAAGCGCGGCTCAAGGAAGTGCAACCGATGCCCCGCCGCCTGATTTGCCGCTTCCATATACTGGCGATCATAGGATTTGGTATTAAACACCGCCACATCCATAGCCATTCCTCTACTCTGTGGGTACCTTAGCCGTCCTAGGGCGATCCCGATTTTGGATACAGAATCATTTAATGCCAAAGTATTGCCAAACCTGACCCAAGATCGGGCCCATCCAACTTGACACTCGGTTTATGGTTCTGAAAATTCAGCGTACTGCAAGCGGTCAAAAAACTGCCAAGCCTCTCCCCGGTTGGGTGGAAGCCACAACAAAGCACACGCGCCTATGGTTTGTTAGCCTCCCCATCAGGAAATCAGTCAAGGGCTTTCCAAAACTCGTGGTCATAACGAGTATGATTAGATGGGGCAGTTTGTGGTACTCTGAATTACATCATTTGCCAGTAGCGCCTGACACAGCATTGAGGAATTGGATATGGCACCTGTAACGGATCGCGTTTTGATCTTCGACACCACCCTCCGCGATGGCGAACAGTCGCCCGGAGCAACCCTAAATGCCGATCAGAAGTTGCAGATTGCCCACCAGCTAGCGCGCCTAGGTGTAGACATTATAGAGGCAGGGTTCCCCTATGCCAGTAAGGGGGATTTTGCCGCCGTGCAGGAGATTGCTCGTCAAGTGGGAACCGAGTCTGGGCCGATCATCTGTGGTTTGGCCCGTGCTACCCCAGCAGACATCGATGCGGCGGCCGAGGCCCTGAAGCCTGCCGTCAAGCCTCGAATTCATACGTTTTTGGCCACTTCTGACATCCATCTCGAACACAAGCTGCGTAAAACCCGGGCCGAAGTGTTGCATCTGGTGCCGGAGATGGTTGCCTACGCCAAATCCAAGGTGGCGGATGTGGAATTTTCCCCCGAAGATGCGGGGCGCTCCGATCCGGAGTTTCTCTACCAGGTCTTGGAACGGGCGATCGCCGCAGGGGCCACGACGATTAATATTCCCGATACTGTGGGCTATCTAACGCCCAGCGAGTTTGGGGATCTCATTCGCGGCATTCGCGAACACGTTCCCAATAGCGATCAAGCCGTGATTTCGGTCCATGGGCACAACGACTTAGGTTTGGCGGTGGCTAATTTCCTGGAAGCCGTCAAGAATGGGGCGCGGCAATTGGAATGCACCATTAACGGCATTGGCGAACGGGCTGGCAATGCGGCGCTGGAGGAGTTGGTTATGGCGCTCCACGTGCGACGGCAGTATTTCAATCCTTTCTTTGGTCGGTCAGCAGAGAGTGCAGCGCCGTTGTGTCGCATTGACACCAAGCAAATCTATAAAACCTCACGATTGGTTTCTAACCTTACCGGGATGCTGGTGCAACCGAATAAGGCGATCGTTGGGGCCAATGCCTTTGCCCACGAGTCGGGTATTCATCAGGATGGGGTGCTCAAAAATCGTCTGACCTACGAGATTATGGATGCCCAGTTAATTGGTCTGGCGGATAACCAGATTGTGTTGGGCAAGCTGTCGGGGCGTAATGCCTTTGGTACGCGGCTGCGGGAACTGGGCTTCACACTTAGTGATCAGGAACTCAATGCCGCCTTTGTGCGGTTTAAGGAGTTGGCTGACAAAAAGCGGGACATTAGCGATTGGGATTTGGAGGTGATTGTCAATGATGAGATTCGCCAATTGCCAACGGCCTTTAAGCTGGAGCACGTGCAGGTCAGTTGTGGTGATCGGGCGATGCCGACGGCGACGGTCACAATTTTGCTGCCCGATGGTGGCGAGCGAACCGATGCAGCGGTGGGCACAGGGCCGGTAGATGCCGTCTATAGGGCGATTAACAGAATTGTGGAAGTACCAAACCAACTGATTGAATTTTCCGTGCAGTCGGTAACAGCGGGGATCGATGCCCTAGGAGAGGTGACCATTCGGCTGCGGCATCAATCGGCGGGGGTGTTTTCGGGACAGGCAGCAAGCACTGATATTATTGTGGCCTCGGCTCGGGCTTACATGAATGCCCTCAACAAGTTGCACTATGCCCTCATGGTGAGCACACCTAGGGTGGAAGGCAAGGTGTAGCTTCCGTGCTGATATGATGAAGTATTCTTAACGCGAGTGTGCCTATGAGCCGTGGCATGATTCCCCCGGGCGATCGCGCCTTGGGCTGTCTTCCTTTTTTGCTACCCCTGTCAGCTTCTGTGGTTTACGGAGCCTCATTTTTTGCCCAAGTTCCAGTTTTGGCAGTGCCCTTTCTGCCCTTCTTTTGGCTCTATGGCAACATCCTCAGCTTTCCAGTGGTACCCTTCCTAGGGATCTCGGGCGAATTTGTGATTTTTGCAGGATTGTACCTGCTGGTCGTGCGGGGAGCCGGGCTGCCTTTATTTGTGCGGTTTAACGCGATGCAGGCAATTTTGATCCAGATCGCCCTATTCATCGGACAGATTATCACCGAAGTGGTCGCAACAGCCTTGGGGTCTCCCCTGCTGCTCCAAACCCTCTCCAATACTCTGTTTATGGGGGTCTTCACCGTTTGTGGGTTGGCCATCTATGAGTGTTGTGTGGGGCGATTCGCGGAGATTCCCTCTATTTCCCAGGCGGCGATGACGCAGTGTGAGCGCTAGGAGCAGTAACCCATGACATGGCGTGGTGCTAACACAATATGGGATCGACTTGGTGCTGGGGCAACCTACCTTTTGCCCATGGCAGCGGGGGCGATTTTCGGCGGCTCATTAGTGACCCAGTTTGAGTTTCTTGTTCCGTTGGTCTTTCCATTCATCCAGTTGGCGGCCGGCCTGTCAACGGCGGTGATTCCACCTATTTCCCTGCAATTTGTGGTTTGGTTTGCCATTTTCCTAGGAGTCGTTCGCAACCCCAAGCTGCGCCATTTTTTACGGTTCCATGCATTTCAGGCGCTGCTGATTGATCTGGCGATCGCCCTTTTGGGGGCAGTGCTCACCCTATTTACCCGATTATTTGGCGAACTACCGTTCTGGACATCCCTGCTGGATACCATTTTTACGGTGATTTTTCTGGCGGCCTTTGCCCTTAGTTTTTACAGTTTTTATTGGATCGCCCAGGGGAAGTACGCCGAAATTCCTGTGCTATCCGATGTGATCTACCGGCAGATCTAGGGATAACTGATATAGACGCCGATGGGGCAGAGCCGTCAGATCCGCAAGGGAGCGACTGGCTTGGGAGCGGCTCATTCCCTGCTGCTGCATTAACTCTAAAAGGGCGATACGCAGTTGGGCGTCATTCCATTGGGGTTTGGGATCCGGAGGTTTCCCAGCGAGAACTAGGGTGAATTCTCCCTTGGGCGGACGGGCAGAAAAATGGGCGATTGCCTCCCGAAGGGTGCCCCGCCAAAATTCTTCGTGGCGTTTGGTGAGTTCCCGGGCAACGGTAATGGGGCGATCGCCCGAAAAGGCTTCGGCGAATCGTTCTAAGGTTGCCAGCAGGCGGTGGGGGGCTTCATAGAAAATGAGTGTTCGCGACTCCTGGATCAGTTGCTGCAGGCGATCGCGTCCCTTGTTGGGTTCAGATGGCAAAAAACCCTCAAACACAAACCGCTCCGTCGCCATCCCCGAAGCCACTAGAGCCGTAATCCCCGCCGTTCCCCCAGGAATTGGAATTACCGGCAGTTCCGCATCTAGGCAGGCCCGAACCAACTCCTGCCCAGGGTCAGAAATGGCTGGCATTCCCGCGTCAGTGACAAGGGCAATATTAGTCCCTCGCTGCAGATGGGTAATCAGTTCAGGGGTTCGAGCCATGCGATTGTGCTCGTGATAGCTGATCTGGGGGGTGCCAATACCGAAGTGCAGCAGCAGCTTGCCTGTATGGCGCGTATCCTCGGCGGCAATGAGATCAACGGCCCTAAGGGTCTCCACGGCCCGAAAGGTCATGTCTTCCAGATTGCCAATGGGCGTGCCCACAAGATAAAGGCGACCAGCCATGGGCTACCACTTCTTGTTTTCGAGATCCCGCATTTGCCGTTCGAGGCGGTCGATGCGTCCCCGCAGTTCGTCAATTTCATTTTGTCGCGGCACACCCAAATCCTGCATGACATTGCGGATTTGGCGCTGTAGGAAGGTCTCCAGATTCCCCTGCTCCGTCTTCAACCGATCAGCCATTTCATTGACAAAATCTGTGGCTTGTTCAGAATTCACTTTGCCGTCGCGCTGCCACTCTTCAGGAACATCGCGCAGCTTTTCCAGCATGACCGAAGTTGTCCCCAGACCCAAAAGCAGCAGTTGCTTAATCAGACTATTGCTATCCATAGCGGACTCCCAAAGGGTGATACTATCCTAAACCGTTCCCCACTCAGGGTTCCTTCATCAGCCAGAAACCTTCAAAATGCTCCCGGTCAGGGTCCCCCTGAATAGCCATGAAATGGTACCCTGCCGCCGCCTGCTTCGCCAATTCAAAGGATTGACCGAGGGCGATCGCCCCTTCGGGAATAGTAACCATGCGCCAACAAGCATCGGCATTGGCATAGAGCAACAGGTTGCTTCCAGAAAACTGCATACTCACTGGATCGACCCCCCACATCCAGGCTGCGAGTGGTAGTGCCCGACCGGAACCAAAAATCACCCCCGGTATGCTGATGGTCGGGGGAAGGGTGCTCAGATCCAAAAACTCCCCGAAATCGATGGACCATTGATCTGCCACAGCAAAATCCGCTACAGGCAGGGACACCACCTGCCAGCGATCGCCGACCAAGGCATCGGGAACCGGGGTTGGCGTCGGTGCAGCAAGTGTCAGGGGCAAGGGATTGGCATCAGCGCCCTGAAACCCCTCCATTTGGGGATAGACCTGCTCCATCCGCTCCCTCAGCCATTGGGACAGAGTAGGGAGTCGTCGAGATGGTTGAGGTGTTAGTTCCGCCAGCGTGCAGCCCCGGGTAATAATGTTGTGCATACTGGGACGGTAAAATCGAACTTTTTGCGGCGATCGCCCTGCCACGGCTACCACCTGCTGCAACTCCGCTGCCAGCCATACCGAATTGACTGCCGTACTGGGGCAGAGCTTGACATAGGCCAACTGGCGATCGCGATCACATACTAAAAGCTCCCAAATCTTCTTTTTCTCGCCATCCAGCACCGGACGGGAATAAAAATCTAGTTCCCAAACGTACATTCCAAAACCCTAAACGCCAGTCATCCCAGTGTATGCCTTTGCTCCAGACTCTCAAAATCAAAATGGGCGCTTCTCCTATACCGTCAGGCATTCCGAAGCTTAGGGATAGTTGTTACATCAACTTTAAGTGTCTGTGATACTATCGTAAAAGTCTAAAAATCATGAAAGCCAAACCATCATGCCTAAGCTGAAAACCCGCAAGTCGGCAGCCAAGCGCTTTCAGGTGACCGGCAGCGGCAAAATTAAACGTCGCCATGCCTTCAAAAATCACCTCCTAGAGCACAAGAGCACTGCCCGTAAGAGTCGTCTTTCCCAAATGGTGCTTGTTGATGAGCGGGACGCCGCTAACGTCCGCGCCATGATGCCCTACAGTTAGCTGCTTTAGCTGCTCTGCACAACCAGCGCCACGCGCCCCCATTAGTTCCACAGTTTCACCCATTCCTAAGCCCTCCTAAATGCCATGACCAGAGTTAAACGCGGCAACGTTGCCCGCAAACACCGTAAAAAGATTCTTAAACTCGCCAAGGGCTTCCGAGGCTCTCACTCCAAGCTATTTCGCACTGCTAACCAACAGGTAATGAAGGCTCTCCGCTATGCCTATGCCGACCGGCGCAAGCGTAAGCGAGACTTCCGTCGTCTGTGGATTACCCGTATTAATGCCGCTGTGAGAATGCAGGGACTCAGCTACAGCCAATTTGCTGGGAAACTAAAAAAAGCCGATATTCAACTCAACCGCAAAATGTTGGCCCAGTTAGCAGTTCTTGATCCCGCGGCCTTCAAGCACGTTGTCCAAGTAGCCCAGTCAGTAAAGTAGGAACCCACTATGGCTCGGATGTATTACGACACTGATAGCGACCTCAGCTATCTCTCGGGCAAGAAAATCGCCATCATTGGCTATGGCTCCCAAGGTCATGCCCACGCCCTCAATCTTAAGGATAGCGGCCTAGATGTTATGGTCGGTCTTTACCAAGGCAGTTCCTCGTGGAGCAAAGCAGAAGGTGATGGGTTGAACGTTGCCACTGTTGCTGAGGCGTCTGCCCAAGCCGATCTAATTATGATTTTGCTGCCCGACGAGACCCAAAAGTCAGTCTATACCCAGGAAATTGCTCCCCACCTAACGGCGGGTAAGGTGTTGGCCTTCGCCCATGGCTTCAACATTCACTTCTCCCAGGTGGTGCCCCCTAAAAATGTAGATGTGATTATGGTCGCCCCTAAGGGCCCCGGGCACTTGGTGCGGCGAGTCTTCACTCAGGGACAGGGTGTTCCGGCGCTCTTCGCATCTATCAAGATGGTTCGGGTCAAGCCCGCGATCGCGCCATGGCCTATGCCAAAGGTATCGGTGCCACCCGGGCCGGCATTTTGGAAACCACCTTTCGCGAGGAAACTGAAACCGACCTCTTTGGTGAGCAAGCAGTACTGTGTGGTGGCTTGAGCGCCCTGATTAAGGCTGGCTTTGAAATCTTGGTTGAGGCGGGCTATCAACCAGAATTAGCCTACTTTGAGTGTTTGCATGAGGTGAAGCTCATTGTTGACCTAGTGGTCGAAGGTGGTCTGGCCAATATGCGCTACAGCATTTCTAATACGGCAGAATATGGCGACTACACCCGCGGGCCCCGCCTCATCAACGAGGCAGTGCGACAAGAGATGAGAAAAATCTTGGCAGAAATTCAATCTGGGCAGTTTGCCAAGGAGTTTGTGCTAGAAAATCAAGCCGGTAAGCCAATGTTCACGGCTATGCGTCGCCAAGAAGCCCACCACCCCATCGAAGAAGTAGGTCAAGATCTACGGGCGATGTTTAGCTGGCTGAAGAAGGTTAACTAGACCTCTACTTTCTTTGGGGAGCACTTTTGCCGCCTAGCGATATGTTAAGCATTTTCCCTTTCCATTAGAGCGCATGGTTCCGGTCAGGTTCTATGGTTCGTAAACTTGAAGCGGCCGTGGGTCGCTTTTTTATGGAGTATCGGGGCACGTCAAGTTTTAAAGGCTGGGGGCAGAACTTCTTGCCGTCAAAGCACTCCTGCCGTCAAAGCATTTGGTGCTGCGCTGAGCTCCCATAATTACGACCACCCCTCCGACAGGCGATTGACAATATCCCGACGGGACAGCACCTTGGTGCACGTTTCCCAGCCTGGGCCTTCCGGTTGCACCGTGCTGCCGTACCGCAATTCAAAAGCATTGGCCTGTTTTTTCTGCGCTGTGAATTCCCGTAAACTTTCGTCACGGTTCTCAATGTTTTCGATCCATGCGTCCTCCAAGGTGTCGGGCAGGGAACGAGACAACTCGTAGGATCCTTCATCCGTTGGGAAAGCACTTGTACACTTTTTCATCGTGGGTGCCCTGGCACACCAGATTAGGCATATCACTTACCACAGTGTTTAATGCGGTAGAGGGCTACCAGACAGAGAATCAGGGTAGATGTCCTCTAGGAGGCGCGACATGATCGCCGAGACGGCTAGGGAGATGCCACTGAATCCAGACCAGCGCCGTAGCGCCAACTCTGTTCTTGCCGTTGCCAATGGAACTCGAAACCGGGGGAGCAGTAATTAGCTAAAAAAGTATAGCGCCCGAGGTGCACATAGTGCCCGAACCAATCCAGGAGGTTGGGGATGCCCAGCTCGGCAGCGATGCGGAGAATCATGGGGGCATCGGCGATCGCCATCCGCACCATCGTTTGGGTGAGTCCTTGCCACTGCAATGCATCCTGGAGAAAGGGGCGATAGACTGGTTCACCCAGGCTAGCCATTTGGGTGAATGCCAGATCCAAGAGGCGATTTACCATCTGGGGCTGGCGACACATCACCTGCTGAAAGAGCCAAGTGATGGAAATATTAGGTTGGTAGGGCACGAGTGCACGCACATCATCGCGTCCTAGGTAGTCGAGGTGCAGGGCATCATGGATGCCATCGGTGAGTCGAGGTAGGTGGCGAACCATGGCCCCAAAACCGCCAAAGCTTAGGGGAGATTGCAGTCCACTGCTATCACCGACGGGAACCACCCGCGGCCAGGGCGATCGCCAGGGGCTATCTCGAAAGCTAGGAAAAAATCCCATCAATAAACGGTGGAGCTTAATTCTGTCCCCCGCAACCTGCTGATACCCCGGAAGCGCTTGGGTGTAGTCGGCGATCATCTGGGCAAAGGTATGATCTGGGCGGGACAGATCCCCATAGCGAAACAGGTAGGTGGTGCGTCCGTCCCGCGCTGGAAAGGCCTCCCAAAAGTCTTGGGTCGCACCTGTGCACGGACTGAAGGTGTAAAACAAATCACCGTGGGGACAGTTGGGTATTCCGTGGGCGCAGCCGCCTACCACCCAGCAGATGCCATCGGGCGATGCTCCCCTGCGAGCTTGGCGGGCGATCGGCGAAAAGTGCCCCATGGCATCAAGCAGCAATCGACCGGTGAGGGGGGCGCTCCTAGGTTTTGCCTGCGAATCTGTTTGGACTGCCACGCCATTGGGGTGAATGGCTAGGTGTTTAAATTCTGTGACTTCGCAGAGGTGTCCGCCCGCGGACAGGAACTTCTCCTTGAGGGTATGCAGCAGCACCACTGGATCAATGCCGATGTTTAGAATATCCCGTACCCAGAGTTCACTGCCGCCATAGAAGCCAATGCGGGCTGGGTTATATTCCGAGGCGATCGCCGTCTCCAATTCCGCTTCTGTTAGCAGGTCATTTTGGCGCAGGGGCTCCAATTCCGCCCGGGATAGGTTCCATTCCTGGGCCCGCCCCCGCAGGTGCGATCGCTCGATCACCGCCACCCGCCACCCCCGTCGCTGCAGGGCACAACCGATCACAATGCCAAGGGTACCTCCCAGGATCACCACGTCACACTCGACTTGGGGCAAGCGGTGGTGTTCTAGGGTCACCACTTCCACGACAGGTAGCCCGCGCCGATAGGACTGCCAAAACCGATCTGTGTGGGCAATTTGGCGTTCGGCATCCATTGGTAAGCTTACCGTTTGGCTTTCCATGTGCCTCCGTAGCGGTAATGGGGGTTGCGATCGCTTAGGGTCAGTTGGCAGCCGGGGCAAACCAAATACCAAGCCCCTACCACCCGATCGGAGGCTTGGTATTGAACGCGGTAGCACACGCTACAGGAAGCTCGGCAGACATCACAGGACTTCGTGGTGATCCGGGACATCACAGGACGCGATGGGTGTGGGAATGCTGCTTGATGTTATCCTCATCCCGGACGATACGATCGCCTTTAAGCAGGCGTTTTTTCTCAGTGGAAAAATTTAGGGGACTGAGACTGCTGCCAATCGGCAGGTGGTTTTGAATCCCAGGATGGGCCTGATAGGTACGAGCGGCAGCGATCGCCCGTTCAGCAAAATCGGCAGCAAACTCCACCCCCTGCTCCATAAAAGTGGGGCGACGGAGCGTGCCATCGTCCTTTAGCACCTCGCCCAAGGTCAGAGAGCGCACTTCAGCATAGGATGTCGGCACTTGCTGGACAAGGGTTTCTAGGGTGGCGGACGGTATGGGCTCTAGGAGTTGCAAGGCGCGCACCTCCCCTGCTTCCTTATAAAAACAATGGGCAATTCCCACCACGACGTAGGCACTCGGCGTCAGGTCAGACATTAGGATGCACCCCCTTGGAGCTTGGTAAGCAGCAGTTCATTGGTCAACTGGGGCGCGGCCCGGCCTTGGGTTTTGGCCATCACCTTACCGACAAGAAATCCCAACAGTTTGGTTTTGCCGTCGCGATACTGGGTTACTTCCTTAGGAAACTCCGCCAGCACACCATCGATCACGCGGGATAATTCATCCCCCGACAAAATCGTCAGCCCCTTGGATTTGACAAGTTCCTGCGGTGAACCGCCATGGGCAAGGAGTTCCGGCAAAAGATCCTTGGCAATCTTATTGCTAATGGTATTGCTGGCAATCAGAGCGATCAGCTCCCCAAGGAGCGGAGGTGTCAGGGGGAGATCGTCAATACTCCGTTTCTGCTCGTTGAGGTAGGCCGTGATATCACCCATGATCCAGTTAAAGGCCAGCTTGGAATCAGCCCCGGTAGCGACCACCGTATCAAAGTATTCAGCAACACTACAATCATCGGCAATGAGGTGGGCATCGTAGGGAGTCAGTCCTAGTGCTTGGTAGCGATCGCGACGCTGGCAGGGTAATTCGGGCAATTCGGCTCGCCATTGGGTTAATTGCTCGACGCTGACTTGGATCGGCACCAAGTCGGGTTCGGGAAAATAACGGTAGTCGCTGGCCCCCTCCTTTACCCGCATGGTAATCGTGCGTTGGGAGTTTTCTTCCCACAGCCGGGTTTCTTGAATGATCCGCTCTCCTAGGTCAATGGCATCACTTTGGCGTTTGATTTCATAGTCGATTGCCCGCTGGATAGCATTAAAGGAATTCATGTTTTTGATTTCCACCTTGGTGCCAAATTGCGTGCTGCCCACGGGTCGAACGGAAATATTGACATCACAGCGCAGTGATCCTTCCTGCATATTGCCGTCACAAACGCCGAGGTATCGTAAAATCCGCCGTAGTTCCTGGGCATAGGCTGCCGCTTCGGCACCGGAGCGGAGGTCTGGCTCGGACACAATCTCACACAGGGGCACCCCGGCGCGGTTGTAGTCTACAAGAGAGTGGCTGGAACCGGAAAGGCGATCAGAACCGCCGTGCACCAATTTCCCCGCATCCTCCTCCATGTGCAGACGCGTGATGCCGATGCGCTTTTTGCCCTGCTCGGTGTCAATTTCCAACCAGCCGTTGGTGGCAATGGGTAGGTCGTATTGGGAGATTTGGTAATTTTTGGGCAAGTCGGGATAGAAATATTGCTTCCGGTCAAATTTGCTGTGGGGGGCGATCACACAGTTCAGGGCCAGTCCGGCCTTGACTGCGTATTCCAGTACCTTTTCATTCAGGACAGGTAGCATTCCCGGCATTCCCAAACACACAGGACAAACATGGGTGTTAGGGGCAGCCCCGAAGGTTGTGGCGCAGCCACAAAAAATCTTGGTTTTTGTGGTTAATTGACAGTGAATTTCCAGCCCGATGACCGCTTCATAATGGGTTTTGGGAGGAGCAGATACAGCCATAAATTGCTTAGTAATGCCAAAGTCACCCCATCATAGCCTATGGTAAAGTGCCCATGGCGATAGGGAGCAAAAGGTGACGACAGTTCATTCAGCGGGAGGGGTGGACCTGCAAATTAATGGGGCCCTGGGTTTGTCTTTTAATGATCTCCGGGAGGGCGATCGCCCCAAACTTCAAGAAATTTGTCGGTTTCTGTGGCAGCAGGGCATTGATGTCTTTCTCCCCACTTTGGTGACCACAGCAGTCCCCCAATTGCATCGCTCCCTAGCAACGCTCGCCCCACTGGTGACGCCCCCAGCCGAACCGGAAACGGCCCAGATCCTCGGTGTGCACTTAGAAGGCCCCTTCCTCAACCCCCAAAAACGTGGGGCCCACCCCCTTGAGCATTTGCTGCCCCTGACGGGTGACCATCTGCGACAGGTTTTGGGAGATTTTTCTAGCATCATTCGACTCATTACCCTGGCCCCCGAGTTAGATCCCTCCGGAGCCTGCATTGCTTACCTCACCTCCGAGGGAATTACCGTCAGTTTGGGACACACCAGCGCCACCTTTGCCGAAGCCAATGCCGCCTTTGACCATGGGGCGATCGCCCTAACCCACACCTTCAACGCCATGCCCCCTCTGCACCACCGCCAACCGGGTGTGATCGCTGCTGCGCTATTGCGCTCTGGGGTATTCTGCGGGGCGATCGCCGATGGAATCCACCTCGACCCCGCCATGCTGCATCTGCTCCATCGGCTTACCTGTGCCGACCCAGAATCCCCTCGCCTGTATTTGGTCAGTGATGCCCTCGCCCCCCTAGGACTGCCCGATGGCCGCTATCCCTGGGATCAACGGCATATGACGGTTACCAATGGCACCGCTCGCCTAGGCGACGGCACCCTCTGCGGCTCCACTCGCTCCCTCCTGGACGCCGTACCCCGACTCGTGGAATGGGGAATATGTCCCCTCGCTGCAGCAGTCGCCCTAATTACAACCGTTCCGCGTCGGATTCTGGGTCTAACCGTGCCACCAGTTCCGGCGATCGCGTGGCAGCAAGGGCCTTTGGGAGCCATTTCTTGGGCCCGTGTAGCTGCAACAGCATCGCCAGGGTTGACTTAAGCTTCTGGCGAGACACCACACTATCGACAAATCCGTGGGTTAGCAAATATTCTGCCGTTTGGAAATTATCGGGAATTTTTTGCTTCAGCGTCTGCTCGATCACCCGCCGTCCCGTAAAGGCAATCATCGCCTTTGGCTCCGCTAAGATCACATCCCCCAGCATCGCAAAACTGGCCGTCACCCCACCCGTCGTGGGATTCGTCAATACCGAAACGTACAATAGCCCCCCCTGTCGATGCCGCTCCAATGCCGCTGAAGTTTTCGCCATCTGCATCAAACTCAGGATCCCTTCCTGCATCCGTGCTCCGCCGGAAGCACAGAAAATCACCGCTGGCAGTCGCATCGCCGTTGCCCGCTCGACTAGGCGGGTAATCTTTTCCCCCACCACCGACCCCATGCTGCCGCCCATAAAGCGAAAGTCCATCACCGCGAGGGCCACATCCTGTCCCAAAATTTGCCCCAGCCCCGTGAGCACCCCATCCCGCAGTCCCGTCTGGGCTTGGTACTCCCGCAGGCGATCGCTATAGGGCTTGCGATCGCGGAATCCCAAAGGATCACAGGACTCCAGCGCCCCATCCACTTCCTGCCAGGTTCCTTCATCAATCACTTGGGTGATCCGCTCCGGAGCCTGCACCTGATTGTGATAGCCACACTCTGGGCAGACTAGCAAATTGGCTTTGAGATCTTTGATGTAGGTCAATCCACCACAGGTTGAACACTTATGCCATAGGCCGTCAGGAATTTCCCGCTCCGACAGTGGCGCAGAGGCTCCCGCCGCCCCGCGCGATCGCGTCTCCGCAAACCAATCAAATAAAGACATAATCTAAATTGACTACCCTAGGGTATCCTCCGGTTTCTTGACTCGTTCCACCTGAGAATAGCGCTCAATGGCTTGGGTGACATCAAATAGGGACTGTTGCAGGGGCTTAATCGCTTCTTGTAACTGTTCTTGAGTAACGTCCTCTTGCTCCAGCAGTTCCTTGAGAGCATCAATGTTTCGCTGGGTCGGCTCCCGGAGGCTTTGGGTGATCACCGTTGGCCCGTTATCCCGCAGGAGTTCTTCCACCGTCCGTAACAGGTTTGCCGCTTGGTTTCGCACATTGGCCAGTTCACGACGGGCGGCATCTTCATCGGCATAGACTTCCGCTTCCATCCGCATCCGCTCAATTTCGCTAGGACTCAGTCCACCGGAGTTGTTGATGCTAATCCCTTGCTCCACCTCCGTATCCGCATCTCGCGCCGACACCTTGAGAATGCCATTGGCATCAATGTCAAAGGAAACCTCAATCTGAGGGACTCCCCGGGGGGCTGGACGGATGCCCTCCAGCTCAAACTTGCCAAGGGATTTGTTATCCCGAGCCATCGTCCGCTCCCCTTGCAGCACGTGAATCTCCACCACCGACTGGTTATCCACCGCCGTGGAAAATATCTGGGATTTGCTGGTTGGGATGGTGGTGTTGCGCTCCAAGATTTTGGTAAACACCCCACCTTGGGTTTCCAAGCCAATGGATAGGGGGATCACATCTAGCAACAGCAGATCCTTTACCTCACCGCCCAAAATCCCGGCTTGCACTGCCGCACCGACAGCTACGGCCTCATCGGGATTCACCGATTGGTCGGGGCGTTTGCCATCAAAAAACTTGATGATTGCCTCCTGCACCGCTGGGATCCGGGTGGAACCCCCTACAAGGATGATGCGATCAATTTCCTTGGGCAATAGCCCCGCATCCTTTAGGGCTTGGGCTGTTGGCTCCAAGGTGCTCTTCACTAGCGGTGCGGTGAGCTGGTCGAACTGAGCCCGAGTCAGGTCAAGCTCGATGGTTTTAGGCCCCGATTCGTTAGCAGCAATAAAGGGCAAGCTGATCAGGGTGGTGGGTGCTGAGGAGAGCTCGATTTTGGCTTTCTCTGCCGCCTCTTTAAGCCGTTGTAGGGCAGTGCGATCTTGGCTGAGATCGATCGCCTCCTTTTCTAAGAAGTCCTTAATCAACCAATCGACAATAATGGCATCGAAATCATCACCGCCTAGGTGGTTGTTACCCGCCGTAGCCTTAACTTCAAAAATTCCATCCCCCAACTGCAACACAGAGACGTCAAAGGTGCCGCCACCAAGGTCAAAAACCAAAATCTTTTGATCCCGATCCTGCTTGTCCAAACCATAGGCTAGGGAGGCAGCGGTGGGCTCATTGACAATGCGGAGCACTTCCAAGCCAGCGATCGCCCCAGCATCTTTAGTGGCTTGCCGTTGGGAGTCGGTAAAGTAGGCGGGTACCGTAATCACCGCTTGGGCCACTGAATCACCCAGATAGTTTTCGGCATCTTGCTTTAGCTTTTGCAAAATCATGGCTGAAACTTCTTGGGGCGTGTATTCCTTTTCCCCAATCACTACATTCACCATCTCATCCTTGCCCGGGGCTACGATGTAGGGCACTCGCTTCCGCTCATCCTCGGTTTCATTCCAACGACGACCGATGAATCTTTTAATGCTGTAAACCGTGTTGGCGGCATTGGTAACCGACTGACGTTTGGCCACTTGACCGACGATCCGCTCGGAACCATCCTTCAAAAAGCCAACGATGCTAGGTGTTGTCCGTGATCCTTCGCTGTTAGTCAGAACAACGGGCTTCCCCCCCTCCAATACGGCCACACAGCTATTTGTTGTCCCTAGATCAATCCCTATGACTTTTGACATAATTCCCTGGCATCCGAATATGACGAAACGACGCTCTTACCCCTAACTTGGCCCTACTTTACCTGAGGAAACCTTGACCAATGCATGGCGCAACACATTATCGCCAAACAAGTAACCGGGGCGCAATTCTTCGCTGACCAGACCTTCCTCATGATCCGGGGAGGGTTCTTGGGAAATGGCTTCATGGTAGTTAGGATCGAAGCTATGCCCAACCGTATCCATGCGCTCAACGCCCTGATCTTTCAGGCACTTGAGCAGTTGCTTGTACACAGACTGATAGCTTTTGTGAATACTCGCTTCACCATCGGTTTTGGGCACAATCTGAATTTGGGCCCGCTCAAAATCATCCACAACGGGCAATAACTTTTGAATTAGTTTGCCTCGAGCTTTTTCGTCAAGTTCTTCCTTTTCGCGGGATGTGCGCTTGCGAAAGTTTTCAAAGTCGGCCGAGAGTCGCAGGTAGGTATTTTTCCGTTCGTCAAGCTGGGCTTGCAGGGTGGTGATCTCAGTGAGTAATTGACGAATGCGCTCGGGATCAACTGCTACCTTCTGCTCGGCGGGCGGCTCTTTTGATGGCTGGGGAGAGGCTTCCGCAACAACGGGTTCCGCAGCAAAAGATCCTTTACCTAAATTCAGGAGGGACTCCTCATCCAACTCAGCGTCAAGTAGCTCGGCATCAAGCTCTAGGGACTCCCCGTCTGGCAAATCTGAATTGGATGTCTCAAAAGTTTGCTCTGCCTCAGTGGTCATACTGTACTAGCGATGAATTAATTTTTAGGAACTATACATGATTATGCAATGAACTGGGGGCAACGCATGTTTTTTTTGCAAGGGAACTGGGGGAACCTCTGGGTAAATACGGGTTTCGCGGTAGTATTTTTTGAACTGCTTTTTGCATAATTCTGTAGCTTGTGGTGGAGTGTGGTGTATGGAACGCAATTGGCTAGGGTGGATGGTGTTGCTGCCACTGATGGGCTCAGTGATGGGCTCGGTAATGGGCTCGACTGATGTGATTGCCCAAGAAGTTCCAAGCACAGGTGGGTTACGGTTGCGTCCCTTACCAGCAAGCGAGGTTGAGGCTTTGCCCCCGATGCAGGGAGGCACGCGATCGCCCGTGGTTCCCGTAGCGCCAACCCCTCTGCCACCGGATAGAGGGGGATTCCCCGCCGCGCCACCCGCCCCCGCCCCAGCGACTCCAGACCCCCAGCGGGGGCCGGTGGTAACGGAACCAGAACCACCCAAACCCACCGTGCAGCTAGCTCCTTTACAGCGATCGCCCATTCGGTTGTTTAACCTTGAAACGGCTAATCAACTGAACTGGGGAGAACTGGCTATTACGGCGGGGGTACGGGCCTTTGGTAATGATCGGGTGACGGCAGGCTCGGCCTTGGAAGTTTATTCCGGCTCCATCGACTATGGCATCGACGAGCGGCTGCAGGTGGGGGTGGCATTTCTGTTCTACGATGACCCCCTCGGTCGCCCGGTGGGAACGGTGAACAACGCCAGTTTGGCAATCACGGCGATCGCACCTAACTTTAAATATTCGCTGCTGCAAACTGAAACGACCCGGCTGAGCTTGGGGGGATCTTTGGAGTATCTCAACGTCAGCACCCTTGGCAGTGACTTCCTTGGCGGCACCGCCAGCAGCGGCAGCTTGGCGGGATCGGTATTCTTGCCCCTGACCTATGCGCCCAGCCCGGAGGTGCAACTGACGGTGACACCCCAAGTATCGGTTTTGCCCAACACCATTGGCACCGCGAATTTTTTGGCACCATTTTTAGCATTGGCGCTGGGATCAACTGGCAAGCTACGCCCCGTTTGAGCCTTCAGGCCGATGCGATCGCCCCAATTTCGGGCAATAACTCCGTTCGTGGCAGTGATGGCAGCTTTGGCGGCCGCCTCGTCTGGAGTGGCGGGTTACGCTATCTGATCAGTCCTACGGTGGGGTTAGATGTCTATGCCACCAATGCCCTAGGCACCACCCCGGCAACACGAGTGCTGTCCTTTTTGCCTGACGGTGACCAGGTGGCGATCGCCGCCCAGTTGACCTTCACCCCCGACAGCTTCAACCGCTATGCCCGCAGCTTTCGGGCCACACCCCGTGCCCCCCTGGGGATTCGGGACGCGCAACTGTTAATTGATGGCATTACCAGCCGCACCGCCGACACCCTGCCACCGAATCTGTGGCGACTACGGGCCGGCGGCGGCACCGGTTTTGATGTCAGCCTCGCCTACGGCATTTCTGAGGATGCCCAAGTGGAAATCGGCGTGGGTCGCTATGATCGCAGTGCCGAGCAGGTTATTCCCCAATTAGATACCAGCGGGATTAACTTTAGTGGTGCTGCAAAATTGCGCTTTTTAGATCAAGCCCAGGGGGATCCCTTTTCCCTCAGTTTCTACGGAAACATCACATTATTTGGACGCTCTCGACCTGACGCTATCACTGGAGTCCTCGGGGCCGAACTGATTGCCCAGTACCAGCCCACCCCAGACTTGGCGCTGATGCTTACTCCCAAGGTAGCGATCGTGGAAACCACGCCAGCGGGCGTGACCCTAGGGTTTAACTATCGTCTGTCCGACGGACTGCAATTACTCGGTGAATTCACCCCCTCCCTCCGAGGGGATCAGTCCACTTGGGCGGCGGCGCTGCGCTATCTGTTGACGGGCGATCGCCTCGGGTTCGACGTTTATGTCAGCAATGCCACGGGTCAGAATACCTTTGGCTCCTTAGTGGCCCGTCCTGATGGCGCTCAAGTGGGCGTGAATTTTTATTGGCTTTTTGGCGGTGGGCGATAGCGTTCGATGCATGTTCCCTCGCCCGATGTGTGCCACCTACTTTGGAGCACCATAGAGGTTCTTGGCCGCAATGGCAGGGTGCGTCATCAATCCAAACTAGAAACCCTGTGGGATCGGCGTTGTCGCGCCACCAAATTTTGCAGGCTAGGGGCTGAACCCCCGATCGTGAAAGCATTTGACTGCCCAATGATCGCAACCCCTAGCCTGCTTTCAATGGATGTGGCTCGCTCCTAACTCGGGGCAGTTGAGCCTTAATTCACGCTCGAGACCACCATGGGATAGGAATGACCTCCTAAACCTTAAAAATCAAAGTAAATGAAGGGCGGGCGCTCTGCCGGGCTCATTAAACCCACAAAAAAAAGCAACAACGGGATGGCGAAAATTTTTAGGTAGGGATTGACATTGATGCGATAGCGATCGCCCCAATAGAGGATTCCATGCCAGCCCAGAACCAACAGCAGCAAAAAGCCAATTTGCCCCGCCGACAATCCCAACGACTGGACATAAACCTTACTGGCAAACTGGGGATCGGCGGATTGCCCCCACAGCCGCTGGCAAAATTGGACTAAATCCACTGGGTTCGGCAACCGAAAGGGAATCCAGCCCAACAGCACCACCAGTTGGGTTGCTAGCCATGCGGCGATCGCCCCCCCCGTCGTGCGCCAAAATCCGGATCCCCAGCCGGAGGCAATCAACAAACGGTGGCCCACCAATGCTGAGCCGTGCCACACGCCCCACACAATAAATCCCCAGTTAGCACCATGCCAGATGCCCACCACCACCATCACTACCATCAGGTTGAAACAGGTGCGCCCCAAACCACCCCGCGACCCTCCCAACGGAATGTAGACATAATCCCGCATCCAGTTGCCGAGGGTGATATGCCAGCGCCGCCAAAACTCCGACACGCTGGTGGCAAAGTAAGGAAAATCAAAATTAATCGGTAACTGAAACCCAAAAAGTTGGGCACTGCCCCGCACAATGTCGATGTAGCCACTAAAGTCAAAATAAATTTGTACCCCGTAGGCGGCGATCGCCAGCCACAAATCCCCACTTCCCGCCCGTTCCACATTCCGCAGGCAAAGATCGACAAACACGCCAAAGTTATCCGCCACCACTCCCTTCTTGACGATGCCACTGGTGATCAACCACCACCCCTCCCAGAGGTTTCGTGATTGCCATTGGGCTGGCTGCCTGAGTTGGGGTACCCAATGGTGATAGCGCGTGATCGGTCCCGATAGTAACTTGGCAAAAAAAAGCTTATAGGTGGCAAATTCCAAAAAACTAGTCGCTGGCTTAGCGCCACCGTAAACATCTGCCAGATAGGCAATCAGCTCAAATACATAGAAACTTAGGGTTACTGGGGCGACAATGCTTGACCTGGCCCATTCGGCGATCGCGGTTCCTGCTCGCAGCCCCGTCACATCGGCCAAAATCGTCATCAAAAACGGAATGTACTTAAATCCCACCAACAGCAAAGAGTTCAGGGCAATACCCATCACCAGCAGCCACTGCCGCAAAGGAGCCTGACTGCGGGATAACTGTCCGGCCACCCAAAAATTCACCCAAGCCATGACCAGCAGTAACCACACATACTGCTGCTGAATTTGGAAATAAAAAAACAAGCTTGCTGTCAGTAACACCAACCAGCGAACTTGTTGCCAAGGCAAAAACCAATAAAGAACTACCGCCCCCCCCAGGAGGGCCGCATATTCAAGGGAGAGAAAATCCATGTCAGGTAATGGCTTCTGGTTCGGGTGTTGGTGCCGCCAGCGCAGGAACCCAGCTCGGTAAAAGTACCGAGGGCTCCTCCACCCGCAATTGCACACAGGGGATTGTATCGGAAAGAATCGAACTTGCCATCATTCCGGTGTGAATTTCCAACAAGGCTGCCAACGGGGCTTCAAAAATTAGGTGCTGCCCTGGAAATACCACCCGCTCAAAGTACCAATTGGTGACATTGGCAATCCGGGCAATCTGGATCGAGCTCGTGGCGTTAACATAGCAGCAGACGGAAATATCGCCTGGGTTGTCTGGAAGGGGATCAAGGACAGACATAGGGTTTATCAAAATTTAAGCTAGGGTAACCCTACCACCCTCCACGGGTGTCGGTTTGTAAAAGCTATTACCTCGGTCAGAAATCTAACGTGGGGTAGACAACTGCTGCAGTTGCTTGAGATCCACTAGGGTTAGCCGATGACGCTGGGGATCGGCCGCTAGCCAGTTCTTTTCCAAGAGCTTGTCTAGGATTTTTTGGGTGTCGTTGGGGCTTACCTCAGCCAAATCTCCCAGATCCTTAACCGGCAGATGGTAGATCTGAATGCCACCATCGACTTCTGCGCCATAGCTTTGCCCCAACCCCAGCAGCACTGTCACCACCCGCATTGCGGGGGCTTGGAATCGCAGTTGCGATCGCTGGTTGGTTTTCTTGAGCCGCTTTACCATCAGTTGCAGCAGCCGATAGCTTAGTAGGCTATCTTGCTTCAGGGCTTGAACAAAACGCTGGGCAGAAATGCTCAGCAACTGCACCGTGTCGTAGGCGACTACATCGGTCGAGCGAGGGGATTCATCGAGAATCGCCATTTCGCCAAAAAAGTCCCCCTTGCCCAGCACCGCAAGGGTTGTAGTGTCCTGATTGTGCAGCGATCGCACCTTGAGCCAGCCGGAAAGGGTGAAAAACACGGCATTACCCCAGGATTCTTCCATTAACACCGCCCGCCCCGCCGGGAATTCTCGCTCCGACACACCTTCAAGCAGCATCGTCAAAGTTTCTGGACTAGCGGCATCAAAGAGCGGGAACTGGGTGCGAAAG
The DNA here is from genome assembly GCA_012031145.1 of Oscillatoriales cyanobacterium SM2_2_1. Taxonomy (GTDB): domain Bacteria; phylum Cyanobacteriota; class Cyanobacteriia; order Pseudanabaenales; family Pseudanabaenaceae; genus UBA999. The sequence goes on along the minus strand of JAAUUH010000009.1, from coordinate 1,660 downwards.
CTTGCGATATCCATAGGTACTTAAGTTAGGTTCCTCTAGGCGGCCATCACTTCAAACCCGCAGTCAGCATACAAGATTTGACCGGTAATGGGACTTGCCAAGTCACTGGCTAGGAAGGCAGCCACATTCCCCACTTCTTCTTGACTCACCAGCCGCTTGAGGGGCGCTTTTTCTTCATAGTGGTGCAACATGCTGTGGAAATCCCCGATCGCCGCCGAAGCCAAAGTCCGAATCGGCCCGGCAGAAATGCCATTCACCCGAATATTGCCGGGTCCCAAATCGGCGGCTAGGTATCGCACATTCATTTCTAGGGCAGCTTTGGCAATACCCATCACGTTATAGTTGGGGACAACCCGCGCCCCGCCAATGTAGGTTAGGGTAATGACACTGCCGCCATCGGTCATCAGGGGCTTTACCGCCCGACACAGGTGAATTAACGAGTAGGCGCTGACATCTAGGGCCAACTGAAAGCCACTGCGGGAAACCTCAACAAAATTACCCGACAGGTCTTCTTTATTAGCAAAGGCCAGGCAATGGATCAAAATGTCAATCTTCGCCCAATGTTCCCGAATCCCCTCGATCAGGCTATCCACTTGGGTGTCTTCTTGGACATTGCAGGGCAGCAGAAAGTCCGGTGCCAAGGGTTCGACCAAAGCTGCGACCTTGCCCTTGTTGCGATCGCGATCATCGGGCAAAAATGTCACTCCCAGCTTAGCCCCCGCCTGATGCAGTTTCCTGGCAATTCCCCAAGCGATTGAGCGCTCATTGGCAATCCCGGTGACGAGGGCATTCTTTCCTGAGAGATCCAGCATGACAAATTGGCGACAAAACTACAGTGCCACCGATACTAACGCATTTTGGAGAACGCCGAGCAGCAAACAGGCCAGCATGGGCGAAAAATCCATGCCCCCAACCATGGGAATCAATCCCCGGAAGACATTAAGGTAGGGATCGGTAATCTGGGACAGGGTGGTAAAAGGCTGGCGATACCAATCCACGTTAAACCAGGACAGCAGGATGCGGATTACCACCAATAGGGCGTAGATCTGGACGAAATTAGCAAGGGTTACCAGAATCGGCATAGGGAGTGCTCTCCTAAACAATAGGTTGTTACTTCATTGTACAGGCAAGCCCAAAGCCATTCGCAAGTGCTGCTCCTAGGACTCAGCGTCACCCTGTCCATTTTCCATGGCTGTCGAAAGTTCCTGACTGACGGCATCAATGGCGGCGTTGAGGTTGGCAATTTTTTGCTCAAGGGTGCGGCGGGATTGCTCGGCGTTAGCGGGGCTGTCGGTGAGGGTGTCGGAGGCGTCATCACTGGGTTCTGTCAGTTTGAGGGCCGCGATCGCCCCAATAGCTCCCCCCAAGATCGCCCCGACAAAGAACCCACCCCAAAAATTCCCTGATTTTTCTGCCATGGTGATTGTGTGGTCTGGTTGGCGGAGATCGTACCATAGGCGGACGTGGGGATTGGGGAAAAGCAGGCATGGATGATGGGGTGATTACAAAGCTACAGGGCACCGCTGTTTTTTTGGTAGGCATGATGGGGGCGGGCAAGAGCACCCTGGGACGCACCTGGCCCAGCGTTGGGGCTATGGCTATGTGGATACGGATGCGGTGATCGAGCAGTGGACTGGTCGGCGATCGCGAGCTGTTGTCA
>JAAUUH010000062.1 GCA_012031145.1 Oscillatoriales cyanobacterium SM2_2_1 | reverse complement strand
CCATCGGCGGAGAGGAGCAGAAAGCCACGCCCCCCAAATCATCCCGCATCACCGATGCCCAAAAGCCAGGTGCCACCCCAGGTGACTAGGGACATGCTGCCAAGGGACAGCCAAGGGGGAGCCCAGACCATCCAGCCTTGACGCAGCAGCCACAACCCCAGAAGTCCTGCCATCCGCCAGCCATCACCCCAGAGCAGGATCATGATGCTGATCGTTATCCCCACAAGCAAACCAAATGCCCAGTAGGGCAGGGGTGATCGCCGTTCTAAGGACACCCCGTGGGGTGTGACCTGCATCCGATCCCCCGGCGGTAAGTCCTGCCAGAGCACCTGCTGCTGCCAAGGCGTAAACTTGCCATACCCTAAGAGGCGATCGCCCACCATCTCCACTTTTTGCAACCGCTGGGAGGATACTTTTTTTTCCAGCCATGACCGCTGGGCTTCCCCGTCCGTAGCACCCAACAGCGGTGCTATTCCCTGGGATAGTCCCCACAACAATAGGACGCCCGCTCCCATCACTAACGACGACGGCGGTATCTGACCGGCGATCGCTCCATAGAGCAGCAGGAGATCAACCGTTGCCCTAGCTGCCCAAGAACGACTCGACCAAAGCCACATCTTCAGAACTACCTATAATTAACGGAGTGCGTGCATGGAGAGCCTCAGGAACCACATCCAAGATTTCCTGGGTTCCCGTTGTCGCCCGCCCGCCCGCCTGGGTGATCAGCATCGCCAGCGGAGCCGACTCATAGAGCAAGCGCAACTTGCCATCGGGGTGCTTCATGGTTCCCGGATAGAGAAACACCCCTCCTTGGAACAAAATGCGATGGATGTCCGCCACCAAAGCCCCGGAATAGCGGCTGGAATAGCCGGGCTGACTGTGAATGTGGCGCACATACTGCCGCATGGGTTCTTCCCACTGCCAGAAATTTCCCTCATTAATGCTGTAGGTCGAGCCATGGGGCGGGATCATAACAGATTCTTGGGACAAAATAAATTCCCCCAAACTCGGATCAAGGGTAAAGGCATGGACGCCTTTGCCTAGGGTGTAGACCAGCATGGTGCTGGAGCCATAGAGCAAATAGCCCGCCGCCACCTGCTCATGCCCCGATCGCAAAAAATCCGCTGTGCCAGCATGTTCTGTCGCCGTTGATTGCTGGCGGACGGCAAAGATGGAACCAACGGCTAAATTGACATCAATATTGCTAGATCCATCAATGGGATCAAATAGCAACATATACCGTCCAATGGGACAGTTCTCGGGAATGTAGTATGGCTCTTCCATTTCCTCTGAAGCCAGCCGACACACAAGCCCACTCTGCTCAAAGGCACGAATGAACACCTGATTGGCAAACTGATCCATTTTTTGGACGGTTTCCCCTTGGACATTCACCTCCCCCGTAACCCCCAGTGCGCCAGCAATCAATCCAGCGCGACTGAGGTGGCGGGAGATCATCTTGCCAGCAAGGGCGATCCGGCCGAGGAGAGCACTCAAATCATAGGCATCCGCCGAAAAGGTGCCCTCCTGGTTGAGCACATGACGGCTGAGGGTAATAAACTCGCGGGCAGTGGTTGTCGCTTTGCTAAAATCGTCCATGATTCCTCCACTGCGGAACGGTTTGCCTAACACCCTGTATTTTACGTTCTTTAGGGGCTGAGCCTTTCTATGATCCTGTGTTCCCAATGTGGGTTTGCCAACCCAACCGAGCATCGCTACTGCGAGCACTGTGGGGCGCAGCTTTTTGTTCCCCAGTCGTCAGTACCGGAGAGGTCCCAAGAGCAACCTGCTGCCGCCGCCCCTCCCCAAATCAGTGGAGTCCCATCCCTATCCTTTGCAGCGGCTTCCCGTACTGGACGCGTTCGCCCCCATAATGAAGACGATTTTTTTGCCCAAGTTCAGCAGCGGCGCTGGGCAGACAAAAACATACCGCGCGATTTACGACGGGGTTATTCATTGTTTGTGACGGTATGGGCGGACATGAGGGGGGAGAAGAGGCCAGCGCGATCGCCATCCAAGATCTTTCCCAGACCTTTGCCCCCATGGTGACCCTGCCAACGGAAGCGGAACTACTTAAGGCGGTATGCCATGCGAATCAACTCATCTATGAGCAAAACGAAAGCCAGCAGCGCCGTGACCTCGCCCGCATGGGCACTACCCTGGTGATGCTGCTGTGTGCCCAGGATCGGGTGATGCTAACCCATGTGGGAGACAGCCGTATTTACCAGATCGTCGAGGGGGGGCAGGGAGCCAAACTGCTGCAGTGCACCCGCGACCATGAACTGGCCAACCATCTGATGGATGTTGGGGTGTCCCCCAGTGTGGCCCGCGCCCGGGCCGATGCCCATCAGTTGACCCAAGCCCTCGGCCCGAAACATGAGCAGGCGATCGCCCCAGCGCTCCAGTCCATCCCGCTGCAAGAATCCTGTCTTTTTCTGCTGTGTTCCGATGGGTTAAGCGACTTTGATGTGATTGAAAACCACTGGCAAGAGCACCTGTTGCCCCTACTCCATCCCGATGCTGACCTGCAACAGGGGCTTGATGCCTTTATGGATCTAGGCGATCGCCTCAACGGACACGACAACCTCACCGCCATTATGGTGCGCTGCCTCCTGCCCCCCTCCCCAGCCACGACCCTAGAGGAACCAAATTTCTTTAGCGATATTCCCAGCACACTCATTACTCTTCCCGAACCCGAGCCATCTGCCCAACCCCCAGAACCTGCTAATAGCTTGATTGGTGATTTTTGGTTTAAGGGTGGTTAGGGACGCTGGTTATTCTGTCAGGATTAGGGTAAGTGTTGGGATGGGTTGAGCCTCTGCCACCAGTAGATTGAAAACCGTGGTCAGTTAGTGCAAGGGGACAAAGCGGAACCCATGACTCAGATATTGGAGTCAGGGAAGCCCCATTTCCCCGGCACCTATTACGAATGGTGTAAAAGCTTGAGATGTTTTTTTCAGCACTCCTTGTATGGGTGTCCACCATAAATGCCCATGATGATGGATTCCTCGGATTTGTATCCTTAGCTCAGGAGTTGAATTTAAAGTCTTGTTCGAAATCCTCGAAATTCGTCCAGCTTTTGTAAAGCTATGGGCTGAGTCAAAGATTAATTTGTAGTCATTCTAAATAGCTATGAGACAGTTTGAATCCTTGGAAATATCACCTGAAGCAGGTTGGATTGTCTCGTATTTATTTGAAATGACTATAAGAGTGATTCCAGTGCTCATGTCACGGGAGCAGTCCCTTCGGGAGATAGGGATGATTGAGGGCGTTGAATTAGGTGCGGCTAGGGAGTCCGGGCAGGTGAACGGCAATTTGCAATCCTACCCTGCGGCTTTTAAGCACTCGATCAACTTTGGTTTGGTCGGTGTGTTAGCGGCAGTAAATCGCGGCGGTAAGGTTGGATTGGTGCTAAAGATTCAAATCGGGTCTGCAAACTATCTGTCAATATCTGCAGATGATTTTTTGAGACGTGACCCCCGATCAGATGCAAATTAGCTCTATCTTTAATTCGGCATCTAGTTCGGCATTTAGTTCGGTACCAGTTCGGCATTTAGTTGGGCGTCAAGATCCCTATCCCATTTAATTTTTCCATTAATGATTTAAGCGTCACTTAAAGCAATTCAATGCATGGGGTTCAATCCAAGCCACTTCGTCTGATGAATCTGATCCAATACAGGCTTGTTCTACAGAACTATAGATCTAATTTACAGAACTAATCTTGAGAAGGAGCTGATCTAAAAAGTTCAGTAAAACAAAAAACTCCCCAGGCTGGGCTCGAACCAGCGACCATCCGATTAACAGTCGGACGCTCTACCACTGAGCTACTGAGGATCAGAGTGCTTTTTCATATTACCCTAAGCGCTCTATATTGCAAGTAAAAGGATGAAGGTTTTTCTAGGCGATCGCCGAGGGTTGGAGGTAGACTAAATAGACCTTGACGTTATCCATATTTTTCCTCCTTTAGACGGTATGCAAACTTTAGGCGCACGCAGGCTGACGGCCGATTCCTATTGCGGGTGGCAGGGACTGATCGATCAGTACGCTGACTATCTACCTGTGACAGAGCGAACGCCAGTGGTGACCCTCCATGAAGGGAATACACCTTTGATTCCCGCCCCAGCTCTGAGTGCAGCTTTAGGTCGGAATGTGCAGGTATTCCTCAAGTTTGACGGACTGAACCCAACGGGCAGCTTTAAGGATCGTGGCATGACGATGGCGATTTCTAAGGCTAAGGAGGCGGGGGCGACAGCGGTGATTTGTGCCAGTACGGGCAACACTTCGGCGGCGGCTGCGGCCTATGCCCGCCGGGGCGGACTTAAGGCGTTCGTCTTGATCCCCGACGGCAAAATTGCCCTAGGTAAATTGGCCCAAGCCCTAATGTATGGGGCGGAGGTGATTGCCATTGACGGAAACTTTGACCAAGCTTTGGCGATCGTGCGGCAGATGGCCGAGTCCTATCCGATTACGTTGGTGAATTCCCTCAATCCCTATCGCTTAGAGGGGCAGAAGACGGCGGCTTTTGAACTGGTGGAGGCATTGGGAGAGGCTCCAGATTGGGTGTGTGTGCCCATGGGCAATGCGGGAAATATCAGTGCCTACTGGATGGGGTTCCGGCAATATCACGGGGTGGGCAAAATTCGTAAGCTGCCGCAAATGATGGGCTTTCAGGCGGCAGGTTCGGCTCCTTTGGTGCGGGGAGAGGTCGTGACCAATCCCGAGACCTTGGCAACGGCCATTCGCATTGGCAATCCGGCAAACTGGAAGCTGGCTTTGGCGGTGCGTAGCGAGAGTGGCGGGGAGTTCCATGCGGTAACGGATGAGGAAATTCTCGAGGCGTATCGGTTTCTGGCAGCGGAAGAAGGGGTTTTTTGTGAACCAGCAAGTGCGGCTGGGGTGGCTGGGTTGTTTCAGTTGCGCGATCGCCTGCCCTACGGAGGGACGCTGGTCTGTGTGCTAACGGGGAATGGGTTAAAGGATCCCGATGGGGCGATCGCGGCGGCGGCAGCGCAGTTACACCGGGGAGTAGCTCCGACGCTGGAGCATGTGGCCCATGTGATGGGGCTTTAGGCATGGCGATCGCCCGAAGGGGGTATCAGCCGCTGCTGTCGTTTTTGCGTCCCTATCGATTTTTAATTTTCCGTGCCTTTCTTTGCACCCTCGGCTTTATTGGCACCATGCCCCTCTTGGCCCACATTTTGGGTTTGGTGGCGGAGTCGGTCGCCACAGGCAACGTGCCAGCGATTCTGCAACTTGCGGGTGGCACCATGGGTATGTTTGTAGTGCGGGGGCTGTGTCAGTATGGGCAGGATGCCCTGATGGCCCAAGCAGCGCTGCGGACAGCTAAGGATCTGCGCGTGCGGGTGTATCAGCATTTGCATCGTTTGGACTTAGATTATTTTGCCGAATCCCGAACCGGTGATCTGGCCTATCGCCTGACCGAGGATGTGGATCGCATTGGGGAGGTTATTGGTAAGTTCTTCCATCAGTTCGTCCCGTCGGTGCTGCAACTGGTGCTGGTGGTGGGCTATATGGTTTACCTCAATTGGGTGCTGACGGCAACGACCCTAGTGGTGGCCCCCCTAGTGGCGGTGTTGATTGGCTGGTTTGGCAATGAAATGCTGCGGCGATCGCGCCAAAGTCAGGAGCAAATCTCTTCCCTTGCCTCCCTTTTGGCGGAGGTGTTTAGCGGCATTCGCTCGGTGCGAGCCTTTGGTACGGAGGACTACGAGTTGCAGCGCTTTGCCGTGGAGTCGGAGCAGAGTTGCCGCCGCAAGTACGCTACTGATCGCATTCGCGCAATTCAGTATCCGGTGATTGGCTTTTTGGAGGCGGCGGGCATTTGCCTGTTGTTTATCATCGGCAGTTGGCTGATTTCCCGGGGGCAACTGACGGGTAGTCAGTTTGTAGCCTTTAGCGCTGGGGTACTACTGCTGATTGACCCGATTGTCAACACCACCAACAGCTATAACGAAATCAAGCAGACTGAAGCTTCGGTAGAGCGGATTTTGGAGATCCTGCGGGAACGCCCCTCCGTTGTCGATCAACCCGATGCCCAGCCCTTAGTTGTGACCACCGGAGCGATCGCCTACGAGCAGGTTTCCTTTGCCTATCGACCGGATCAGCCGGTGCTGGAAGAGATCAATCTCAAGATCGCTCCCGGGGAGATTATTGCCCTTGTCGGCTCTTCTGGTGCGGGGAAGTCAACCTTGGTCAACCTCTTGCTGCGCTTTTATGAACCGACCGCCGGGCGGGTGTGCATTGATGGCGTAGATATTCAATCCGTGACCCTGCGAAGCCTGCGTCAACAGATTGCCATTGTGCCCCAGGAGACGGTGCTGTTTTCAGGGGCGATCGCCAGCAATATTGCCTTTGGTCAGATCACTTGGAATGCCGCCACTGTAGAAGCCGCCGCTAAAGTTGCCAATGCCCATGACTTCATCATGCAATTGCCCCAGGGCTATGACACCTGGGTCGGTGAACGGGGCGTGACCCTCTCCGGGGGGCAACGGCAGCGCATTGCGATCGCCCGGGCCGTGCTCCATGACCCCAAAATCTTGGTGCTCGATGAAGCCACCAGCGCCCTTGATGCTGAATCAGAGCATTTGGTCCAGGAAGCCCTCCAACGGCTGATGCAGGGGCGAACGGTTCTGGTGATCGCCCATCGCCTGGCCACGGTTCGTCAATGCGATCGCATTTTTGTGGTCGAAAAAGGGCAAATTGTTGAATCCGGAACCCATTCCCAACTCCTAACCGAGGGAGGACGCTACGCCCAGTTCCATCACCGGCAGTTCCAGTAAATGCCTGTGAATCAGCAGCAGAGCTTCTCACCCAGGGAAATCTCTGGGTATTCCATTGACAAAAAGTAATCACAAACTTTTTTATCAAACATTTGTAAACTTCTTGACGGCATCCGATGGGTAGGTAAAACTTAACTAATCAATCTAGTGGGAGTTTCCATGGAAACCTTGGAATTCATCATCTACCCTGATGGGCGCGTCGAGGAGCGCGTTTCTGGGATCTTGGGTGCTGGATGTGCCGAGGTGACCGCCGAAATTGAAGCGCAATTAGGAACCGTAGTGGCCTGTGAACTCACCTCTGAGCACTTTGGCCAGACCGCCTTTCTGTCTGATAGGGTGAGCGAGTACTCACGTCTTTCCCCGTCCAGCGAATCATTGTAAAACGTAACATTCATTCCTGTTCTTGATTCTATTTGCATTTAGCCCCCCTACTCAGTTATTAGCCGTAAGAGGAATCTTCCATGTCTCACTTCAGCCAAATTAAGACCCAAATCCGCAACCTCGCTACCCTCCAAAGCATTTTGACCCATCTAGGAATTACTTGGAAGCCTGACGGTGCCGTGCGGGGCTACCACGGGGCAACTGTGACCGCCGCAGTGGTGATTCCCCAAGATAATGGATATGATTTGGGTTTTTGCTGGAATGGCAAGGAGTACGAGCTGGTGACCGATATGCAGTACTGGCAGCAACCCTGGACGGTGGAGGGATTTTTGCAGCGGGTGACCCAGCGCTATGCGATCGCCACGGTGACCCAAGCTTCCGAACAGCAGGGCTTTAACGTGGTGCAACAGCAGCCCCAAGCCGATGGCTCAGTGCGACTGGTTCTCGAGCGCTGGCATGGCTGATGGAACGGACAGGCCATGAGCCAGAGTTGGGCGGTGTTTTAAGACAAAACGCCGTCTATGTTGATGAAACCGTTTGTATTGGCTGCGGTCACTGCGCCTATGTGGCCCGACACACCTTTTTCCTGGAAGATGAATATGGGAGAGCACGGGTAGTTAACCAGGATGGGGATTCGGAGCCTTTGATTCAAGAGGCGATTGACACCTGCCCAGTCGATTGCATTGCCTGGGTCTCTTACCAGAATTTGGTTCGCCTGGAGTCCGCCCGGGCGCATCAGACAATTCGCAATATTGGCATCGTCCAAACGCGCAAGACCTAGTCTAGTTTTTTTGCCCATGAAGCGCCCCTGTCCACCCCAAAGTGTCCTTGGGGAACCTGTGGGTCAATTATTCAGCAGTGGTGTGATCACCACAACTACTTGATATAGTGGAGTCCCTAGTTTTGCTGTTCTTGTTCATGGATGAATCCCAGATATTGGCCGCCTATGAAGCTGGAGAACGTGACTTCAGCAAGTTGGAATTGTCCAATGCCAACTTTCGTGGGCAAAACTTCACGGGTGCCTCCTTTACCGGTGCCGATCTTCGCCGGGCAGACTTTAGCGGTGCAACCCTGATTGAGGTGAACTTTCAGGAGGCTAATTTGTCAGAGGCCAATTTTCGCAGTGCGGTGATCCGGGATGCTGATTTTTCTAGCTGTGAATTGAGTTGGGCGAACATCACTTGGGCCAACGGCACAGGGTCCCGGTTTGTGCGCGCCCAGATGCAGGTAGCAAATTTTAGTGGGGCAAACCTGATCGATACGGATTTCAGTTATTCCAGTCTGCGAGGGGCGAATCTGCGGGGGACAAACCTGCGGGGGGCTAAGTTTGCCGGGTTACGCACCATTCAAGACGCGGACTTTTCGGGGGTGAAAAACCTTGATGAAAAAACCCGCACCTATTTATTTGCGATCGCCGAAGGCATGCATCCGTTCACTAAGAACGTCACAAAAGAAACTCTTTACCAGTCTAAGGGAAGCTAGGGTCTGTCATCATTAGCTGCCAAAGGCTTCAGGGTGGGGGTTTCAGCCCCTGGTCTGTAGGATTGACGGTGCGGTGACGCCTATCACGTAGGGCTTCTAGCTGAAATGAATCACGGAACCTAGTTGGGCAGCGGCCCCTCAATAACCTTGAGGATGTAGGGGAACGCGGCATTTTTTTCGTAGGAGCCGACCCAAATTTCGTAGGTTCCCGACAGCCACTCCCCACTTATGACTGGATTGCGATCGCGCAGGTCGTCGTTACACCACACCCCACCGGGGCCGCGGACTAAAAGAATGGTGTCGCCCGAGCTTTGAATTTGAAGGGTCATCAGGGGCAGGGGCTGGCTGAGGGTAAGACGGTGGTCGGGGGGGCGATCGACAAAGCCAATGCAGGGGCCCGTTTCAGTATTTGGGCGACCGGATAGGGTTTGAGTTTCTTCGGCACCACCACTGATCCCTTTAAGGATCTGGGGATTGGGGGCAAAGTTGGGGGCCACAGTGAGGTCTTGGAAGAGTTCCACGGCGCGTAGTTTGGTCTGGGCCCTAATGCCATCGCTACGAACGCCTAGGGACATCACCAGCCATAGCAGCAGCAAAATTCCCTTAGCCATGGGCATCACTGCGCGAAGGAACAGATAGGGGCTGGGACTGACCCAAGGAATATTTTAAGGACAAGTTCCACGTTAGGAGCCGCAACCACAGGCGTGGAAACTGGGATTCCAAATAGGGCTGGAAGCGCATCAGCAAGCTGGGTAACCAACCGCTAAAGACCGCATTGGCGATGGCTTCTCGGGTAAAGGTGCCATAGCTACGCAGCCAGCGGCCTAGGTCGCCGGCCCCAGCCATTTGCCAGATCCATTGAATAATGCGGGGGTTTTTCCAAGCGGCAATCAGCGCCAAGCGGTTAAATAATCCCCAGCCCACGCGATCCTTGATGAAGCGATCGCCCAGGTCGGGGGACAGGTCGGCTAGCAACCCAAAAAACGTATTGAGCATGGCGTTGATGCGCTCTGGTGGCAGGTGCATTCCTGTCGGCACCATCATGCCCTTGGAGAATAACCACGTTACGGCAATATTGCTCTGATAGGCGTTGATTTGGTTCAAGTCCGCGGTGGTTAGCAGGTCGTGCCTGAGGGCTGTATCCAGAAGCAGAGCTAAGCGCGGCAGATTGCGCACCAAGGAGCCAAACCCGGTGAAGACAAGGGGAGATTGGAGGGCGGCGGCATCACCAATTGCCAAGATGCGGTCGAAGGCACATTGGCGTGGTCGGGCATGGAAATAGCCGGGAATGTAGCCAAACGTGGCTTTTTTGAAGCGGAGTTGGGTCAAATCACAGTGGCGATATTCCGGCAGAATCGTAAAAAAGTCCTCGTACAGATCCAGCAGGGAGCCAGGATTCTGGGGATGGATCTGGTGGTAGTGGAAGAGATAGATGGTTCGTTCAGCCCCTTCACCGGGAAACAACTCCCAAATTAGTTGGCGTCCCCGGGAGATATCTCCATGGCTGAAGAGCACATCCCCATACTGGGCTGGCCATACCGTTTCATCGAGTCCTTCCACCACCGCACCTACGGTGGGGCAGACGCTGTCAAAGGCCTGACCCTGATTAATTTGCTGGGCGATCGCCGAGGCGGAACCCATAGCGTCAATGATCAGGCGGGTGCTTAGGCCCGTAGACCTACCGTCGGACAGGGAACGCACCTGGACTTGGGCGTGATCGCGGGCAATGGTGACATTAATGAACTCTGTCTGGTCAAGAATTTTGCCGCCATGGAGGGCCAGTTTGGCAGCGCACAGGGCCAGCAGGCGGCTGGTATCCACGGCAATATTCAGCACCGTGGGGGTATGCAGCACCTTGGCTTTGAGATGCTGGGGCACATTGGCGTCAAAAAATTTGCTGAACCCATCTTGATATTCGGCAGCGATGATCTGTTCGAACTCGGCGGCGGTGAACAGCCCAAAATCAATCAGCACCTGAAACTCTTGCCGAGAGATATTCCATTCCCGGTTCATGCGTCCGAAGTGTAACCGCTCCACCACCGCAACCCGATACCCCAGTTTGGCCATCATAGCTGCATGGATCACCCCGAGGGCTCCCCCCAGGTAAATAATGTCGTAATCGGGCGGCCGCTCAGTCTTTAGGGTATCGGAGGCGATCACCACCACTTGGGAAGGCTGCTGGGGTGTGCTTGCCTGCCCACGCCAACGTTTTTCCCACCAGTAGAGACGCTGCAAATCATACTCACCCTGTTCCATGCGCTGAAAATAGTGGACTGTGAGGGGATAGGTGGCAGTAAGACTGTCCCAGATCGGGCGATCGGGTAGCAGAGGTGGCAACTGGGGAAAGCGATGGGGAAACGCCTCCCGCAGGGCCGCCGTCAGGTGATCTAAAGCTTTACGGCTAGTGGGTTGGGGCTCTCCTTCCCAGCAAAACACCTTAAGGTACGTTGTTCGCTGCGCCGACCAAACAAAAACTGTCAAAGCGCAGGCATCAAGGTACCACGTGAAGCCATGGCGGGTTGCTTCTTGCTTGCCCCTAGGCACACAGTAAACATTTTGCAGCCAGTGGCGCACCGCTGCGATGTCGGGGGTAGGAATCTCAAGGTAGAGCAGTTGTTTCATCGCCTCATATTATAGGCGGTTCCCATAGCAAACCCTCCGGGAGGGAGGGTCGAAATGTTCTGATCGATGGCTCTGGAAGTTATGAGATCCGCAGCAATTCCACATCAAAGATTAGGGTAGCGTTGGGGGGGATCACACCGCCAGCGCCCCGAGCCCCATAGCCCAGTTCTGGTGGAATCACAAGAGTGCGGCGACCACCTACATTCATAGTGGATAGACCCTCATCCCAACCTTTGATCACTTGGCCAACGCCAAGCTTGAAGGAAAAGGGGCTGTTGCGATCGCGGGAACTATCAAACTTGGTACCATCTTCCAATGTGCCCGTGTAGTGAACGACAACGGTCTGACCAGTTTTGGGGGTAGCGCCATCGCCAACTTTAACGTCTTTGTATTTCAAGCCAGAAGCAGTCATGATGAGATCAGTCATAGTGTTTGGGGTCTGTGCCATGTTTGCAGGAGCGGCGATCGCAGCAGGGGCGGTCATCTGAGCTATGACAATCAGCAGGATACAAACCGCCGTAATCCCAAAACTAATCAGAATTCCTTTCAAGAACGTTACCTCCCTATGGATTCATTTCGCCTTTGGCATCCTAACATGAGTGGGTTAACTGGTTTGGAGTTTTTCCACAAGGTCGTAGAAGGGCTGCCAGTCGTCCTCGGTGGCGATCGCTCCCAACGCGCTCAATCAGTGGGACGTCCCAATACTGTGAGGGGATTAAACTTTTGCAGCAGTTCAGCCGTGCGGTCAGGGTCATGGCGATCCAAATGGGATAGGTAGAGGTCGTGCCATTCCTGCCAAAGGGTTAGTTGCTCATCGGAGCAGTCCAGATGCACCGTTAGGTCAAAGGTTTGCCCTCGAACCCCCTGATAACCCTGGCGCAGATGGGCAAAAAATTCGTTGTATCCCACAGGAACGCGCTGCAATAACTGCAATGTCAGGAGGATTAGGGGCTTAATCGCCGCTGCATCAGGGGCTTCCAATCCAAGCCGAGCCGCCATTCGGGTTTCGTAAGCGTGGTGGTAGTGGGCAGCAAAACGATCTAGTCCCGCCGCCAAATCAGAAGCCGTCATGACCATTTTGAGGGGGAATTGCAGCATCTCCAGGTTCCAGTAGCATGCTGCGGGTTGGTTGCCGAAGCAGTAGCGTCCTTGGTAGTCAAAATAGGCAGCCGTAAACCGAGGGTCAAAGGTCGATAAAAAAGCGTAGGGCCCGTAGTCAAAACTTTCGCCCGTAATCGCCATGTTGTCGGTGTTGAGTACCCCATGGCAGAACCCCGCCGCCATCCAGTGGGCGGTCAACTCGGCTACCCGTTGCACTAGATCGGCATAGAATAACCCGTCGCGATCGCCCCCCGGCGGTAGATGTCCATAGTAGGTGTCAATCACATGATCCAGCAGGCGACGCACTAAGTCCGCCCGTCCCAAATAGTGCAGCCGCTCAAAGGTGCCAAATCGGAGGTGCGATCGCTGCATCCGCACCATGACTGATGATCGTGTTGGGGAAGGCTCATCCCCCCGCCACAGTTCTTCACCAGTCTCAATCAAACTTAAACAACGGGAGGTGCAAACACCCAGACGATGCAATGCCTCTGCCGCCAGCACCTCCCGCAGTCCTCCCTTGAGGGTGAGTCGTCCATCGGCGGTGCGGGAGTAGGGGGTGCGCCCCGACCCCTTCGTACCCAGGTCGTAGAGGGCTCCATCCTGACCCCGCACCTGACCATAGAGAAATCCTCGCCCATCGCCCAACTGGGGGTTGTAGTGCCCAAATTGATAGCCGTGGTAGCGCAGAGCCAAAAAAGGATGGGCTCCCCGGAAGTGACCGAAAGCCTCAACGAAGTCATCATCACTGACCGCCTCAGGGGTTAGTCCCAATATCGGCAGCAGCGCATCATTTCGCCACCGCAGTCGGTGCTGAGGGAATTCGGCGGCGGTCACTACGTCGTAAAAGTCTTCTCCCAATTGGGTGATCGCCCCTTCATAGGGCAGTGCGAGCCAAGAATTTAACATTATTTAATAATCTGGCTGATAAGTGTGAATTTTCGTGTATATTTGTAATAGTTAGCAATGCTTTCCCCCTAAGCAGGTCTCCCATGAATATTTTGGCACTCGTAAATAATGTTTTGTTTCGTTCTGATAATACCCCAAAGGTTTTAGCCCAAGCGGGTTTTACCCTTCTGCGCGTGGTCGCTGGGCTAGCAATGATCCACAACGGTTTGGATAAGCTCGAAGACATCGAGGGCTTTGCTGAAGCCTATGTGCAGGTAATTGGCTTACCCTTCCCGATTTTCTTTAGCTATGTGGCGGCGCTCACCGAGCTTCTGGGGGCTCCCCTGTTGATGTTAGGTTTGTTCACCCGTCCTGCAGCTCTCGGGTTGACCTCCACGATGTTAGTGGCTATGTACCATCACATTTTGGTCGGTGGGTTCAATATTGCCTACTTGGAACTGTCGATGATCTATGCCAGTGTCTTTGCCTTTTATGCGATTAACGGTGGTGGTCTGTTCTCGGTGGATACCCTGATCTCTGGTCTGGTGCACAAGTTGGCGGGCACTACTCCGGTAGCCCAGGATGCCATTGTCGCAGCACCAATCCAGCAAGACGAGCAAACGCTTGAGCCTGTTGGTGCGGCTAAGGAACGGGCGACTTGGGGTTCTTATCTCCGCTAGGTTACAGAGATTAATTTTTGACTCTAGGTGTAATTTGCCCCGCAGTTGCGGGGCTTTTTTTATGTTTTTATGGGTTGCGGCTAAGATTGGGGATGCCTATTTATGATGTGTGAGTATGAAACATACCCTGTCGGTGGTGGTGCAAGACGAAGCCGGTGTTTTGACACGAATTGCTAGCCTGTTCGCCCGTCGCGGATTTAATATTGAGAGCCTTGCCGTGGGCAGTGCGGAGCAAAGTGGCTTCACCCGCATTACCATGGTCGTGCCGGGAGATGACCGAGTCATTGAGCAGATTAGCAAGCAGTTAAATAAGCTGATTAACGTCATTTCAGTAAGGGACTTGACGGATATTCCCTGTGTAGAGCGTGAGCTGATGCTGATCAAGGTTCACGCCGCGCCTCCTAAGCGCTCTGAAGTAATAGAGATTGCCCAGATTTTTCGGGCCCGCATTGTCGATCTGTCGGAGGAGTTTCTTACCCTCGAGGTGGTTGGCGATCCTGGCAAGATGGTGGCAATTTTGCAAATGCTGCAAAAATTTGGTGTGCGGGAAATCGCCCGCACCGGCAAAGTTTCCCTCACCCGTGAGTCGGGTGTGAACACGGAATATCTGAAGGTTTCCGGCTCACCCCTAGGCTAGTCGGAAAATTTGTGTTGCAAAGTTTAGCCGAACAGCCGGGCTAGATTTTGACGGGTGTGCGTCCAGAGCGCACTTCATACCCGGAGGGACTAAGAAGGGATTCGCCGGTCATTTCTGCTGGTTTAGGCAATTGCAAGATTTCCAGAATAGTGGGTGCGATATCGGCGAGGCGGCCGCCGGCTCGCAGTTGGGCATCCCCACCATGGCCGGGAATCTTGCGCCCTTCGCCCTCGATCAGTAGAAAAGGAACGGGGTTGCTGGTGTGGGCAGTCCAGGGGTTGCGGTGCTCATCCCACATGACTTCAGCATTGCCATGGTCTGCGGTGACCAAAAGAATGCCTCCGACTTGAGTAATGCGATGAACCAGACGCCCGAGGCACCGATCTACGTGGGCGATCGCCTGGATGGCTGCCTCGTAATTACCGGTGTGCCCCACCATGTCCGGGTTGGCATAATTGACAATGATTAGGGAATATTCCTGCTTGTTGATCGCCCGTAAAACCGCATCGGTGACAGCGTCAGCGGACATTTCGGGGGCCT
This sequence comes from Oscillatoriales cyanobacterium SM2_2_1, assembly GCA_012031145.1. Lineage (GTDB taxonomy): Bacteria > Cyanobacteriota > Cyanobacteriia > Pseudanabaenales > Pseudanabaenaceae > UBA999. The sequence goes on along the minus strand of JAAUUH010000062.1, from coordinate 1,784 downwards.
TGTCATAGGTGGAGACGGCGGGGCTGTTGATCAATTCACGGTCATCGCCGTAGTAGCGCTGCTCGTTGCCACCATCAAAAAAGTAGGTGACATGGGCATATTTCTCGGTTTCGGCAGTGCGAAATTGCTTCAATCCGTGCTGGGAAATCACTTGTCCGAGAAGATTTTGTAGGGTTTGGGGAGGGTAGGCCACCGCCACAGGCAAGGAGGCATCGTATTGGGTGAAGGTGACCCAAGTTAGGGGGGTGATGGATGAACGCGGGAAGGCGTTGAATTCTGGGGACAAAAATGCTTGGCAGAGCTGGCGAGAGCGATCGGGACGGAAATTGGCGAAGATGACCCCGTCATTGGGGGCGATCGCCCCAGCTACAAAACGCACAGGGGGAATGAATTCATCGGTAATCCCTTGGGCGTAGCTCTGTTCTAGAAAAGCGATGGGATCATCGGTGGGGGCAGTGATGGCGTCATCAACCAACACACGATAGGCCTTTTCGATGCGATCCCAGCGGCGATCGCGATCCATGGCGAAGTAGCGACCACTGAGGGTAACAATTTGACCGATCCCCAGGCGCTGCATGTGTTCTTGAAGGCGCTTAAGATAGGCGATTCCAGAGTTGGACAGGGTATCCCGACCATCGGTAATGGCGTGGAAGCAAACATCGTGAACGCCTTCGATCTTGGCAAGATCGAGCAGGGCAATCAGGTGATCGAGATGGGAGTGCACCCCGCCGTCGGAGCATAGTCCTAGGAGGTGAAGGCGGCTGCCTTGGGATTTAACGTGGCGACAGACATTGACCAGGGTAGTGTTCGTAAAAAATGTGCCGTGCTCGACATCATCGGAAATGCGCACCAACTCTTGGGGCACAATTCGGCCGGCGCCAATATTGAGATGTCCGACTTCCGAGTTCCCCATCTGTCCCTTAGGAAGTCCCACATCTTTTCCTGAAGCTTGCAACAGGGTCCGAGGATAGCTTTGCCACAGGGCATCAAAGATGGGCGTATCGGCTGCGGCGATCGCATTACTTTCGGTTTCTTCACGATATCCCCACCCATCCAGAATTACCAAAACCACTGGCGATACGGCGCTTGGCGTCATATTTCGATATTCCTGTGCTTAAGCGATCAAATTTTTTGGATTTCTTTAATCTATCCGCTGACGACATCATATCACCGTCATTTGGGAATCTCAATTTTTAGGGCAGGGGGGCACTGGTGCCGTAGAATAGGACGCTACTTGGTTCCCAGCTCACCTAGGCATTTTGTTCGGCATCCATGTTACGAGTTGCGCAAAAAATTGTTCAGAAATATGGTGGTTCTTCCGTCGCTGATGCCTCGCGACTTTTAGCAGTCCGCGATCGCATCCTCCGCACTGCCCAGCAGGGGCATCAAGTGGTGGTGGTGGTCTCGGCCATGGGCAAGACCACGGATGGACTGTTGCAGTTGGCCCGGGAGGTGGCAGGTGAGCCGTCGGGAGCGGCGGCGGAGCGGGACTTAGACTTGCTGCTGTCTACGGGGGAGCAGGTGAGTGTGGCGCTATTGAGTTTGGCACTCCAGGCGGCAGGGCAACCGGCGATCGCCCTAACGGGGTTTCAGGCGGGTATTGAAACCGAGCCGCACCACACCCGGGCGCGAATTTTACAGATCCAGACGCAGCGCTGGGAGCACTATGTGCAGTCGGGTAGGGTGGTGCTTGTCACTGGCTTTCAGGGGGGGGCTGGGGGAAGAGATTACGACCCTAGGACGAGGGGGATCGGATACTTCTGCCGTGGCGATCGCAGCGGCAT
>JAAUUH010000061.1 GCA_012031145.1 Oscillatoriales cyanobacterium SM2_2_1 | reverse complement strand
CCACCCCCGCCTCCACCCCGACTGTCAGTATCATTATTCCCGCCCGCAATGAAGCCGGGAACATCCCCCAGCTATCCACCCGCATTCCCCGTCTTGGCCCCAAAACCGAAGTCATTCTCATCGAGGGGCATTCCCACGACCACACCTGGGAAGCCATTCAAGACCTAATCTGCCAGCAGCAAGCCCAGCCCAACCCTCAATTTTCTTGGCAAGCCCAGCAACAGACCGGCAAGGGCAAGGGTGATGCGGTTCGCCTTGGATTTGCCCTAGCTACGGGTGATATTTTGATGATTCTCGATGCCGACCTCACCGTTGCCCCCGAGGCCCTCAGCCAGTTTTACACCGTCATTAGCCAAGGGCGCGGCGAGATGATCAATGGATCCCGCCTTGTATACCCCCGCACCGACGCTGCCATGCCCTGGCTCAACACCCTAGCCAACAAATTTTTTGCCATGCTCTTTTCCTTTCTCCTCGACCAACGCCTCAAGGACACCCTCTGTGGCACCAAGGTCCTCTGGCGCGACGACTATGACCGCATTGCGGGCAACCGCCCCTATTTCGGTAACTTCGACCCCTTCGGAGATTTCGATCTCCTCTTCGGGGCCGCCAAACTCAACCATCACCTTGTTGAAGTCCCTGTCCACTACCAACCCCGCAGCTATGGACGCTCCAACATCAACCATATCCGCGAGGGACTTATCCTCCTAAAAATGTGCTTCTACGCAGCTCAAAAAATCAAATTTATCTAGAACTAGATCTCGGAAATTAGAACAACAAAGCCAAAAATTCGCCCAATTAAAACATAAAGTTAAGAACAGATTAAGTGATGACTAAGGTGCAGACAAAGACTTGTCCCACCCCCAAGGAAGTAGCCCCGTCGAGATAAAACAACGAAGAAAATGTAAAAATATCGGCGATGTCTTGGTACTATATTGATGTAGAGCCCTCTGGCTTCTACGCTAGAAATATTCATTTTGACGCGATCGCTATGTCTAGTACTTCCCTGACCCCCGGGCTTCCATCGATCACTGACGGGCAAGTAGTGAAGGATGCCACACTTCACATCCTTCTTGCGGCTGTCCGCGTCATGAGCCGCTCTACAGGTGTCCTCCAAGTTGATAGCATTCATCACCGTTGGCGCTTACTTCTCAAGGGTGGCGGCATCATTCTTATGGAAGAGGAGGGGCATGCGATTCAAGCCCTAGTCGACAAATATGCTAATCGCAAGATTAAGTTTGCCCGTGTTCCGGAATGGGATCAGAAACAGGCAGTCATGCCCATCAGTTATCCCTTTGCCAGTCAAGTTTTTAAGCGGCATCCGGAGGAAACCAAGGATGTTCTTAAGGATGTGGTTCTTGAAAATCTTCTCGCGCTTCACTTGGAAGAAACCTTTACCTTTGTATGGCAGCCCCTTGACCTCAATATTGAATTGCCCGTCTGTCAGCTTGCGCCCCTCGAAACCACAGCTAGTGGCGAGGCGCGGCAGTGGGAGCAATTTCAGTGTGTTAAACACCCTTTCCAGCAGGTCCAGCTTCTAGATGCCGCAAGTCTCCTCGCCCGTGTTGGCAATGATAACTTCCCACTATTCGCCAAAGTCACTACTGGGCAGCATCGCATCAGCGAAATTGCCGATAACTTCAAGCAACCCATCTATCGCACGGCTCTTCTCCTCGATAAACTCGCCCAACGCAATATTGTTTCGATACTACCGCTGCCGGAGCGTCCCATTGAGCAACTAGCGCCCGCTCCCGACCTTGAGGGTGCTGCGCCGGAACCTAACGAAACCGCCTCTGCCAGCAACGAGCCTAGGGTTTTCGTGGTCGATGATTCCCCCGTACTTCTGCGGCAGTTTCGCAACTTGCTTTCCGGTTGGGGCTATCAGGTAGCCCTGACTGATGATGCCAATAAAGCCACCGATATGCTCTTGGAATACATGCCCAAGGTCGTCTTTGTGGACATCAATATGCCCGGACTCAATGGCTTCGAACTCATCAAGCAGATCCGACGGGAGCCAAAGTTACAGGATCTCAACTTGGTGCTGGTTACTGCCGAAAATAGTATGACCAACAGTTTTCGAGCCAAGTGGGCCAACTGTCGATTTATTGGCAAGCCAAAAACAGCCTCTGAAACCGAAAAGTTCCGTGATGAATTGCGGAACTTACTGCGCGAGGTTGCTCCCCTGTCTACCGACGAATTGGTTTGACGGTACATTTTTGACTGTATCTTTAAGTAGCAAAACCAACTCTGAATCTATGGCGGGTCACTTTCTCATTATTGACGATAGCCCAACCGAGCGGCACCTCCTTAGCTCCCTCCTCAGGGAACTGGGGCACAGTGTGGATCTATGTGAGTCCACCGATGGGGCCCTTGAGCGCATTCAAGGTCAGCATTACACCGCTGTTTTTTTGGATGTGGTGCTGCCCGACCAAGATGGCTACAAGTTCTTGAGGACTCTGCGTCAAGATCCCACGGCTAAGCAGCAGTATGTCATTCTTTGCTCTACCAAAAAAACCAAACTTGAGATTGACTATGGCATTAAGCGAGCAGGGGCTGATGATTACTTGCCAAAGCCCGTCGAGCGCCAAGGACTAATTGATGTGCTTGAAAAGGTAATGTGACCATGGAAGCCTCCACCCTACCCACATATAAGCGATATATTCTTGCAGGGTTGGGGGAGCGGGTATTGTACATCCCTGACGCCTATGTATCCGAAGTAGTGATGGTAGACCGCACCTATGTACTGCCAATGTCGTTCTACCATCCCGCCCTGCTGGGGGTTGCTCCTCACCAAGGCAAATTGCTGCCCCTATTGCTGCTCCGACGTGCTTTGGGAGATTCCAATGCCCTTGTACCGGAAACGCTGGTAGTTGTACTTCTATCCATATCTTCTCGGTTGGCGGGGGCGGCACTAGTGGTAGACCGGGTGCTCGGTAGCGTGGCTCAAGAACCGAGGCAAGCAGATGCTATTTCGATTGATCAAGTTTGCGCCCAGTTGCCAAAGTTGCTTTGGCAGCCTCAGCGCTGGTATCAAAGGGCGCAAGTATAGTGGAACCTATGGAGAGCAAGCGAGGGGTTAACATGATGCAACGAGTTGGTGGGCGCGGTTCTCTGGGGAATCAGCTTTTGATTTTGGTGGTTGGCAGTGCTTTGGTTGGTCTGGGTACTTCAGCCTACGTTTTTTATCAACAACTTTATCGGGCGGCTCGGGATGAGGTGTCCCAAGCGGTGACAACACAGGCCCTCCAAATCGAACAGCAGTTGATTGCCGTGCGACAAGCTGCGGACACGGTGGCAGTGGGGGCACCGTTCCTTCAAAGTGCTAAGGTTGTTAGCCCCGATGCCTACGCCCGATTGGTGCAAACTGCCTTTGAACGCCATCCCCGGGTCTTAGCGCTAGGTTTATCCCAAGAGCCTAAGCGGTTTATTCCCACTAGCGGCTCCTTTTCAGTAAATTTTGTGCGATCGCAAGAGGGGATCACCTTCACCGATGAAGTTGGACAACCCCTTCCTGGAAACGATCAGGTTCGCCGCGGAGCAAGGGTCAATTACGCCAGCCAGCCTTTCTACACCTTTGCCCGGGAGGTGTCTTCGGATACTGGACGAGGCATTTGGACAGAACCCTACAGCGACTATGGCACTCCCGTAATTACTTACGGGGTTGCGGCGCGATCGTCCAGTGGGGCAGTTTTAGGCGTCGCCACTGCTGATGTGCGGGTAGCCAACCTCAATGAAAGCGTCCGTTCGTCTCCCCTGGCCGATAATCAAGGGCATTTTATTATTCTGAGCAATGCTGACCGAGTTTTGCTCTACCCCCCCGATCCCAGTAAGGCTGATGGTGGCGAACAAGGCTTCCAAGAATTACCCGAGCTGCGCGATATCTGGGACGGCATGCGGGGCAAGGTGGAAGACATTCAAGAATCGGCAGGTTCAATTGTGGCCTACCGTCAGGTTTCAGAAAACAAGTGGGCGGTATTTGCTGTTGTCCCCCAAGCGGCAATTTTAGGACGGGTTCTGCCGATTACGATCGCCGCCACAGCCGGGGTGGGGATCTTGCTATTGGTGGTCGTCGTTTGGTTTGTCCGTTCACTCAATGCTCGTCTTAAGCCAATTCTCGAATCCTGTGATCGCCTGACCCAAGAGCGGGGCGGGGATCTCCAAGAAGGGGCGCTTGGTGATGAAATTGACCGACTCAATCTGTCCTTCAAAAACATGATTGCCCAGATTGCCCTCAACGAAGAGCGGATCCGCGACGAGGTATCTCGCAGCGTCCAGGCCCAGGAACGCCTCGCCCTCACCCAGCAAAGCCAGCGGGAATCCGAACTGGTGGAACAGGATGTCGGCGATTTACTGGATGTGGTGACCTCTATGGAGGATGGCGACCTCACCATCGCCGCCGAGGTCAGCGATCGCGCCACGGGACTGGTGGCTGATACTCTCAATCGCCTCAGAGAAAAATTCACCGAAACGATCGCCCGGGTGTTAGCCACAGCCCAAGATGTGGCATTGGGTGCCCAAGAACTGGAAAAAATGGCTCGCACCGTGGCGCTCAACACCGTTGAACAGGCTCAATCGGTGGATGAAGGGCGCAGCTTAACCCAGCAGGTGGCCTCCCTTGCGCAAAACTCTGCCGAACAGGTCAACATCACCAACCAAGCCCTCCAGGAGGTTCAAGCCACGGTGGCCTCCGGTCGCGTCGCTATCAATCAGTTGATCGAAGGAATTACGGTTCTACAAACGGGTTCTGCCCAGATTGTGCAGCGGATGAAAACCCTTGGTGAGTTCGTCGGTCTGGCGGAGCAGTTCGTCCAAGACCAAACCCAGATCGCCTCTTTGACCCAAGTGCTCGCTATCAATGCCACTCTGGTTGCCGCCCGGGCAGCAGAGCAACGCGACCCCAAGCAGTTTATCGGAGTAGCACGGGAATTTGAGACCATTGCCGGGCAGGTTAATGATCTCGCAACCCAGACCAACGATGGGCTGACGATTCTCCGCCAGCGTACCGGTCAGATTCAAACGGTGGTATCGGCAATCGACGCCGAGGTGCAGAATTTGGGTAGCTTGGTGGCCGGCTTTACCTCCGGTGTAGAAAAGTCCCAGGATGCGTTCCAAAGTGTCCAAGCGGTTACTGAACAGGTGGTGCTGGTGGGGCAAAAGGTGTCAGAGTCCAGCGTGGAAATCGTCCATGCCGCCGATTCCACTGCGAAATATATGAGTGAAATTGCCGAACTAGCGGAGCTGACCGCTGACCTAACCCGTAGCACGCGGCTCCAGTCGGAGCAGATGGGAAACTTGGCCCAGCAATTGCTCAGCCGAATCCAGTTTTTCCGGCTGCCGGCGGCGGCTTTGCCAGAGTCGAAGCCAGCTTTGGCGGCGAAAAAGTAGTTTTGGTGAGTCCTATGCCCCTGTTTGTGATGATGGATGAGTTTGCCCTGCTACCCAAGCTCCTGTTTTCCGTAGGCAGCGGTAGTGCCATGGCTGTGTTGACATTCCTCCTCCTCTGGATTGTCCCGGAGGACTGGCGTTCTGTTACGGCGATTGCGGGACTGATTCTGACCCTTAGTGGGACAGGCGCTGGGGTGCTGGTGGTGCTGCGGGTGGTGCGATCGCTCTTGCTGGTAGATACCCTGGCCAAGCACTATGCCCGTGGCGAACTTTCCCAGGGCTTAGAAATTCGGAGCCGGGATGAAATCGGTTCCCTGTCCCACTCCCTAGCCCGAATTGCCGAAGTCATTGATCGCGATCGCCAAGAGCGGGAGTCTGTCACCCGTCAAGGTAGCCGTCTGCAGGAGGATCTTCAGGAGTCCCTCATCCAGATTCAAGAAGCCTTGGCAGACATCAAGGTCGGTGATTTGACCGTCCAAGCCGACCCCTATGGACAACTGACCGATGGCATCACCACCACCATCAATCTTATGGTGCAGCAGTTCTCCAGCACCGTTGCTAATCTATCCCAACAACTGCAGCAGCTTGGCAGCATTGGTGACAGTATGGGGCATCTGCTCCGGGAACTTGACGATGTGCAGAAAAAACAGCAAAAAAATATTATTGAGGCACAGACGGAATCTGAGACGGTACAAAACGTGCTTCAGACTCTAGAAGTCCAAACGGAATCTACGGAGCGAACTCTCCCCTTGATTCGTCAAGCCATTCGCACAGGGCAGAGTGAACTGGGACAACTGGGGCGCACCATTGCTCAACTGGAACAGGGAGCGGCCCAGATCGGTCAACGCATCCGCAACTTAGATGAATTTGTCAATATTGCCAAGCAGTTCGTACAGGATCAGAAACGTTTGGCATCCCTCACCCAAGTTCTGGCCATGAATGCTTCGATGGTGGCTGCCCGGGCCGTAGAGCAGCGGGAACCGGATCAGTTTTCCAGTGTCGCCCGAGAATTTGAGGCGATCGCCGCCCAAGTCAATAGTCTTGCCCGTCAGACCAACCAGGGACTAATCCTGCTGCAACAGCGCACTGGCTCCCTTGAGGTGGTAGTTTCTGGAATTGCTCAAGATATTGAAGAAGTCTCTAGCTCCGTTGGTAAATTTAGCGGCAGCATTCAGCAGTCACAAGAATCCTTCACTATGATGAAGGATTATACTGATCGCCTCGCCCAAGTCAGCAGTAAGCTTAACACCTGTGCCTATGACCTGACCCAAGCCCTCGATCAAAATGCTGAATTCAATGCCCGACTGGAAGTTTCCCAAACCCAAACCCAGGACCAGATCCGTGCTCTCCGCCAGCAAATTGACACCCTTGATCGCACCGCCCGCAGATCCCAAGACATTCTCCAGTTTTTCCGTTTGCCCGATCGCCAGCGCGCACCCCTCAACGGCACTCTTCCATCCTAAGTTCCCCAAAAGTCTATGACTTCCGATGCCTCCCAACTCCATGAAGAACTACGGGTAATCTTTGAGCAGGATACCGAGCGGAATATCCAGATCTTTATCCAAACCCTGGCCCAGTGGCAGGCAGAAACATGGTCCCAGGATATTTATCGCCTGTACCGCTGTGTCCACACTATCAAGGGGGGAGCTGGAACCGTTGGCATAGCCGAGACTCAGGGAGTAGCCAAGGCCGCTGAAGATCTCCTTGGTGACCTCCGCTATCTAGAAACGGCTCCCGACCTCACCGATGGTCGCCTCCATCAAATTCTCAGTGAAGTCATTGGCATGGTGATTATCAGTTTGCAGGAAGGGGGGCAGGATGGAGAGGGGGCGATCGCCCGGATCCATCAATTACAGCAGCAGGTACAGCGGGCCTATTTGCCTGACTGGTCAGAGCTGCGGAAACTGCATCATGAGTTTGCTGACCAGGGATTTGGTCTAATCACCCTCGATCTGGAGATGGGTGTCGAAGCCTTACCGGCCTACGGCGATGTGCCGGTCAATCTGGTGGTGGTTGCCAAGGAAGTGATGGAGCAATTGGAGAGCCTCGGGCTCGATATGGATCTGGAAAGTGGCTGGCGATCGCTACTTTCCGATCATGAGATCTTTTTTGTGCATTCCAAGTCCCACTATTGGCGGGAGCACTGGACACCTTACTTGGGTTCGCTCCAAGCCTGCATTAAACTGAGCGGCAAACTGCCGCCCCATCCCTATCAGCCCCCAATCACCTATGAAGAACCAGCCCCACCCTTAGCACTCAGGGATGCGCCCGAAGTTGGGAACGCCCACCTGTTTGGGGATCTTGACGATACGGAAATCTCTGTTATTGAGCACGAAACCGAATCCTCCCTAGATGTGGATACCCTGATTGACCTACTGGATACATCTCAGTCAAAACCACCCTCTTCCATTCCCGAACTCGTGCTAGAGGAACTAACCGGCGATACCGAACAACCTTACTTCAACATTGATGAGATTAGTATTCTCCGCCAAGAAGAACAGCCAGTTGCACCAACCCTAGTCATTCCCCCATCCTTTGAATATTTGGAAATTCCCAAGCCTGCCCCCCTAGAAGAAGAGGTTTTAGATCTCCCCCGATTCGATTTTACCGAACAGGAATCTGTCATTGTTGAGATTAGTGAGCAGTTCTCCTTCGAAGAGATTATGCCCTCCCTCCCCCCTGACTTGACCGAGATATATGCCGCCGATGATGATTCCGACCTAGATCGATTTGTAACTCAGTCTATCAACGATCCGGTTACAGACATCGATCAAATTGATCGAGATGATGAGTTAGAGGACTTCGAGGCAGTGATGCCTCCCATTACCTCCCAAGGTGATCTAGCGCTTCTAGAAGACATAGACAGTGCGGGAGACGATCATGATATTGAAGTGACTGCCTCTACGAGTCCATCCCAAGACTTCGGGGGATTGGATGATTCTGACATGTCTCCAGAGGATGAACTGCCTCATGGCGCCATGACTTTACCAGAGGATTTAGCACTGCTAGAGGATTTTGATGATTTCACTGGTTTTGTTGACCGTCGTTCCGACCACACCTCAGTAACTTTTGTCTTTGGAGAAATAGAAGAAAACGGTGAAGCTATAGATTTAGCTCTGGATTCACCGGCCGTCTCCGGGGCAGGACAGGAGGAAATATTGGAACCCCAAGATGAATCTACAGCTAGATTGGATGCCGAGCCGGATGTAATGGAGGTATCGGAAACAACCTCATCTCAGTCACACTTCCCCGGCGAACCGCAAAGCGAGTTCAACTCTCCATCTGCGATTCCGTTGGAAGTAGATGGGGTAGTAGATGAACTCATGCGCCAGGAGTCCCTGGCGATCGCCCCTCAAGAACAAGAGTCTTCACTCACGTCAATTGACCATGGGGGGGATGATCCCGATTTAGATGGGGAGTTAACCAGCTTTTTTACTTTTACAGAAGAAGATGCCGAGGGCGGAACTGAGACCGTAGTTGACTCCATCTTTGTGGAAGTGATGCCTCCTGAAGCAACGCTTAACGACCTAGCAAGCCAGAGTTTGCATCCCAGTGATGATCTTGATGATGATCTGAATGGTGATTTGACCGGCTTTTTCATGGATGATTTAACGTCGGATCAGGACGCTGCCCTCGTGGATTTAGACGCAGTGGCGGCAGCCGACACGGTTGCGGATCCTGGTCCTAGTTATGGGGCAGGATCGGAAGCAGAAGACCTAGGGGATTTCACTGGGTTCCTAAATGTAGCTAACGAGAGCGAACCGTTCGTCGTTGAGTTCGCCTTTGAAGAAGAGGTTGAGGATGACCGTGGCGACCTCACCAGTTTTTTTGCCGTGGACATGGAGGAGTCGCCCGCCGTCGAATTCAGCTTTGACGAGGGCTTTGAAGAAGAAAGCAGTGACCTCACAGGGTTCTTTACGTCTAGGGAAGATGAGAACCCAAATGCTAAATTTGTCCTTGCGGAGGCTACAGCAGGAGCAGTTCTGCCCGATGACGGGGAGCCAATTGACCCAGAATTTCTAGAGCTGTTTCAACTCGACACTCAGCGGGATATCCAGTCCTATGTGCACACCATCGATGCCCTCAGTGCCGAGACCTGGAAAGCTGATATTCAACAGCTCTACCGGGCAGTTCACACAATAAAGGGCGGTGCAGTTACGGTGCGTGCCGAATCCATCCGTCTGATTGCCAATGCCATTGAAGATATGCTTTCGGATCTGCGCTATTCCGAAACCGCTCCTCCCCTAGAAGATGGAAACCTGCAGCAAATTCTGACCGAAGCGGGGGAGTTATTGATCGGCGGGCTAGAAATGTCGCCTTTGGTTATTCCCCAGTCCACTCTGCAACGAATTCACCAACTGCATCAACAGGTAAAGGAAACCTATCTCTCTGAGTGGAATGAGCAACGCCAACTATGGCAGGAATTTGCTGTACAGGGCTTCGACTTGGTGGTTCTTGATTGGGAACTGGCAGTCGAGCAACTTCCCGCCACTGGAGATGTTCCTGAAGAGGCGATCGCCATCGCCCAGGCCACGCTCCAACAATTGCGGGAACTGGCCCAGGAGATGAACTTTCTGTCCGATTGGGAGCAACATCTTAGCCAAACCGATTTGCTTTTTGCCCATCCCAATTCCCCACACTGGCGAACCCATGTCCCGCCCTACCTCAAATTCCTCAAGGAAGCGGCAAAGCAAGGGGGGCGCGCTCCTAAGCCCAAGTACCAAATTACGCCCCCCCCCACGACAAGTTCAGCCCGTAGAACTCGCCGGGGCGATCGCCGTTGATGTAGATCCGGAGTTTTTAGAACTGTTCCAGCTCGACACCCAAAGGGACATTCAGGCCTATGTTTCGACGGTGGAAGGGCTTCAATCCGAAACATGGAAAACGGATATTCAGCAGCTCTATCGTTCCATTCACACGATAAAGGGCGGTTCGGTCACGGTTGGTGCCGAATCTATTCGCCAAGTCACTGCATCCCTAGAGGACATTCTCTCTGACCTTCGCTACCTGGAAACCGCACCCAGCCTAGACGATGGAGGGTTGCAAGCCCTGCTGACCGAAGCGGGAGAGTTACTGATCGGGACGTTGCAGCTTTCTTCTACCGCCCCCCCCACCACCGCCCTTGAGCGTCTAGGGGAAATTCATAGCCAAGTCAAGGAGCAATATTTGGCTGGATGGAACGAACAGCAGCAGCTCTGGCAGGAATTTGCCACCCAAGGTTTTGACCTGGTGGTTTTGGATTTGGAATTGGCCCTTGAAGCCCTGCCCAAACAGGGAGATGTTCCTGCGGGGGCGATCGCCAGTGCCAGCGCCGTGATCGCTCAACTGCGAGAGATTGGGCTGGAGCTTAGCTTTGCCGCCGAATGGGAACTGCTATTGCAGAAAGGAGATTTACTGCTCTCCAATCCCGCTAATGCCGTCTGGCTTTCCGAATGGACGCCCTATCTGAAAACCCTCAAGGAAGCAGCAAAAAATGGTGGCATTCTACCCAAGCCGAAGGCGGAGGTAATTCCCAAAACCGAAGCCAAGGCAGCTCCCACTGAACGCACCACCGATGTACCCATTCCCGTGCCCCTTGAACGATTAGATCGCTCTTCCCAGCATCTGATCGACACCCTCATGGCCACCCGCGCTGCCCAGGGCTTCTATCAGGCAGTGCAGTCTAACATCCTTCCCCTTGTCACCCTGGCCCAGGATAGTGTGCAGTATATTGCCCAACTGCGGGAAGTTCAGGACGACTACGCCCTGCTCGATCACGGAGTTGCAGCAGACACGCCTAAAGTGGAACGCTATCGTCAGGGTTACACGGCGGTGAACCGCTTGTTGGAGCTGAGTTTGCGTTTGATTGAGTTGGGTTCAGAAACTGGCGAAGCTGCCCGCCGCACCTCTGAGAGTTTTTCAACTTTGGATGCCAGTTTGCGCGCGCTCCAGGGCACCATTGAAGAAAGCCGTCTAGTTCCCTTTGAGACCCTCAGTTTCCGTGCCCGGGGCATCCTCCGGGACTTGACTACCCGCATGGGAAAACCCGCCCGCATGACCGTTAGCGGTGAGAAAATCGAGTTAGATGCCGGAACCCTTCGTAGCCTCGAGCCAGTGCTGCTGCACCTGATCCGTAATTCCTTTGACCATGGACTGGAGCCGCCGGACGATCGCCAGAAGGCCAATAAACCAGTGCAGGGACAAATTGAGTTATCTTTGTCGCGTCGAGGGCGGGAATTTCGGCTCACCCTTAAGGATGATGGGCGCGGGATCAATCCCCAAAAAATCAGTGAAATTGCCCGTAATAAGGGACTGCCCCTCATCGATACCAGCACCAGCGAAAAGCTCTTGGCGGTGATCTGTCAGGCTGGGTTCACCTCGGCTAAGGCGGTGAGCGATGTCTCTGGGCGCGGGGTAGGGATGGATGTGGTGCTCAGCCAAGTGCAATCCCTAGGTGGGCAACTACTCCTGCAAACCCAGATGGGGATTGGCACTACGTTTACGATTCTGCTGCCAGTGCCCCAGTTATTCGTTCGCTGTATGCTGCTGCGGGCAGGGGACATGATCTTTGCCGTGCCGACCTCCGAAGTATTCACCACCATGTTGCTCGATGATTTGCTTTGGCAGCATGCTCCTACGGATCGGTTTCACGATGTGGACATTACCGAAGAGTCGGGGCTAGTCCCGGGACTGGATCTGTCAGCTTACTGGACGGGCGCTCGTCTCCCCCGCCACTACGACGCCACTGCGATCGCTGTGCGTACCAAGATGCCCGATAGTTCCCTCGGAGTGTGGTTGTTGGCTGATACGCTGATCGGGAGTGGTGATCTTTTGGTGAATCCCATGCCCAAACCCCTGCTAGCCCCCGTGGGGATCGTGGGTATGAGCTTGATGGCCGATGGCAAGCTGATCCCCGTGTTGGATGCACTGGCCCTAATTGAATTTTTGGTGTCCAAACCGGAGGAACTGGTAACCACCCGCACCCTAGAAGGAGAAGATGTTACCCTCGTCGGCGAGGCGGCGGTGCAGCAAATTTTAGTGGTGGACGATGCCGCGCTGATGCGGCGGCGGATCGAGAGCAGCTTGACCAGCCAAGGTTATCGGGTACGCACCTGTAGTGACGGTCAGGAGGCCTGGGAGTGGCTCCAGTCCCACACCCAACCTGCCCTCGTGATCACTGACATTGAGATGCCACGAATGGATGGCTTCACCCTAATTGACCGCTGCCGCCAAGGACAGATGACCATGCCTATTTTGGTGGTGTCCTCCCGCCTGGCGGAGGAGTGGTCGCGAGAAACCAAACGGTTAGGAGCAACGGATTACCTGACTAAGGGCTTTAGCACGGCTGAATTATTGGCTAAGGTTGCATTTCTCCTAGAACACGCAGGTCAACGGCAGCCGATCGCCTGATACAGGCAAGACGGGCGATTCTCGGTAAAATGGGGAATCGTTTCCATAGAACGCCATGGATATTCGGCTGATCAATATCGGATTCGGCAACATTGTGTCGGCCGGTCGGGTGGTGGCGATCGTCAGTCCAGAGTCGGCCCCGATCAAGCGCATCATTACCGATGCTCGGGATCGCGGACAGCTTATTGATGCAACCTATGGACGGCGCACCCGTGCCGTCATCATTATGGATTCTAACCATGTGGTACTTTCTGCCATCCAGCCGGAAACAGTCGCCAATCGGTTTATTATCAGTGAGCAGTGATGGGTCGACAGGATGGGGGAGCAGCAAGGACGATTAGTTGTGGTATCGGGCCCCAGTGGGGTGGGAAAGGGAACCCTATTGCAAAAACTGTGTGATCGTCATGGTTCTCATTTGCGGGTGTCCATCTCGGCAACAACGCGATCGCCCCGTCCCCACGAAGTCCACGGACGAGAGTATTTTTTTTATTCCCGGACAGATTTTGAGAAACAGCTTGCCCTTGGCGAGTTTCTAGAATGGGCCGAGTATGCCGGTAACCTCTATGGTACGCCACGGCCAGCGGTAATGGACTGGATCAGTCAAGGCGAACTAGTACTGCTAGAAATTGAGCTACAAGGAGCCCGTCAAGTGGCCCAGTCCTACCCGGCAGCCTATCGCATCTTTATTGCCCCACCTTCCCTAGCGGTGTTGGAAGATCGCCTCCGCCAGAGGTTCACGGAATCTGAGTCGGTCATTGCCCAACGGGTGGCGATCGCCCGGGAGGAACTGGCTGCCGCCGCTGAATTTGATTGCACGATCATCAATGATGATCTCGAAGAGGCCCTAGGGGAACTGGAGCTAGCGGTTTTTGGCGGGGGGGCAATCCCCTAATGCCGACCCTAACCCTGGTTACTGGGCCTAGCCGCAGCGGAAAGAGTGAATGGGCGGAGCACTTGCTAACCCAGGTCGCTGGTTCGGCGATTCCGATTTATATCGCCACCGCCCGCTGCGATTCCACCGATGCCGAATGGCAGGCACGACTGCAACTGCATCGCGATCGCCGCCCTGCTTCTTGGGAGGTGTGGGAGATTCCCGTCGCCCTAGCCGCTGCGCTCAACGCCTATCGGGGGGATCGCCCTATCCTGATTGATGCCCTCGGCACCTGGGTCGCCAATGGGTTGGATCAGGACGATTGCCAATGGGATCGCACCCAAACCGAACTAGTGTCCACCCTCCAGCGCCTGGCTGTCCCCGTGATCCTAGTTGCAGAGGAAGTGGGCTGGGGACTGGTGCCCCCCTACCCCGCTGGGCGTATCTTCCGCGATCGCCTCGGCGCACTGACCCGCACCCTAGGCGTGTTCGCCCAGCAGTTCTACCTCGTTATCGGCGGCTATGCCCTCGACCTCAAACATTACGGCCTTCCCATTGGCGGGTTCCCAACTCAGTCCGGGCCAGCACAATCACCCCCGCCACCCTAAGCTGGTGCTGCTCCAACAGGGCGATCGCCGCCCGTAGCGTTGCCCCGGAGGTGAGGATGTCATCAAATACCACCACCGACTGGGGGCGTACTGTCTCTCCAAGGGCAAAGGCATTGGCAAGGTTGGATTCCCGTTCTTGGCGGCTGCGGGTTTCGATTTGGGGCTTAGTTTCTTTGACCCGCCGCAGCCACCGTGGGCGGCATTCCAGTCCGGTTACCGCGCAGAAGGATGCTGCCATCACCTCCGCTTGGTTGAAGCCGCGCTTCTTTAATTTTTGGGGGTGGAGGGGAATGGGAACCACTACTTGGGCCGGTGGTTGCCGCACTTCTTGTTGCCAATGCTGACCAAGCTTGCGCCCCAGGGCAATGGCGATCGCCCGCGCTCCTTCAAACTTACAGGCTGCGATCGCCCGCTTAAGTGCCCCATCATAGCGTCCCCAGCAATAGACCGATACCGGCAGTAAGCCCGCCTCATCCGGCATCCGTCCCGGGAAATAGGCATCGATTTGGCGGTCACAATCCCGACAAAATACGCCTTGGGACGGACGCTTACAGATCGGACAGGACGCCCTCAGGAAAAAATTTGCCAGCCCCGATCGCCATGCCATTTGCCACTCCCTATCGCGCCCCTTGGTACCCCGAAAGCTGGGCCAGTTCTTCTAAAGAACGATCCCCAGCATAAAAATTACCTTTAATCTTCCAAGTGGGGTAGCCCTCGATCCCCTGACTACGACACAACTGCACCTGGGGATTCTCTCCGCGCGGATCGCATTCCACATAGGGAATTTGGGCCGCTGCGCCGCCAAAGCGTTGTTTCTGATCCCGGCAGTGGGGGCACCAAAATGTTCCAAACATCTGGCTCTCTGTGACTTTTAGATGCTGTGCCAAGCGACCGGCAAAGGATTCATTCGTCGCTAAAAACTGACGCTGCATGGCATAGACCCCCACCGTCGCCGTCAGTACCACTACCCCAATGAGGGTGCCGACAAAAAAGAGTTGCCCCACATCATCCCAGTCATTACCCGCAAGATTCAGCAGCCAAATACCAGTCACCAAAACTGCCGAGGAAAGGCAATAAAGACAAAATGTCGCCTCACCCTCCGCCGTGCGGATCACAAAGGCGATCAAATAGATGAGATAGCCACTAAAAACCAGCATTGCCGTCGATACCATGAACAACAGAAAGGCCACCTGTCGCTTCCGCCGATCCTGTTGCTTGGGTGACTCCTGCTTCCACAGCAGTGGGGCGATCGCCAATCCCGCCACTACCAAATACCCCAGCGCCCCAAATATGGTCAGCGGAATGCCAAAAATCTTGGCCCACTCGCTGCTCAACACCAAATCACAGCCCGCCCCCTCCGCATCACATAGTGCCACCTGCTCATTACCAAAATGGGTCACTGTCAGATACGAAGTAATTCCAAAACCAATGGCCGCCAGCACAGTCATCACCGGGCGAGACCAGACATGAAGGGGAGGTTCTGCACGTTTCAGCATTCCATCAACCAGATCGCTACACCGCCATTTTACCCATTGACTACCAAAGTGTGGCGCTGTATGGCCTCAGTAAATTGCCGCACCCGTTGGGGATCGATGGGGTGCTGAATCTGTCCCCCGCGCTTCAAGGAGCTCGACACAATCACCCCGTCGGCGTAGGGAATCAACTGTTGAATGTTACTGTCATTGGCTCCCGAACCAATCAGCACCGGGGCTCCTCCACAGGCCGCAGCTGCTTCCTCTAGGTCTTGCCGGCGCGGGGGCGCACCCGTCGCCAAACCCGACACAATAACCGCATCCGCTAATCCCCGATACAGGGTGTCATGGACGGCGATCGCCATGGACTCACTGGAAATTGGACGGGCGTGTTTCACCAGCACATCTGCAAAAATCTTGACATCACAGCCTAGTTCCCGACGATAGCGCAGCAATTGATGGGCATCCCCTTCAATGATCCCCTGATCGGTTGCCATCACCCCGGTTAGCACATTGACTCGAATGAACGCCGCCCCGGTACAGGCTGCGATCGCCAAGGCACTGTGGGCATCATTGCGCAGCACATTAATGCCAATAGGAACCGCCACGATTTGCCGCAAACGTTGTACTACCAACGTCATCGCGCTGACTACCGCCGCATCCACTGGCCCTTTTGTGAACGGCGCATCAAAAAAATTCTCTACTAAAATCCCCTGTACCCCTCCTGTTGCCAGTGCCGTCGCCTCCTGCTCCGCCCGCTCCCAAATCGCCCTCAGACAATTTCCCCACCGGGGCGAAGCCGGTAACGGTAACAGATGGATCACCCCAATCACCGGCTTAGAGCCGTGAAACATCTCACTCAAATCCACAGAATTGCTTCTTACCCAGATTTAGACCAAACCTACTCTACCGCGATCTGGAGATCGATTCGCGCCATAATGACTAACAAAGCGACCCCCACTCCCATGCCCCTGCCCTCGATCATTTTACCCGGCTATCTCGCTGGCAGTGCCGACTACCAGCCCATGGCCCAGCTTTTAGACCACCTAGGATTCCCGGCTACCGTTGTTCCTCTTCAGTGGTGGGAGTGGTTGCCCACCGTCGGTGGACGCTCCATCGCCCCAATCCTCGAAAAACTGGATCAAGCGATCGCCCAACTACAGCACCAGTATCAAGCTAAGCAGGTCAATATCATTGCCCATTCCGCTGGTGGCTGGATCAGTCGCATTTACCTTGGCGATCGCCCTTACTACCAAAAAATCTGGCACGGCCGCCCCAAGGTTGCCCGTCTCATTTCCCTCGGACCCCCCCATCGCAGCCTAGAACCTTGGACTACCAATAACCTCGGCTTTGTTAATGAGCAGTACCCCCAGGCCTATTACCCAGACATTACCTACATC
>JAAUUH010000060.1 GCA_012031145.1 Oscillatoriales cyanobacterium SM2_2_1 | reverse complement strand
ATGGTGATTGTGTGGCTGTTGGCGGAGATCGTACCATAGGCGGACGTGGGGATTGGGGAAAGCAGGCATGGATGATGGGGTGATTACAAAGCTACAGGGCACCGCTGTTTTTTTGGTAGGCATGATGGGGGCGGGCAAGAGCACCCTGGGACGCCACCTGGCCCAGCGTTGGGGCTATGGCTATGTGGATACGGATGCGGTGATCGAGCAGTGGACTGGTCGGGCGATCGCCGAGCTGTTTGCCACCGAGGGGGAGCTATCCTTCCGGCAACGGGAACAGCAGGTTTTGGCCCAAGTGGCGGCCTGTGTGCGGGTGGTGGTGTCCACGGGTGGGGGCATCGTCACCCAGCCCCTGAACTGGATGTATCTCAGGGACGGGGTGGTGGTGTGGCTAGATGTGCCGATAGAGGTGTTGCTGGCACGGTTGCGATTGGAGCCGCCGATCCGCCCTTTGTTGCAGCAGCCCAATTGGGAGGAGGTAGTGGAAGATCTCTGGCATCGGCGACGTGATCGCTATGCCCAAGCTGATATCCACTTGCCAATCGCGGGCACGGACACTACGGAGACGGTGGGCGATCGCCTCTGCGTGTTGTTGGAAGAGCAGCTTGATCCGGCTCGCCTTAAACGGGCTCCCTTCCTCCAGTCCGAGTAGGAATAACCCGCAATGACTTTGGCCAATGCTTTACTGGCATGGTATGCCGCCGATGGACGTTCGCTGCCTTGGCGACAGCACCGTGACCCCTACCGTATCTGGATTTCCGAGATCATGCTGCAACAGACCCAGGTAGTGAGTGTCATCCCCTACTATGGGCGCTGGATGGCACGGTTTCCCGACTTGAAGACCTTGGCGATCGCCGATATTCAGGAGGTGCTCCATCTGTGGCAGGGCTTGGGCTACTACCAGCGGGCCCAAAACCTCCATCGCACGGCCCAGATCCTCTGGCATACTCACCATGGAGAATTTCCCAGGGAAGTGCCAGAACTGCGCCAACTGCCGGGCATTGGGGCCTACACTGCCGGGGCGATCGCTGCTATTGCTTACAACCAGCCCCAACCAGCCATCGATGGTAATGTGCGGCGCATTCTTTGTCGCCTGTTTGCGGTGCATACCCTTTCAGGGACGGGCGATCGCCAGCTAGAGGACTACTATCGTCAGATCATGCCGGCTGGACGCAATCGTGACTTTCTCCAGGCTCTAATGGATCTGGGGGCCCTGATCTGCACCGCCAAGGTGCCCCAGTGCTCCCGGTGCCCGATTGCGTCCCACTGCGGGGCCCATCACCAGGGCATTGCCGACCAAATTCCTCACAAACCAAGGCGATCGCCTATCCCCACCCGCACGGCGATCGCCTTGGTCCATCGCACTGCTACCCACACCCTGATGCAGCAGTCCTCCGACCGCGGACTTTAGCCCAACTGTGGACCTGGCCCCAAGTGGAGCCACACCCCTCACCCGACCCGCCTTGGCAGTTTCGGGGCACCTTCCACCACCGCTATACCCACTTTCGCCAGGTACTCAACGTCTATGAACTGTGGCATTATGGGCAAGCACCTCAAATTCCAGTCCCGGGAGTTTGGCAGGCGATCACCGAGCTTTGCCAACTGCCCATGGCAACCTTGCGCGGCGGATCGTGAACACCCTATTCAGCTTCCCTCCCAGGATGTGAAGCCAAATTCCCAGTCACAGACAGAAACCAAGCGAATTGCCAATGGGTGACGCCCACGCCGTATCGGTCGGGGGCGATGCTTGGTACAGTAACGAGGTAACGCGGCTACAGCAAATATAAGTTAGCGAAGCATTCCGCCCATGACAATTTAGCGGAACATGAGGCACCATAAGGAGCTGACCTCAACGGACGCAAATGCACCATTGGTATTGGTTGCCGAATATGGGGCTCTGGCTCCATTTCTAGACAATAACCAGTTCGAGTCGGAAGCACGGTTCGTCGCACCTATAACTGCCTAACCCTTGCCATCGCCATGTCGGATTGCTTTTTCGAGAAGCCTGTTCTCAACTCTCCTTATTACATCCCAGAAAAACATTGGGAATTGGATAAAAGCGGTCAGCCAACAGCCCAGATCGTCGAGCATCGCCGCCCGGCTGATTTCATCACACCCATCCCCACACCCAAAAAACGTAAAGGTGTGCAGCAAGAGCTATTTGCAGAGAAAAGCGTCTCGACAAATTCGCAGCAGTATCAAGTAACGCACTTCATCAACAGCATCCGCGAGAAGGTCAGCGAATGGCGGCGGCTGAGCAATTCGTGCGACTGGCGGGTTACGTCAGGAACGGCACTACTGCTGCGACACTGGCGGCATCACGATTTTCATGGAGTTAGGCCATTTTTCTGTCAGTTAGCGGCAGTAGAAACCGCCATTTGGTTAGCT
This sequence comes from Oscillatoriales cyanobacterium SM2_2_1, assembly GCA_012031145.1. Taxonomy (GTDB): domain Bacteria; phylum Cyanobacteriota; class Cyanobacteriia; order Pseudanabaenales; family Pseudanabaenaceae; genus UBA999. Next base: position 14,772 of record JAAUUH010000060.1, on the reverse strand, counting down.
GAGGTTGCCCCACTCAATAGACAGGGTCAAAATTTCCTAGAACAAATTACAACAGCAAACCTCGATGCAAATCCTGAAATATGGCGAGTTGCTCTAAAACTAGCCACAGGAGGAGGTAAGACAACGGTTATGGCGATGTTGATCGCATGGCAGACCATCAATGCTGTGCGCCACCCATCCAGTAAGGAATTTACACGCGGATTTCTAATCGTTACCCCTGGTATCACAATCCGCGATCGCCTTCAAATCTTGCAACCAAATCATCCTGATAACTATTACAGCAACCGTGAATTAGTTCCTAGCGATATGTTGGGAGACATAGCCAAAGCCAAGATCGTAATTACCAATTACCACACATTTAAGCTGCGAGAAAGATTGCAAGTTGCTACAGGAACTCGGAAGCTTTTAGAGGGGCATGGTGAACCGCTGCAAACCCTAGAGACTGAAGGTCAGATGCTCCAAAGGGGCATGCCCGATTTAATGGGGATGAAAAATGTTTTGGTAATCAATGATGAGGCACACCACTGCTATCGTGGAAAACCTGATAGTGATAAGTTAGATGATCTCAAGGGTGATGACAAGGACGAAGCCAAGAAAAATAACGAAGCGGCGAGACTTTGGATTTCTGGAATTGAAACCGTCAAGCGTAAGCTCGGTGTCAATAAAGTTTATGACCTGTCAGCAACACCATTCTTTTTAAGAGGGTCTGGCTATGCCGAAGGGACTTTATTTCCTTGGACGGCCAGTGATTTTTCGCTGATGGATGCGATCGAGTGTGGCATTGTCAAATTGCCCCGTGTGCCTGTATCGGACAACGTACCAAACGAAGATATGCCCAAGCTCCGCAACCTTTGGGAGCATATCCGCGAAGAGATGCCCAAGAAAGGTAGAGGTGCAGGGGGAAGTCTTGATCCTTTGAGCTTACCGTCTGAACTGCAAACGGCTCTTGACGCACTCTATGGACATTACAAAAAGACCTATGACTGGTGGCAAGAAACGGGGATTAAAGTCCCACCAGTATTTATCGTGGTTTGTAATAATACATCGACATCTAAACTCGTGTATGACTATATTTCAGGATTTCATCGCGAGGGCGAAGACGAAAAAACTGGGTACAGTGCGGGACGGTTAGAGCTATTTCGTAACTATGATGAATATGGAAATCGATTGGCTAAATTACGAACTTTATTAATTGACAGTGAACAATTAGAGTCGGGAGATGTCCTTGACGACAATTTTCGGCAAATTGCAGCTCCTGAAATTGAGCGGTTTAGGCGCGAGTTAGCCCAACGTAAAGGTTCTGCGGAGGTGGAAAAGCTGACCGATCAGGATTTGTTGCGAGAGGTCATGAATACTGTCGGCAAAGAAGGCAAGCTGGGTGAGTCGATTCATTGTGTCGTCTCCGTTTCTATGCTTACGGAAGGATGGGACACAAACACAGTCACCCACGTTTTAGGGGTTCGTGCCTTTGGCACACAGTTACTTTGTGAGCAGGTCATCGGTCGGGCTTTGCGCCGCTATTCCTATGAACTCAATGATGATCGCTTATTTGATGTGGAATACGCCGATGTGTTGGGTATCCCTTTGACTTCACAGCAAAGCCTGTGATTGCCAAGCCGAAACCACCCAAAAATACTGTTCATGTAAAAGATGTTAGCCCCGATCGCGATCAATTAGAAATCACATTTCCTCGGGTCGAAGGCTATCGCGTGGAGTTGCCAGAAGACAAATTAACCGCAGTTTTTACCCCAGATTCAGTCCTAGAACTTAACTCTCAGCTTGTCGGAGCAAAGGTTACGCAAAATTCAGGCATCATCGATGAAGCAGTCGAGCTAAATGTTAAACACCTGGAAAGTGTGCACCAATTAACAGTGTTGTTTCATGTCACCAAGCATTTGCTTTACAACAAATACCACGACCCAGGGGAAGAACCAAAAATGCACCTCTTTGGGCAGCTGAAAAGAATTGTGCGCCAATGGCTGGATGGTGGTTATTGTCGATGTACTGGTGGTACATACATCGCTCAGTTGCTATACCAAGAAATTGCAGATATGGCTTGCGATCGCATCAAAGCAGCAATCACAGAATCAATGATTGGCGATCGCCCCATTAAAGCAATCCTTGACGCTTATAACCCCACAGGCTCAACTAGCCACGTCAGCTTTAATACCTCAAAACAAACTCTATGGCAGACTGCACACAATAAAAGTCACATTAACTGGGTGGTTTGCGATAGTGACTGGGAAGCCGAATTTGCTCGGGTTGCCGAGTCTCACCCTAGAGTTCGCAGCTATGTCAAAAATCAGAGCTTAGGCTTAGAAGTTCCCTATCTCTATGGCTCAACTCAGCGCCACTATATTCCTGATTTCATCGTAAAGATCGATGATGGACGCGATGGTTTATTAAATTTGGTAGTCGAGATAAAAGGGTTTAGGGGTGAAGATGCTAAGGATAAGGAAAATACGATGAAAACTTACTGGATTCCGGGAGTAAACAATTTATGCAAATTCGGACGATGGCAATTTGCCGAGTTTAAATCGGTATTTGAGATCGAGTCTGACTTTCATAAGTTGATCGCAAAGCTGGTTAATAATTAGTCAATGGGTATTACGCAAGGAGAATTTTAATTATGAGTGCTGCCGTAGTTTCGCCAAAAATCTACAGTCCCGAAGAATACTTAGCATTAGAAGTTGCTGCGACAACTCGCAATGAATATCGTGATGGAGAAATTATTAAAATGACTGGTGGCACACCGATTTACAATGAAATTATTGGAGCGATAACAGTAATTCTCAGGCTGGCGCTTAAGGGTAAGCCACTGCAAGTTTTTGTGACTGATCAACGCCTCTGGATTCCCGATCGCCAAGTTTATACTTATCCTGATGTGATGGTTGTACCTAAACCCATCGCTTTGCAAGAAGGACGCAAGGATACGGTAACTCAGCCGATTTTGATTGTGGAAGTACTATCTCACTCTACGAAAAACTTTGATCGTAGCGAGAAGTTTGCCGATTATCGTACTATTCCTAGTTTTCAAGAATATTTATTGGTTGATCAGTCTCAACCCTATGCGGAGCAGTATATCAAGCAGGAAGCTCATAAGTGGCTGCTAGTAGAGCATGGCAAATCAGATGGTCGGATTACATTGTCATCGCTTGGTATGGAGTTTAGTTTGGCTGATTTGTATGAAGACGTAGAATTTTAATTTAAGGAAATGCAGCAATGGTCAAAAGCAACAAAGAGGAAGAATGATTATTAGAGCAATACTGGAGTGGGATGAAGAAGCTCAATCCTACGCAGCAACTTGTCCAGAGCTAAATTTTGTGGCTTCCTGTGGTGACACGCAAGAAGAGGCGATCGCTAATCTACAGGATGCCATTTTGTTGATGCTAGAGCCTCTCCCGGATCACTTGCTGACAACAAAGCCATCCAAAATTGTTGAATTGGTGATCTAAAGTCCGTGTCATCAAAATCGCCGCGTTTAAATGCTAAACAAGTGATCGCTCAACTAAAAGATGCAGGATTTGTAGAAGTATCTAAAAGTGGATCGCATCTCAAGTTGTTCAACGCTGAAACTCGTAGGACAGTGATCGTGCCAGTACATACAAGTAAAGTGTTACCCATCGGCACACTGAAATCAATCGAAAAACAAGCAGATATTAAGTTTGAGTAACCCTATGCCTCCACGCAAACCCAGCAACCAACCCAAGCAAGTCGAAACGTTCAAGCACGGCGAGGATAAGCGCAAGAACATCCCCACTGCCGAGCATCAGTCGGTCATGCGAGACGAGGAACAAAGCCTGATCCGTGTTGCCTACGATCGCCGCAATCGTGATCTCGATCCGCAGTTGGTATGGCGCGGCAAGGATGAACAGGACTGGTCAGATTTGGTTGTGTCTGCGCCACCGCTATACATCCAAGAAAAGGTACATCCAAAGGCGATCGTTGATGATTTGCGCCGCCAGAGTCAGGAGAGAGCCGAAACTACTCAAGACACACAGTTGGATTTGTTTGCAGACTTTAATAGTTTGCCGAAGGATGCAACGGCAACAGAGTTTTATAGGCATAATGCGAACTGGACAAATCGCATGATTTTGGGATAGCCTTCAGGTGAGGGTAAACCCAAGACTGGGAGCGTTTTTTTCTATCGAATTCGCGGCCTTGGTGGATGTGCGCCACGAAACTGGTTCGTGGTTAGAGGAAGACGAATGCCCAAAGTCGAACTGGATAACCTTAGAAAAATCCTGGGCTGTCAGATGTGCACATATATGGTGTCTAACCTCACTTTCTAGGGTGGGCAACACTGAATATGGTATATTTTCCAGCTCTAGGTCTCGCGCTATAATAAAATTTACAGAAATTGCACCAAACCGGTTCGGTTCTTTAGTGCTTTGGCGGGAGGTGGGTCATGGCAAAGATTGAAAATCAAGCGATCCCCATTGAGAACACTCACTTCTTTACGGATTTCTACCAGCGCTTAAACGATGTGGGCTTTGGGTCTAAGCAAAGTGTGCGTCGGGATCTGCTGCCGGACTGGTGGTGCGATGAGTTTGAGCAGCGACCGGGGGCGATCATCGAAGCCTCAGCCTACGTATCTCGGCGAACAGGCATTACCTTCGAGGCGTTGATGGAGTCGGGGCGATCGCTAGCCTTAGCCGAGGGGAGCAAGCTGTGCTACAAACTGCGCCAGGGCACCGAAGAAAGCAGCTTGGCGATTGCGCGTGCTCTGGGCGAGCAGGTGGCCAAACTAGTAGCCTATGCCTGCCCAACGGAGTTGCAGTCCGTAGAAGGAGTCAGCGCTGGTACCATCCGCACCGAGATACTTTCCTCTGGTTGCGCGGATAGTTGCGGTGTAACCCTGAAAAACTTATTGCGTTTTTGTTGGCAGCGAGGTGTTCCCGTTGTGCATCTAAGCAACTTGCCTTCCGGGAATGGTAAGAAAAAATTTGACGGCATGGTGGGGAAGTTTAACGCTCGTCCAGTGATTGCGATTGGAAGTGGGCGCCAATCTCCGGCCTGGCTGGCTTTTATTTTGGCCCATGAATTGGGGCATATCGTCGCTGGTCATGTGGCAGAGGGAACAAGTATCGTCGATGAGAACATCAATCCAGAAGATGGCGAGGACGAGCAAGAGCTGGTAGCCGATCGCTTTGCCGTTGAACTCATCTACGGGCGAGCAGAAGCCGCATACCGTTTTTTGGGCCAACCCACTTCTAACAAGATTGCCGAATTTGCCGTTCAGGCTGGTGCCAGAGATCACATCCATCCGGCATCGGTAGCGTTGAACTATGCTTGGTTAATGGGCAGAGAAGGGAAAAACGTTTGGGGCTTGGTCAACAAATTGCTCAAACAATTCGAGAAAAATACCCCCACCGCCCAAGAAATCATTGGTCGTCACCTGAAAAGCCAGCTAGATTGGGAGACTTTAAGCGATGATAATTGTGAGTTTCTGGAACGAATAGCAAGCCTTGCGTGATTGGCTATGTTGATTGCGATTTTCTACTGAAATTGATGGCCTGCAATCTCTTTTGGGAGGTGATCGTCCACTTGAAATTGGTTAAAGAAAACCTGCGGGTCACCGACAGCACGCCATACTCTATCGGGAGCAAAAAACGAAGACTAACCTATACCGATCCAGTTCGCGATCGGGTAATCTGCTGCGCCAAAGATCTAACCACGATCTCGCCAGGCAATGACCCAATCATGAGTCTAGACTTACCTGATTTGGATGGGGGGGAACAGATGTTACTGTGTGCAGCGATCTCCACCCCTTCTTCCTACTTGCTGACAGGCGATAAGAGGTTTCTGCGGGCTTTGTACCAACACAACGCTCTGAAAGAAGCCAGAACCGGCTTGAGGGGCCGTGTGGTTTGTCTGGAACAAGCCATCCTTGGGGCGATCGCATTGAAAGGGTTTGACTACGTAAAGGAACGCATCGTACCGTTCAAGGACTGTGACAAGGCTCTCAAAGCTGCGTTTGGTTCCGGGGGGCGATCCGAGCAGCCCAACACTATATCTGTCTTGCAGGACTACATCGCCGAGATCAAGCAAGATTGTCCCGATTTGCTGGTCAACGTATAGGTATAGCCGTAAATAGCTTGGTTACGACGGAGTACAGGGGGGAAACCCATAGAAACTACCTTGCACTACGTATCTTAACTTGCCCGAATATCGCTATGTAGTGTGTAGATACTCGAAAAATTCCAGAATCCCATGGAATTTTGCATCGCTGACATCTTCATCGATAGTCTCAGCAAGCTGACTGAACAAGAACAGAAAGCTGTGAAAATGACAGCGTTTAACTTACGACTCAATCAGGATCAATCTTGCTGACAAATCACATATGCCATGCATAAGCAAATTATTTAACATGCATCCCCTCTAGATGCTTTAGCGGCAAACGTGATGTTTTGCTCGATGCTCAAAAAGCAGCTCGCTTTATCTTGGAATTTACGAAAGGGGTGGACTAAGTAGACTTTGCTGCCGACTTCCAAACGCAACCGGCCGTTCTGTATCAGACAGTGGTTTTGGGCAACACTGTCAAACGACTCTCCTAAGATTTTGGGCAGCAACACCCACACATTGACTGGCACGCCACTGTAGTTACAAGCAGGGCGATCGCCGAATCACCATGTCTAGGAAACTGCGCAGTGACGAGGAGAAGAATGTTTATTAAACAAGAAAAGCTCCCCGAGATATGAGGAGCCTTCCTTATTGCAGCCGAGAGTCAGCAGTTGCAGCCAAAAGCCGACAACCGTTCCCTTGGAAGCGCGTTAGTAGTCGAAGTCACCACCGCCCATGCCGCCGCCAGCGGGCGCAGCAGGCTTATCTTCGGGCTTATCCACCACAATGCATTCGGTAGTCAGGATCATGCCGGCGATCGAGGCAGCGTTTTGCAAAGCAGAACGGGTCACCTTAGCCGGATCAACGATGCCGGCAGCCAGCATGTCTTCAAATTCACCGGTCATGGCGTTGAAGCCGATGTTAAAGTCCTTCTCCTTAACGCGCTCCGCAATTACCGCACCGTTAAAACCAGCATTTTCAGCAATTCGCTTTACAGGAGCCAACAACGCTTTGGAAACGATTTTGGCACCGATCAACTCTTCGCTGGTCAGGTTCGCTTCTGCCCAAGTGTGCAGTTGGGGAGCCAAGTGAGCGAGAGTCGTGCCGCCACCGGGAACGATCCCTTCTTCCACGGCGGCCTTGGTAGCGTTGATGGCATCTTCGAGGCGCAGCTTGCGATCCTTCATTTCAGTTTCGGTAGCAGCACCGACCTTAATGACAGCCACACCGCCGGCCAGCTTAGCGAGGCGCTCTTGCAGCTTTTCCTTGTCAAAGGAAGAATCGGTTTCTTCAATCTGACGACGGATTTGTTCGCAGCGGGCCTTCACAGCAGCTTCATTACCCTCAGCAACGACGGTGGTGTTGTCCTTGGTCACCGTAATGCGACGGGCGCGTCCGAGGGCTTCCAGTTTCACAGCATCAAGGCGCAAACCGGCATCTTCAGTGATCACTTGACCGCCAACCAGAACAGCCATGTCCTCAAGCATGGCCTTGCGGCGATCGCCAAAACCGGGGGCTTTGACAGCGCAGACGTTCAGCACGCCACGCAGACGATTAACCACTAGGGTTGCCAAAGCTTCCTTTTCGATATCTTCGGCGATGATCAACAGGGGGCGACCGGAACGGGCGACTTGCTCCAGTACTGGGACAAGGTCTTGTACCAAGGTGATCTTCTTGTCGGTAATCAACACTAGCGGCTCTTCAAGGTTGGCTTCCATCCGCTCGGTGTCGGTGGCGAAGTAGGGAGAAATGTATCCCTTGTCAAAGCGCATCCCCTCGGTAACTTCCAGTTCCGTGGTCATGGACTTGCCCTCTTCGAGGGAAATTACCCCCTCCTTGCCGACCTTATCCATGGCTTGGGCAATCATCTGACCAACAGCGTCATCGTTGCCGGCGGAAATGGCACCCACTTGGGCGATCGCCTTAGAATCTTCCACGGGCTTGGCGTGCTCCTTGATCTTGTCCACCAGGAAGGCCGTAGCCCGGTCAATGCCACGCTTAAGGGCAATCGCATTAGCACCCGCTGCCACGTTGCGCAGACCTTCTTTAACGATGGCATGGGCCAAAACGGTAGCGGTGGTGGTTCCATCTCCGGCAGCGTCATTGGTCTTGGAAGCCGCTTGACGGATCAATGCCACACCCGTGTTTTCCACGTGATCTTCCAATTCAATTTCCTTAGCGATCGTCACACCGTCGTTGACAATCTGGGGCGCGCCAAACTTCTTTTCCAGCACCACGTTGCGACCCTTGGGGCCGAGGGTGACTGCCACAGACTCAGCCAAAATGTCCATGCCGCGCTCGAGGGCACGCCGGGCATCTTCGTTGTAAATAATCCTTTTAGCCATGGTTTGTACCTAATAAATGAACTGAATTGAGGAGAAGAACTAAGCGACTACGGCCAAAATATCTTTCTCGGCCAACAACACAAACTCGTCATCGCCGATTTTGATGTCAGTGCCGGCATACTTGGAGTACAGCACCTTGTCACCAACCTTAACTTCCATCGGTACCCGGGCTCCCTTATCATCTAGTTTGCCGGGACCAACAGCAGCGATTTCGCCAACTTGGGGCTTTTCCTTGGCAGTGTCGGGTAAGAAAATTCCGCCTGAGGTCTTCTCTTCCCTTTGGCTGACCTTAATGAACACACGGTCGGCTAGGGGGGTCACGGTAGAGACATTCAAAGACATGGTTGCCATAGGGAATCATTCACTCCTATTGTTCGGTAATAGTTCAGTATCAGCTTGGCTTGCATCGGAATGAATTAGCACTCCTGCTGCCTGAGTGCTAATTTAAGGGCGAAGGGACGATCAAACCAGTGTGGTTTACCGAACTGAAGAGCGGGGAACTAGAATGTAACGTAATCGTTACCTTTTTGCTGAATGTCATGGAACTGCTGTCGCGGCGATCGCCCCTGATAATTCTGCCGTTCTTTCTCTGGGGAACTGCGATGGTGGTCATGAAGGGGGTAATGCCCCAAACTACGCCCCTGTTTATGGCGGCAATGCGGTTGTTGCCTGCGGGCATCGCCCTCCTGCTTGTGGCTGCGCTCCTAGGCAAGTCCCAGCCAAAGGGGTGGCAAGCGTGGGGGTGGATCGGGCTATTTGCGATCGCGGATGGCACGCTCTTCCAAGGACTCCTAACGGAAGGACTCACCCGGACTGGGGCCGGACTGGGCTCCCTGCTGATTGACTCCCAGCCCCTATCCGTGGCAGTGATGGCGGCGGTTTTTTACGGCGAACGAATTTCGCCCCGCGGTCGCTGGGGCTTGGGCTTAGGCTTAGGGGGGATTGGCTTGATTGGACTGCCCCCCCAATTGTGGCAGTCCCTGTGGCAGAGGGACTGGGCGGCGGTGCAGGAGATCGGCGCATTTCATCTGGGGGAATGGCTGATGCTGGGCGCGTCCTTGTCTATGGCGGTGGGTATGATTCTGATCCGACCGGTGAGCCGCTGGGTTGATCCGATCATGGCAACGGCGTGGCACATGGTGCTGGGCAGTGTCCCCCTGCTGGCACTATCCCTACTCCTGGAAGTGGAACCCTACCAACACCTGTCAGTTTGGGGCTGGGCTGGACTGGGCTATATGACAATTCTGGGTAGTGCGATCGCTACGGCGTATTTTTTTTCTATGCCAGCCGGGGTAGCTTAACCACCCTGAGTGCTTTGACATTTTCTACGCCAGTGTTTGCATTGCTGTTTAGCACCATCTTCCTGGCTGAGCGCCTGGCAGTCACCCAGTGGCTGGGTGTGGCCTGCACTGTGTCCAGCATTTACTTGGTCAGTGGTACGTCTACTACTGCCGAGGTCGCCGAGGTCACTAATGGGGAGTCTGCTCCTACGCCGTCCCAACACATTTAGGACAGTGGCAAACAGGATCTGTCCTTCACCGATTGGGTGAAGCTGCTTTGTGGCATCTGACCAAGAGTTTTAACTTCAGGGTGGAGGGCGATCGCCCAGCGGTCAAGAACGACGCATTGGACATGGCAGAGCACCCGCCAGACATCGCCAGCCGTGGCTCCGCCTAAATTGACAATAAAGTTGGCGTGGAGGGGAGAGACTTGGGCCTGTCCGATCTGAAAGCCCTTGAGTCCACACTGCTGAATCAACCAACCAGCAGCATAGCCCTCGGGATTACGAAAGACACTGCCGCAACTGGGCTGGTGGTAAGGCTGAGTAGTATGGCGTTGTTTGAGCTTGGCTTGGGTATCTTGGGTGATCACGGCCGGATCGCCGCCAGGAGTAAGACGGAGGGTGGCTTGGGTAGATAGAAATTGGGGGCAGCTTTGAAGGCTAGAGGTGCGGTAGGAAAAGTTGAGTTCCGCCACGCTCAAAACTTTAGCGGTACCAAGGCGATCGCACCCCATAACCGAGACGACACAATCGGCAGCACACCCTCCCTGGGCTCCCGCATTCATCACCACCATGCCACCGACAGTCCCAGGGATACCGATCGCCCACTCCAAGCCAGACCAGCCCCGCTCCGCTGCCAACATGGCCAAGCGGGCCACGGGTTCTCCCGCCGCGGCTGTCACCTGCCCGTAGTCATCATCCCAGTGGATGCCCCGCAGGTGGCGGGTGCAAATGACCAGCCCCTCCAAGCCGTGGTCGCTAATGAGCAAATTACTCCCCGCGCCGAGGATGGTGATGGGGTAATCTTGGTGCCCAGCCCACTGCAATACTTCAGCCAGCTCCTGATCATGGCGTGGCGCGGCATAGTATTGGGCAGTTCCTCCCACCCTAAGGGAGGTCAAAGGGGCAAGGGCGACATCGGCCCGGATTAGATCATTCATCCGGCCGAAACAGGATGGCTGATGGCCCGGAACTCCCGCAAAGCGGCTAGGGTGGGCGCGATCGCCTGGTTGAGGTTGCCTGCTCCAAGAAATACTGCTAGATCGCCGGATTTGAGGGTGTGTTGGAGGTGGCTCTGGACGTCGGCTAGGGTCGGCTGATAGGACACTTGGGTGTGGTGCTCGGCAACGACCGCCGCCACTTGGTCGCCACTAAGACCATAGATGTTCTTTTCACCTGCGGCATAAATATCAGTCACAATCACCCGGTCAGCATCCCCAAAGGCACCGCCAAACTCCGTCAGTAGGCTATGGATTCGGCTGTAGCGGTGGGGTTGAAAGATGGCCACCACTTGGGGCGATCGCAGGCGAGCAGCGGCCAAGGTCACACGGATTTCACTAGGGTGGTGGGCATAGTCATCAACCAGGGTAATGCCATCCCAACTCCCCTTGATTTCAAACCGCCGGCTGGCACCCACAAATTCGGGCAGTGCGGCGGCTAAGCTGGCCCACGGCACGCCTAAGTAGCGACACACGGCGATCGCCCCTAGGGCATTGCTAAGGTTATGGCGTCCTAGGACGCCCAAGTTCAGTTCCCCTAAAAAACACCCCCGCTCGTAGACATGGGCAGAGCTGCCCTGACTGCTGTATTGGACTTGCCTGAGGGTGTAGTCGGACTCGGATTGCTCCAGGCTGTAGCTAATATCCGGTCGCAGGTGCGATCGCACCGTTGGGCAATCGACACAGGCAACCACCACTGCACAACGGGCAGCAAATTCCTGAAAGGTGGTCACCACCTGTTCTAGGCTTTGGTAATGATCGGTGTGATCTAATTCCATGTTGGTAATGACCCCCAAATGGGGGGCAAACTTGACCAGGGTGCCATCGGACTCGTCGGCTTCGGCCACCAAAATTGAACTGTGCCCCAAGCGAGCATTTCCCTGCCAGGCACTTACCTCCCCCCCCACCACAATAGTTGGATCGAGTCCGGCACGTAATAACAAAAAGCTAATCAAACTGCTGGTGGTGGTTTTACCATGGGTGCCCCCGACCGCCACACTGCGTCGATGCTGGGCAATCAGTTCCCCTAAAATATCTGACCGATGGAGCATGGGGAGACCCAGTTCTTGGGCTCGCTGCACTTCGGGATTGGTGCCTTGGATCGCCGTTGAGCAGATTACGATCGCATTTTCTGGTACCTGATCTGCCCGATGCCCGTGGTAGATCGTGGCTCCCTTACTGGCCAATTTGGCGGTGATGCGGTTTTGCCCCAGATCCGATCCCGAGACCCGGTACCCCTGCTCCACCAAAATTTGGGCGATCGCCGACATGCCAATCCCCCCGACCCCAATAAAGTGATATGCCCGATCCGGCAATGCCATGGCCACTCCTCACCCATACAATGGCGCATATCATATCAAAAACTTTGTGATTTGTATGGGCGAGCGATTGCGGGCCAGTTCCACCCACCAATCGATGGGAATGCTCCCCTGCCTGCCCTGCCACAGCCGAGGGAAATGCACTTGGGGCGGCACCGCGCGCCAAAAATAGTCCACAAAGGCATCCAGTTCCCCTAGTCCCATCCCCCCCGGGGCCTCCGCCTCCCGCCGCCACTGCTTGCTCCAACTGAGATCTTGGGGCGCCAGCACCGTGAGGGCATCCAGTTCCTGCCATAGGGGAACATAGGCCCCAAGGGCACGATTCATATCGAGGGCAAAGGTACAGTCCTCGGCGGTCATGATGGGCGGCAACGGCAGATAGTCTGCCAGATCGGGAATGGGCATCATGCCCACACACCACCCCTCAAACAGTAACACCTCGGCTCCGGGGCACAACTCTGCCTCCACGCGATCGCCCGCCCCGCCATGGCACGACTTATCAAAACGGGGGAGGAACAGGGGCACCGCCCGGGCCCGAAACTGCCCCATTAGCGATCGCCCCAGGGCTACTTCGTGGGTGCCGGGCACCCCCCGCCAACGCAGTCGGGGATCCAGTTGCTGAAGACGCTGACGCGCCTTATAGGGCAGGTAGAGGTCATCGAGGGAGAGCCGAGCTACCCCAATTCCCATTGTCGTAAGTAGGACCTCTAAGACGCGGCAAAGGGTGCTTTTACCCGTTCCCTGGAGGCCCACAAATCCTTGAATCCAGGGATGCGATCGCCCTGCTAAGGACTCTGCCAAGGGCAACCACAGTTCTGTTAACATCTGCTCGGCGTGGTCGGGCAAAAACCCTAGGGCAGCTTCAATAGCTTTTAAGGGAGGTCGTTGCGTCAAGGGAATTAATTTAGGCGAATAAAACCAGCCCCCTCCACGACCTGCTGCCCTTCCTCCGACAGCACAAATTCTATAAACGCCTTGGCGTTGGGGGAAGTGTCCTTGGGAGTAGCCAAAAACAAAAAGCGCGTAATTGGGTACCGCCCGTCGAGAATGCTCTGGCGATCAGCTGGGGAGATGCCATCAATGGGCACCGTTTTGACCGTCTGCTGCCCAACCGCCTGGAACACCGTTGTGTAGCTGATGCCATCGCTGCCCAGCCGTTGCAGAATCGGTGTCGTTTGATCTTGCGGCCACGTGACATAGTTGGCGTTGTTGGGGGGAAAGTTCTGCCCTTCCAGCACCACGTCCTTAAATAGCTCCTGGGTGCCGCTGGCATTGGCCCGGTTCCAAACCTTGATCGGTCGGTCTTCACCCCCCACTTCCTTCCAGTTGGTAATCCTGCCGGTAAAAATACCGCGCAGCTGATCCATTGTCAGGCTGCCGGCAAAGGAGTTTTGTCGCCCTACAACGATCGCTAGGGAGTCGCGGGCAATGGGAATGGCCACCAATCCCGCCGCCACATCTTCAGCTTTTAGGGGTCGGGAGGTAGCGGCGATCGCGACCTGGGCATTGCGTAGAGCTTGCAGCCCCTTGTTACTACCATTGGGGCGACCATCGGGAATGCCATAGGTGGTGGCAATACTGGGGTTGCGCTGGGAAAAAGCATTACGCAACTGCTTGACCACCCGCACCATGGTCACACTGCCATCCATAGCCACAATCGGTTGATTTGGCTGGTTTGCCGTCACTTGGGCTAGGGGATTATCCCCCGGAGCCGTTGGTGTAGTTGATGTATCAGGCGTTCCCGTTGTCCCGGTGGTAATGGTGGGACTATCTGACCGCATAAACAAAAACCAAAAGCCGCCACCCGCCAAACCAAGCGATACGATTAATGCCCCGATCAGGGCGATCGCTTCCTTATTGCCGCCGTTGTTGGACATAGGGGAAAAACCATGGTGTTCAGGGCTATTATCCCATCAAACATCCTCCGCTTCCCAAAACAGCCATCGCCCCCTTGAGCTTCCGGGACTGGGGAACCTGCCTGCTGGAACCATAGAACCCCTTTGATCCCTAGGGAAAACGCTAGCAGCAATCGGTAAACAATAGGCTGGAATGATAGAACGGCACACTGGAATCTCCCTAGGGCAGTTATGGAGTGGGGAACCGCAGGCAGGAACCAGGGAATGTCCATGGGGAATCGCTGGGTCGCAGACTGGAATGATAATCCATCGTCCGGGGACATTATCTTGCATCGGGCGAGAGGCTGGCCAACCACCGGGGGACATTCCTCAAACGTCAGCATCGCCCAGACCTCAGCCGCTCCCCCCTGTTCTCGGGCATCCTCGGAGCAGCGCCAACGTCACGGCGGCGGCTATTTCACCCGGATGAAGTTTGCCCGCTCCACGACCTGCTGCCCTTCCTCGGATAGGGCAAACTCAATGAAGGTCTTGGCATTGGCAATGGTGTCCCTGCGGATCGCCAGAAACAAAAAGCGCGTAATTGGGTACCGCCCGTCGAGAATGCTCTGGCGATCAGCTGGGGAGATGCCATCAATGGGCACCGTTTTGACCGTCTGCTGCCCAACCGCCTGGAACACCGTTGTGTAGCTG
>JAAUUH010000059.1 GCA_012031145.1 Oscillatoriales cyanobacterium SM2_2_1 | reverse complement strand
GCCCCCACCCCCCACCGCCACCGTCGCAGCCTGATCGAATTTGTGGCCGAAGATGGCTGGCTCGACGAGAGCAAATTTGGCTTCCAAGTTGTGGGCGATCGCGGGCGCGATTTCAAAGCCCTTTGGAGCCTGGCCCCCTTGGGAATGCGGATGATCGCTAGGGGAAAAATGCCCTACCCTTGGCAGTTCCGGCGATCGCCCGCCCATGGCGAAATCAAAACCCTCATACGGCGCGTCCTCCAAGCTCCATCCCCTAGCCCAGATAGCGGAACACCATCTTCAGCAGCGACTCCTGAGTAAACGGCTTAGCCAAAAAATCTGAACAGCCGCTGAGCTTAGCGCGGGTGCGATCCAAAATCCCCGACTTGCCGGTCACCATAATAATTGGTACATCCTTGAGCGAGCGGTTATTGCGCAGCAATCGGCACAGCTCATAGCCGTTGATCTTGGGCATCTCCACATCCAGCAGCACCACATCGGGGTTCAATTTCACCAGTTGGGTCAAGGCCCTGAGGGGGTCGTGAATGCCAACAAACTTAAAAGACTCATCCCCCAAAAGCCGTTCTGCTTGGGCAAGCACCGCCGGACTATCATCCACCCAAGCCAAGGTGAACGTTTGTTGCTGGGTGGGCAGTTCCGGCGGCAATAGGGGGTCGGCTTCTAGCAATGGGGGCGGCTCCACAGCCGCTGTGCCAGCCACCTTGGGAATGGGAGGCAGCAGATGGTAAGGAGTCTGGGGATCCCGCACCATCACCAACTCCTGGGCAATGTAGGGAATTAATCCACCGATAAAGCGCAGCTCATCCTTCCCCAAAATAGCAGCCAAATGACGGAAGCTAAATCCCTTGAGGATTTTGCTCAGGCGCTCCTGAAGTTGCAACTCTGGTAATAGCTCGGACTGTGTGGTTCCAGACGGAAAGTAATAGGGGCGCTGGTAGGGAGAGGTGACGTAGGGAGCCAAAAGTTGCCACTGCTTGAGTCGCTGATCGCAGGCGGCCAAGAGTTTGAGCACCGACAACTGACACAATCCCGGATGCGGCCCCAAGCCATCGGTCATGCGACACGGCAATGGTTCGGAATTCCACAGGAGGTGTTCGATCGCCTCTAGGGTCATGTTCTGCACCAACCGCACCACATCGCCGGGCTCTAGCTGATGCTCCCGAAACATCCAGGCGATCGCCTCATACTCACGGGTCACTAGGGACGGTTCCACCTCAATCACCGGATCGGTGGCATCCTCAAAACGGCGGCACACCTCCACGCGAAACTCCTTAGTCACCGCTGGCACCCGAACGCTAAGGCGGCGCAAATGACAACCTAGCCGGTCAAAGGGCTCCAGATTGTGGGTGGCATAGGTAATGGTGCCAGCTTCAAAACGAATGATCCAACAAATTTCACCGCACCAAAACTGTAACCGTCCCGTTCTTTTCTGACTGCCAATCTCTCGGAGCATTTGGGCAGCGGCGGCAACATGCAAACCCTTATGAATGTTTCCCACCAGAGATTTACGTAATGATATTTATTGATCTATTCTGACACGCTCCTCTAAGGAAAAAACAAACCTATTCCGCAAGTTTGAGTTCGTCAATATTCCACAGAACGCCGCCGAGTACCGATGGGCGCACCCCCTCCAGGCGATCGCGCACCGCCGTTAGGGAAAGCTGGGCCACCAAGTAGGTGAGGGGTAGATTTTCCTGGATTTTTTGTTGATATTGGGCATAGATTTGGCGACGCTTAGCCTCATCTACCTCCCGAGCACCAGCAATCATCAGGGCTTCAATTTCTTGTTCCCAAGGGGCACTTTCATAGCCAGGAATGGCGGGCTCGCCGAGTTTGGCACCCTGATTAAAAATATGTAGATTGCCATCGGTGGCCCAGAGGTTAATCAGGGAATGGGGTTCGACACTGCTGCCAAAACCCATGATGATTGCCTCCCATTGCTTGGAGCGATCCATCTTTTCGATCAGCACATTGAAGTCAATGGCATTAAAGTCAACGGTGATGCCAATTTGCTCCAAGCTTTCCTTGATTTGTGACCCCACCTGGGCCCGCACCGTATTGCCAGCGTTGGTCTGGACGGTGAAGCGCACCTCGTTGTTGTCCGCGTCGCGCAATCGGCCCTGGGCGTCATAGCGGAATCCAGCCTCTTGGAGCAGCTTTTTAGCCCGCTCTAGGTCGTAGTCGTAGACCTTTAGACCCTGCTCCGGCGCGAGATAGTAGGGGCTAATGGGGGGGATCGGGGAGTTTTGTAGCTCGCCTAGTCCACGAAAAATGGTGTCAACCATCCGAGGGCGATTGATGGCATGGGCGATCGCCTGACGGAACGGGAGGCTATTGAACCAGCGGGACTTGATCGGATCGACAAAGGGCCGGTTGGTCTCCGGATCGCGCCCTTGATTGAGGTTGTACATCAGGAATAGCTGGGTGGTGGTGGGCCCACTGTTATAGATCTTGAAGCGATCGCGACGTTCGGCAATCTTGAGCAACTCAAAGTCTTCGGGTCGCAGGCTATAGACATCTAACTCGCGGGAACGGAACCGCAGCAGCCATGTGTCTAGGTTTTCGAGGATCTGAAACACCATGCCATTAATAAACGGTTGTCCCTTTTTCCAATAATTGGGGTTGCGATCATAGATCACGCGCTCACCGGGACGATAGGTCCGCATCAGGTAGGGCCCGGTGCCGATGATATTGGCAAGGGGTTCCTGAAGCGACCATGCTTGGAGAAATTGTGGCTCACCCTTGCTGTTGGTGTTCTTCAGGGCATCCCCCAGGATATGGCGGGGCAGAACTTCCATCCCACCGATCGCCCGCAGAAAAGGGGCAAAGGTTTCTGGCAACTGAAAGACCACCCGCCGCTGATCTAGTTTGGTTAGGGTTGGAAAAACCCGGTTCTCGCCAATGCGAAGCACATCGCGCAAGCTGGAGGGGACGCGGGGATGGGTAATCACGGCAAAGGAAAACATCACATCATCGGCGGTGAGGGGAACCCCATCGGACCATTGAAGCCCAGGGCGCAGGATAAACTCAATCCGCTTGCCGCCATCGCTAATCTTCCATTGCTCCGCCAGATTGGGAATCAACTCTCCGGTCACTCCATCGACGGAGAGCAACCCTTCAAATATGGGGGATAGCACCGCACCACTGCCGGCATCGGTCACTAGGACCGGGTTGAAGGTTTTGGGATCCCCTAGAAGAGACAACACCAAGCGATCGCGCCGCCCACCCGTGAGGGACTGGCACCCCATGAGCAACAGGGCACACAGCCCTAGACCCAACACCATCATCAGCAGCCGACTACCTGCCCCTGTCCGCGATCGCCCCATTCGTTCCATGTCCAAGTTCTGCACGCTATTTAGCACGATAAGTCACTACCGCTCCACCCGTTTGCTTTAGCTGACATTTAGATGCCATAAATTCTAGCCGAGCGGGCAAATTGTAATTCTTGATACGAAGCCCAAGGGACAGGTCTGATGTGATGGATGCCATATTGGCAACGTAAACATTTGTGCCTAGCGCAAGAGGAAAAATACACTGTGTTAGTCTACCCATCTACAAGAATGCGGGCGAAGCAGCGCCAGCGTCAAAGTATTAATTGGACGGCAGCGCTTCCCCTGCTGTCGCTTATTGCTGTGTTTTGGTCCTACGCGGCCTTTGCCCAGGGGACACCGGAGCCGACGGCAGCGGAAGTTAGGGCCGAACTAAAAGTAGCCCTAGATACCCTCTGGGTGGCGATCGCCGGATTTCTTGTCTTCTTCATGAACGCGGGGTTTGCCCTCGTCGAGTCGGGGTTCTGCCGCCGCAAAAATGCTGTCAATATTTTGGCCAAAAACCTAGTTGTTTTTGCGATCGCCACCATCGCCTACTGGATTTGCGGGTTTGCCTTCATGTTTAGTGATGGCAGCCCCTTCATGGGTTCGAGTGGGTTTTTCCTGAGCGGTGCCGACAACAGCCCCGCCACGGCAGGGGACTACAAGGGCATATTTGGCTCCCTGAACTGGACGGGGGTACCCCTAGAAGCTAAGTTTTTCTTCCAACTGGTGTTTGCGGGCACGGCGGCCACGATTGTTTCCGGAGCCGTTGCCGAGCGAATTAAGTTCTTGGCTTTCTTGATTTTCAGTTTTCTGCTAGTGGGCGTCAGTTACCCGATCACCGGTCACTGGATCTGGGGCGGCGGTTGGCTAGCCAATTTGGCTAAGGATGCTGAGGGGAACACCGTTGGTGGATTCTTTGACTTTGCCGGTTGCGTTGTAGTTCACAGCGTCGGCGGTTGGGGGGCACTAGTGGGCGCTGGAGTCTTGGGCCCGCGCCTAGGTCGATATGGTTCCGATGGTAAGGTTCGTGCTATTCCCGGCCACAATATGGGACTAGCCACCCTTGGCTGCTTGATCCTCTGGTTGGGTTGGTTTGGCTTCAATCCCGGCTCTACCATGGCCGCCGATGGACGACTAATTTCCCACATTGCCCTCACCACCAATATTGCTGCATCCGCAGGCGGTATTGCTGCCACTGCAGTGGCATGGCTCTATTTGGGTAAGCCCGACCTGTCGATGATTGTCAATGGCATTCTAGCGGGACTGGTGGGCGTTACTGCAGCCTGCGCTTTCGTCACCTTGCCCAGTGCCGCCATTATTGGTGCAGTTGCTGGGGTGATCGTGGTGTTTTCAGTCGGCTTCTTTGACAGCATCAAAATCGACGACCCCGTGGGGGCTACGTCAGTGCATTTGGTCTGTGGTACTTGGGGAGCTTTGGCCGTGGGTCTATTTTCGGTGGGGCCTGAAACTGATATTGGGGGAGGTTATATCCTCCAAGCGGGTCTAGGGCCGAAAGCTGGTTTGTTTGCCGGCGGTGGTGCCGATCAGTTGATTTATCAAATCATCGGCGTTGCCACCGTAGGGCTCTTCACCACGGTATTCAGCTTTGTGGCCTGGTATGCGATCGGGTTAGTCACTGGCGGCATCCGTGTTTCCGGTGAGGAAGAATACGAAGGTCTAGATATCGGCGAACATGGCATGGAGGCCTACAGCGGCTTCTCCCGTGAAATTGTCGAAGATGACTCCCCTGCCGTATTTTCCACCACTGGCAAAGGAGTGACTCCCGAAGCCTAGGCGTTATGCCCCACCCGAGGGTGGGGTTCCCCAAGGGAATTCACGACATTTTGCGGATGCGTCGGGAGCATTCGACTTCTACAGTTAGATCATGTCTCGGATAATTCCTCTATAGCGTGCAGATTGCGCGCTATTTTTGTTTTTAGTTTTTATTTAGTTATACAGCTATATTCGGGTAGGTTCGAACATCGAAAAAAGGGGGGGAAACCCCTGAACCCCGTCCTAACCAAGTTATTGACAGCTATATTTTCCAGCCTCTAAGGTTAAGAATCTCCCTGGGTAATTGATCCCTATCATTGCTATGCTGGATTCCCTAGCTCCATGGTGGGCTATTTTTTTATGATTAAAAGGATTTAAGGACAGAGCAGGATGAAAACGGTCTGGGTGTTTCCCGGTCAGGGGTCGCAAACGGTAGGGATGGGGATCGATTTAGCCCAAGTGGGTAAGGAAAAACTCGCGATCGCCTCAGAAATTCTAGGATGGTCCGTACTGGAGCGATGTCGTGGGGACGCCACCCTATTGGCCCAGACAGAAATTACCCAGCCCTGTTTACTCACCATTTCCGCTATCCTGACAGACGTTCTGCATGAACGCGGCGCACGGCCCCATTTGGTTGCCGGTCACAGCCTAGGAGAATATTCAGCTCTCTATGCGGCGGGCGTGTTGGACTTTGTGACGGCGTTGCGGTTGGTGCAGGGGCGATCGCAACGGATGGCAGCGATGAAAGATGGGGCCATGGTTGCGCTGTTAGGTGCTGATCGCCAGCAGTTAGAAGCGATGATGCCAGAAGTTACTGGCCAGTATGGGGTCGTGGTTCTTGCCAATGACAACAGTGCCGATCAGGTGGTGATTTCTGGAACCGTAGCGGCGGTTCAGGCCGTGATAGCAACGGTAAAAGCCAAGCGAGCGATTCCCCTGCCCGTGAGTGGTGCATTTCATTCCCCCCTGATGGCTGAAGCGGCAGCGGAATTTAGTATTTTGTTAGAGCAAGCCCATTGGGCCAGTGCCCGCTGCCCCGTGCTGACCAGTGGCGCACCCGAGCGGCCGACGACCGATCCCGATCTGCTGCGCACTCACCTCCAACACCAGATGACTAGCCCAGTGCGATGGCGGGAACTGTGCCATTACTTTGCTGCCCAGGGCTTTGAACGGGCCCTCGAAGTGGGGGCAGGTAAGGTACTCACGGGACTGATCAAACGCACTGCGCCCCAACTGCAACTGATCAATATCAACACCCTAGACCAAGCTGAATCCTTTATCGGTGTCTCCCATGCCCCCAGTCTACGGAACCTATAGTGATGGCGATCGCGCCTTTGTGATCACAGAGCCGCGCACACCCCGACCATGGTTTAACTATCTCTGGAATGGTCGATATACCGCCCTTATCTCCCATACGGGTGGCGGTTTCAGCTTCATTGATAGCCCTCGGGACAACCGTCTGACCCGGATGCGCTACAACTGCTTACCCTGGGATCGGCCGGGGCGCTATGTCCTCATCAAGGATGGGGAAACGGGACAGTTTTGGTCCCTGTCCTGGGCACCCACCCTCGATGCTCCCTACGACAGCTACACCTGTACCCATGGGCTGGGCTATACCCGCATTGCCACAGAAGTGTGGGGCATTTATGGCGAAATCACTTACTTTGTGCCCCGCGATCACCTGGGAGAGGTATGGCAGGTGACCCTAGAAAACCGCCGCGATCGCCCTGCCGTCCTAGAGATCTATGCCTTCACCGAACTGCTCATGGGCAATGCCCTGAATGACCTAATTAACCAACCCAACGACAAACACTTCACCGATATTCACTTTGACCGCGATCGTGCCGCCCTCGTGGCCACCCGCCGCTACTGGGTGCTGAATAAAGGGGTCTCCGTAAAGCAACCCAACCTAGGCTGGGGCTATCGTTTGTTTTTTGAAAGCACTCTACCGATCACTGGCTTTGACAGCAGCCTCGATGCCTTCATCGGGCGCTGGCGCTCCGAGTCTAATCCCATCGCCGTTGAAACCGGTCAGATGGGGAACACCGAAATTACGGCCGGCGACCCCATTGCCGCCCTCCAATCCCGACTGCTCCTGCCCAAGGGCGATCGCAGCACCTTTGCCGTGACCCTCACTGTAGCCCCCGCTCCATCTAACCCTAGCTCCCTCTCCGAACCCCATGCCGCCCTCCGAGGGGTACACACCTATTGGCAGCATTACCTCAGCACCCATAGCATCTCCACCCCCGACCCCGACTTTAACCGTCACCTCTCCATTTGGAACCCCTACCAAGCCGCCGTCACCTTTGACATGGCTCGTAATGCTGGGTACTACCATGGTGGTCTGCTTTTCGGTACGGGAATGCGCGATCGCTTCCAAGACATTCTTGGCGTGGTGATGATTGAGCCCGATCGCGTCCGTCGTCGCCTTCTTGATGCCCTGCGATATCAGTTTGCCGATGGCTCCACCCTCCACAACTTCTTCGTGCTCACCGAAACTGGCGAACGCACTAACCACTCCGACACCCCCCTTTGGATTCCCTTTGGTGTTATGGCCTACCTGACCGAAACCGCCGACTTCAGCATTCTCGAAGAACGGGTTGCCTACCACCAAAGCAACGAAACCGGCACCATCTACGAGCACCTGCTACGAGCCATTGACTATGCCCTTGCTAACCGTAGCGATCGCGGTATGGCCCGAATTTTCAACGGTGACTGGAACGATACCCTCGACCATGTGGGCAGCCAAGGGCGCGGTGAGACTGTCTGGGGCACCTGCTTCCTTGGCTACATTCTCCAAATCGTCTTTCCCCTGTTGGAACACCTTCAGGACATCACCCAGTTGTCCCGACTGAAAAGCTTTTACGAAGAACTCGGCATCGTACTCAACACCCACTGCTGGGACGGCGCATGGTATCTACGGGCTTTTTGCGATGATGGCAGCCCCCTTGGCACCCATCAGCACGCCGAAGGACAGATATTTCTCAACGCCCAGTCCTGGGCCATTCTTTCCGGTCTAGCTCCCCGCGATCGCGCCGCCCAAGCCCTCCACAGTTGTCGCGATCGCCTGCTCACTCCCTATGGCATGCAAATTGTTGCCCCCGCCTTTCGCCACATTGCCGACCACATTGGCCTAATTAGCCGCTGCGTCCCTGGCAAAAAGGAAAACGGAGCCGTTTTTAACCACGCCTCCTCCTGGTTTGTCCTAGCCGCCCTACTCCACGGCGATGTGGAATTGGGATGGGAAGTCTACCGCCGGATGCTACCTGCCAACTCTGCTCAAGATTGCGACCGCTACGAAGTCGAGCCCTATGTTTTTGCCGAATACATCACCAGTCCCGAACACCCCACCCAAGGGCAAGCCAGCCATGCTTGGCTCACTGGCACCGCCGTTTGGATGCTGCGGATCGGGCTAGACCACATCATCGGGTTCCGCCCCACCCTCCAAGGCATGGTCATCGATCCCCACATTCCTGCCCACTGGCCCGAAGTTCGTGCTCACCGCAAATTTCGTGGCTGCATGCTTCACCTCCACCTCCACAATCCCCACCAGCGCAACTGCGGCATAACGGAACTCACCATCAACGGCATTCCCCAGACCAGTACTTTGATTAACCTCTCCGAGTGGACAGAGCCTACCCTCCAAATTAACGCCACCCTCTGACTTGTGCTAAAATTTCTTGACCTATTGGTGGTGTAGCCAAGTGGTAAGGCAGGAGCCTGCAAAGCTCTCATCCGGGAGTTCGAATCCCCCCACCACCTTTCAGATATTTTTAACTCCGATAGGTAGCAATTGGTTGCGTTCAATCAGTTGTGCGATAAGTCCTCTTTGGAGGTGCGCCCGGAAATGCAGAATTGTGTCCATGGGTCAAAATTGAAGTTAATTGGGAATGTTGATCTTAAGTTCTTACCCTAAACAAGTTTCATGGTTCCGGGAGCCCTAGAATGTCCAGATTGCTGGTGACGCACTACCAAGCAGAAGTAGAGAAAATCATTCGCTATGGCGGTTCCAAAAAGGAAACCAGCATTCGCAATGCCTTTGAGCGGCTACTGAATGACTACTGCAAGCCCCGCAACTATCTGCTGATTCCAGAGCTAGATTTTAAGACCAAGTTCAATACGACGGTTTTTCCTGATGGCACGGTGAAGGATGCCATCCGCCTGGAGCATGGCTGGTGGGAGAGCAAAGACCAGTACGACAAACTCGACGAAGAAATCGAGAAAAAACTGGAGAAGGGCTACCCCGACGAAAACATTCTGTTTGAAGACTCTCAAACTGCCATCCTGATTCAGCACAGTCGAGAGCAGTTGCGCGTTTCCATGCGGGATGCGGAGGCATTGGATGGGCTAATTAGCACCTTTGTAGACTATGAACGCCCTGAAGTGCGCGACTTTCGATCGGCGATCGTCAAGTTTAAAGAAGATGTCCCGCATATTTTGGAAGCCTTGCGGAGCATTATTGCTCAGCAGGAAGCGAGCAATACCCAATTTAGGGAACGCCGCAACACGTTTCTGGAGGTGTGTCGCCAGTCGATTAACCCAGAAATTGAGATCTTCGACATCCATGAGATGTTGATTCAGCACATTCTCACCGAGGATATTTTCACCAATATCTTTCATGAGTCACAGTTTCACCGGGAAAACAACATTGCGCGGGAACTGTCAGAAATCATCAACACCTTTTTTACGGGCGCAACTCGCAAAAATACGCTCAAAAGCATCGAACACTACTATGCGGTGATTCGTCGCCACTCGGAAAACATCGTCAACCACCACGAAAAGCAAAAGTTTCTCAAGGCGGTCTACGAGAATTTCTACAAAGCCTATAACCCCAAGGCAGCGGATCGGTTGGGGATTGTTTATACACCGAATGAAATTGTCCGCTTCATGATTGAGAGTGCGGATTACTTGACTCATAAGCACTTTGGCAAGTTATTGAGCGATCCGGGTGTGGAGATTTTAGACCCTTGTACGGGTACAGGAACCTATGTGACGGAACTGATCGAATATTTGCCTGCGGATAAGCTAGAGCATAAATATAAGAACGAAATTCATTGCAATGAGATGGCAATTTTGCCCTATTACATTGCTAATTTGAATATTGAATTTACCTATCAACAAAAGATGGGGAAGTATGAGGAATTTAAGAATATTTGTTTAGTAGATACTCTCGATCATTGCACCACCGAAGGACACCAGTTTGATCTTTTTGCTATGAGTGTGCAAAATACGGCACGAATTCAACAGCAAAACGATCGCACGATTTCTGTCATTATTGGCAACCCGCCCTATAACGCACACCAGGAAAACTTTAACCAGCGCAATGCCAACCGTCTTTACAAAGGCATTGATAAAGCAATCAAGGAAACCTACATCAAAGAAGGAACTGCCCAAAATCAGATTGTTGTCTACGATATGTATACTCGTTTCTTTCGATGGGCAAGCGATCGATTAGGTCAAAATGGTATCATTGCGTTTATTACTAATCGATCGTTCATTGATTCCAAAACGTTTGATGGCTTTCGCAAGTGTATCGATCGCGAATTTGATTATGTGTATATTGTCGATACCCAATCCGATGTGAGGAACAATCCTAAAATCTCTGGCACCAAGAACAACGTTTTTGGAATTCAAACCGGAATCGCTGTCATGTTTTTAGTTCGCAAACGAAAGGAGAAAAAAGATGGTGCAACCAACCATTCTGGAAAAACTGGAAAAGTTACCTGAGCCTTTGCAAACAGAGGTTTTACACTATATTGAGTTTTTGCTAGAGAAATATGTGGAGGAACCGCCGCCGGAAGCTGTGCCGAAGAAGCGCAAAGCGGGTTTGTTAAAAGGAAAGATTTGGATGGCAGATGATTTTGACGCTCCTCTCGAAGACTTGAAGGACTATATGTGATGTTGCTAGATACTCACATATTATTATGGTTCCTGGAAGACAGTCCCAAATTACCCTTAAATCTTAAAAGAATGATTGAGGATAGTGATCATGTTTTTATTAGCATTATCACGCTCTGGGAAATTGCGATTAAGCTCACTATTGGTAAGCTTAATTTGCAATTTGCGTTTCAGGAACTTCCAGACTTTTTAGATTCACTTGAAATAGAGGTGTTACCACTCTCTTTTGAAGACCTGAATGACTATGTCAATTTGCCACTTCATCATAAAGATCCCTTCGATCGCATTCTCATTGCTCAAGCCATCAATCGATCGCTACCTCTTGTGAGTAAAGATCACGAATTTGATGCTTATCCAATTGAGAAGATTTGGGTATGAGTAAGGCGAAGATTTTTTACTTTACGTTGCAGGATGAGCAGACGAAGGAAGAAAAGCTCGACTGGTTTGAACAGACACGATTTGAAGAAATTCCGTTTGACCACATCATGCCTGATCAAAAGGCAAATTGGATTAATTTAACCGATAACGATTTTGATAGCTTTTTGCCGTTGATTGATAAAGAGGTGAAAGCGGGAAAATCTCAGAAAGCAGTTTTTCAGCTTTTTTCTAGAGGTGTTGCCACTCAACGAGACGAATGGGTTTATGACTTTTCAAAAGACGCTTTGATCGAGCGGATGAAGTATTTTGTAGAGGTGTATCGCGATCGATTAGATAAGGGAGTGAGGCGAGAATTAGATATTAAGTGGGATCGTGAACTTGAGAAATATTTAGGACGAAAAATACAGAAAGAATTTGAAGAAGTAAAAATAGTTAAAAGTTGCTGTCGTCCTTATGCCAAGCAGTATCTTTATTTTGATAGAAACTTCAACGGAACGACTTATCAAATCCCTGTCCTATTCCCAAAAGTGAATATTCAAAATTCAATTATTGCTGTTACAAACCATACGCAAATTCCTTTTTTGGTTCAAGTAACTAGCTACGTACCGGCTCTTGACATTGGTGGTCGTCCTACTCAATGCCTTCCGCTTTACCGCTATGACGAAAACGGCGATCGCATCGACAACATCACCGACTGGGGCTTAACCCAATTCCACACCCACTACAACGACCCCACCATCAGCAAAGAAGACATCTTCTACTACACCTACGCTGTTCTCCACCATCCCGCCTGCCTTTCTACGCCGACTTCCATCAATGGGCAACCTGGGGCAAAGCCTTGATGGACTTGCACCTGAACTATGAAACCGTTGAACCCTATGGATTGCGACGGGTCGATGTGGGACGCAAAAAGTCAACCAGTGACACCCCCCTACAGGCAACCTTAATCCCCATCGACACCCCTGACCCAGCCAAACCCATCAAACGCACCACCCCCAAAGCTAAACTCAAGGCCGACAAAACCGAGGGCAAAATCATCCTCGACACCGAAACCACCTTGGAAGGTATCCCCGCTGTTGCCTGGGAATACAAGCTCGGCAACCGTTCGGCTCTGGAATGGATTCTGGATCAGTACAAAGAGAAAACACCCAAAGATCCAACGATCGCCAAACTGTTCAACACATACAAATTTGCCGACTACAAAGAACACGTCATCGACTTACTGCAACGAGTCTGCACCGTGAGCGTTAGGACGATGGAGATTATTCAACAAATGCCCGATGGTGTTGACCACCAAGGAGGGACATCATGACACAGGCACAAGCCTTAGCAATCATTTTTCTAGTTGAAGAAGATCCCGAAGGGGGATATATGGCAAGGGCGATCGGTGAATCTATTTTCACGCGGGCGAAATGTTAGAAGAAATCCAAGAAATGGTTAAAGACGCTTTTCACTGTCAATTTGAAAAAAATAAGCGCCCTTAATTAATTCGATTACTTACAGTCTATTGAGCAAATACAAGGTTCAATAAATAGAATCAAAAAATACCAGTGTGCTGATAACGCTATGCCATATTCAGTGTATTCAAGAAAAAAGATAGTAGCCGCCTACGAAACAGGAAAAACATCAATTCGTAAAGTAGCTAAACAGTTTATAGTCAACCCAAAAACCGTTGAGAGATTGGTAAATCAACAAAGAGAGATGGGGAACTTAGAACCGAAGAAAGCAAGGAGTCGTAAGCCCAGTCAGTTAGAAGCACACAAGGAATTGGTCATTGCCACAGTAGAAGCCTATCCTGATTGGACTTTGGCACAATATTGTGAAGAGATAGGTGAGAAAACAGGAGTGTATGTAACCACAGGAGCAATGTGTCGATATTTGAAGAAACAAAAATTGACCTTAAAAAAAAGACATGTCGCAGTGAAAAAGCCTCAAGTACCGAGTGTCAGCAGGAAAGATTAGACTATTGGCAACAGATGAAAGATGTCAAACCTGAAGATTTAATCTGCATTGATGAAACAGAAATCTGGGAAGGAATGGAAAGATCAATAGCAAGGAGTCTGGAAGGCAGAAGAACACTCAGCCGTCGCAAATCTTAGAAAGGGCAAAAGCATACTGTGATTGGTGCAATTTCCGTTGATGGGTTAGTTTGTATCAGGACAATCAAAGATTCAATGAAAGCTGAAGACTTTGAGGCATTCGTACAAGAGGATTTATGTCCAAAGCTCTCTAAAGGCAAGGTAGTAGTAATGGATAATTTGAAGTTTCACAGGAGCGAGAAAGTTCAGAAAATGATCATAGACTCAGGAGCAAAGCCTCTGTACTTACCCAGATATCCTCCTGATTTTAATCCTATTGAAACGCTTTGGTTGGTTCTCAAGAATTTCATCAGACGGCTTAAACCGCAGACTTCCTTTGCGATTCAACAAGTATTGCGAGTTTTCTTGCTGCTTTTGGATAAATCTTTCTTTAAGAGCTGGTTTGCCAAGTGCTGCTACTGTACCTCTTAATTCGTCAATAGGCTGTATGATCTCCTAAATTTATCTGTCAAATGTGCAACGTCAAGAAGAAACATCAAACGATTCTCAAATTGAAATTGGTGATTGGATATAGATTGTCGGATCATCCATCGTAAAGACGATTCCTTGATCACAGAGAGATTTAGTAATTTCGACGCTTGCCAACTCTAGCAAACGTTTACGCACCTCGATCGCATTATCTTGAGAGCCGAGAATTGCGAAACTGACACGCAGTCGTTTACCCGTACCATCAGCATCAGAAATGTTTGTACTATTAGCATCAATTCCTGATATTACAGAGGTTTTTTCTGTAATTACTTGCTGCACTAGAGCAAGTTCGCGTTCTCCTAGAACTGCCGCAAAATCCATGTACAGCAACACCATAATCTTTTTTGCTAAGGTCACATTTTCAAGTTCAACGCTAACTAAAATCGAATTGGGCATGACAATGATTGTACCAGTACCGAGAGAACGTATTTTGGTCGATCTTAAACCAATGCTTTCTACTTTGCCCAATTCTCCTGCGGGTAAGCGAATGTAGTCACCTACCACAAATGGGCGGTCTAGATAGAGAACTAGGGTTGCTATTAGTTGCTCGAGAATCTTTTGTGCCGCAAAAGCAACAGCTAAACCTACTAATCCTAAACTTGCTACTAAACCAATTAGATCAAAGTTAAGACTCTTGGCAAAGGCAACTAATGCAATAATAAAGAAGAGGATATTAATAACAGTTTCAAAGACAAGGATTGCATCATCACTACTAGGACTAGAATGTCCGCCAATCTGAAATCCATAGGTACGCAAATATCGACTAACTAATTTTACCGATATCCAATATAGACTACCAGTTAAAAGCAGATTAGAAATTGGCTTGAACAGGTTATAAGCAATAGGTGCTGAGGATTCCAATAGAAATAAAGACCAACTAATGGCAATATTTAGAACCACAAATCGTAACAGGTAATCGTTAGGTTCGATAACGTCTTGATAAATTTTTTCGACAGAATGAGGGGCTAACCTTCTTGAGGCCAATTTTACTAAATCTGTAGAGTAGTGGCTAAATATAAGAGAGATGATTAAAGCACCAAAAAATATGAGCCATTGGGCTTGAAAAAATGGAGAAATAATGTAATAGCGCCAGTTTCGGAGAACAGGAAACCATTCAGAACTAACCCCTGCGATCACTAGCCATCCAGTACTAAAAGCAATTTTGCTGAAAATTCCAGCTTTAAACTTAAATATTCGAGTTGCGATAACGAGCAAAAGTCTCAATCCAATCAATCCAGCGATCGCTATTAAGATCACAAAACTTCGCTGCCAAAGATATTGGGAAGTTCTTTCTTCCTTAGCTTTATTGATCGCAATTTCGAGAATTTTTCGCCATTGATTAGCTTGTTCTAATGGTGAAAAATTTGGTAATACGTCATTATCTGTAACCGTAAGCAGATATTTACTATTTAAGGAGATAGAAGTGGCATTACCATTCCTCACCTCAATATTTATGTTTGGCGAGGTGGCAATCATCTCAATGAGAATATTATTGGCAAATTGCGATCGCTCCTTAGCTGTGAACCGATCTACATCTTGTAAATCAAAGAGTGGAATCCCATCAACAACCACTGACGCACCAGTATTGCTAAAACGATAACTCAATTTTTGCACAGGATTTGGTGTGGAACTTTGCGTACTCCCCACAGGGATAAATACTAATAAATAACCCACTAAAAAAAATATAATTAGCCTAATTTTCAGCTTAGATAGAGATTGGAGCATCCACATAAATTGTTGGCTCGTCTAGTGTAAAAGAAATATTCTGATTTTTTAGCTGCTTGGTAATTTGCTGTGTAGCAAGATCTAGCAACTGTCTTCTCAATTCCATTGACAATTCATTGGAACCCAAAATGAAGAAAGAAATTTGAGCATTATTCTCACCAAAGGACACTTCAGTGCTGCGCCAGTCTAAGCCAAAAATATCGACTGTACTGTCCATGACGATTTGGCGGATCAATGCTTGCTCATCGTTTGATAAATGTTGCGTGAAAGCAATCATCATTACGGACATAACTTTTTTTGCCCCTGAAAAATTCTCAATCGTAGCTTGGGTGAGGGCATTATTGGGGATAACTGTGAGCGTGCCTTTGCCAGAGGTTCGGATTTTGGTTGATCTTAAACCGATGCTTTCAACTCGCCCAAATGTACCTTGTTTACCCGTAGGACCATCAGATAAACCAATGTAATCTCCTACCGTAAACGGTCGATCAAGAGTTAACACAATGCCACCTAAAAATTGCTCTAAGGTTTTCTGGGCAGCAAAGGCGATCGCGATCCCCCCAATTCCTAAACTAGCAACAATACCGACAACGTTAATATCATGACTGATGCAAAAGGATAGAATTAAAGTGATCGTGATCGCAAAGTCGCCCAAATAACGCAGTAAAAATATGGACTCGCCTCTGACTTTTGGGTTAGATGCAAAGGTAATCCCTAAAATCTTGGTATCAAAAAAGCCTCTAAATAGCTTTGACAAGATCCATCCGCTGAGGGCTGTAATGCCTACACTTAAGCAAAACTCGATCGGATTTAACCAATCTGTTTCAGGAATTAATAGCAGCATTAATTCCATTGCCGATAAAGTAACCAACGTTAACACCACAGATTTAGATGCAATCACAACTCGGTTGTAGATTTCCGTTAGAAATTGGGGAGTGAACCAACTGAAGAGGAATCTTAGCGCAGGAATAATCACCATTCCCCCGAGCAAACCAACCCCGCCTGCGATCGCAATTAAGCTAACTTGTAATAGACGATCACCATTACTTAAAGCCAATTCTGATATCTGGGCAATTCCCTTAACTGCGTCTGTCATGGCAAAACAATCCCCTTTGAGCAAAATCACAGCTTGGCTGCTAGAAATATGGGTTAGGATATTCCCAGCATCGTATGCTACAAAATTTCTTCTTTACTTACCATCCACTCTATCACATCGCTGCAATCGTGTTCAGCACACTCCCAAATTTGTTCGCCCTCAGAGTTCCCAGTTCAGCCTCCATTAGTACGAACAATAAAGATTTCAGCATTTCAAAGGCTCTTGAATAAATGACTCTCCTTATCTAATACTAAATCTAAAAATCGGAACTATAGATATTACAGTCTATTGAGCAAGCACAAGGTGCAGTAGGCAGGTTTTAACAAAATGAACCTAGCGATAGAACCATGCCATATTCAGTAGATCCAAGAAAAAATATAGTAGATGTCTACGTAGCAGGAAAAACATCAATACGTAAAGTTGCCAAACAGTTTATGGTCAACCGGAAAACCGTTGAGAAGCTGGTAAAACCAAACAGAGAGACAGGGGACCCAACCCCCAGTCAGTTAGAGTCGCA
>JAAUUH010000185.1 GCA_012031145.1 Oscillatoriales cyanobacterium SM2_2_1 | reverse complement strand
TAGCGGATAAAGGGCTCGCCATTGAGCACAATCGTTAAAAATGGATTGGTAATTCATTCATGGCTGAAGCCATCTCCCTGCGATCGCCTGGCCCATTGCCACAGCCGACGTAACTGCCAAAACTTACTTCCTTCCATCCAGTGCAGGCGATCGCGATAGTGTTGGATCTGGGACTGAAGGTGGGCTACATCGGTCAAGACCGGGGCGATCGCCACGGTGGCTCCCGCGGGCAGGGATCCAGGCACCGGCAAACTGAGGAGCAGCGGTTGCACTGTCGAATCTAGGATCCCCCAGTGGAGGGGCGTTAGTTCCAAGTCCGCCAGCTTAGGAAGATATAAGTACTCTGCCCCATCCTGGGCGGTACCCAGAGCCCCATAGCAGCGCACCTTTTCCCTCCGGGCAGTTTCATCGGTGATGTATAAATTCAGGTGGTAAAGTCCAAAGGGACTGAGTCGCTCCCCGGCGGTGGCAAATCCCCCTAGTTGCTCATGAACCGCCCCAGTATACCGGCAGTCACTATTAGCCCGAAAAAGCCGCAACTGCCAGTCGGGGTAATGGCTAGAGTTGGTCAAATAATGGGTAAGGCAGAATGGGGGCACCCAGCGCCGTGGTACCCAATAGTGGTCAGTGGAAGGCGTAAACGCCCTAGACTTCAGGTTTTGCAACCAAGAGACTGCCTGCCGATCCAAGAACTCGTCGCTATCTAGCACCAACACCCAATCACACGCCACCGCCCCTAGGTACTGGTTCCGTTGCAACGCATAGTTCTGCTGCCAAGGATGCCCAATCACCTTCGCACCAAAACTTTGGGCGATCGCCACGGTGTTATCGGTGCTACCGCTATCTACTACGATGATCTGATCCGCCACTGACCGCACCGAAGTCAGGGCAATAGGTAGGGTTAGAGCAGCGTTTCGCGTAATCGCACACACGGCAAGGGTTGGCATAGGTCAGCGGTAGGCAGCAATCCAAGCCAATTCCAAATGAAAGCGGCCAGGGCAAAAGTGGGGGTTGAGGAGCTTATCGCGCTCAAATTTACTTAGCATTACTTGAAAGGAGCGGATCGCTTTGCGATCTAAGGGCGGCGCATCCGGCACCGAGGCTGCCCGAAATACCGGCACAAAGTCGGTAAACGGCACCGATAGTTCTTGCCACACCTGGTTTTGGGTATTTAGGGACGCCATGTAAGCCAAACTATCCCAACCGGTGCCGTCACGCAGGAAAAACTTATAGCGATTGCCATCCCCCCGCACCCGCAACCGGATGCCCTCATAGGCGCTCAGATCGAGAACTGGCTCAAAGTTTTTTGTTCGCACCGAGGTGAAGCCACCGGAATTAGCCGTAGACACAGTACCCGTAAAGAGGGCTAGGGACTCCTGCTGCACAAATGAACTTTCGCTCACCCCGCCCATCACCACATCATCAAGGGCTCCCCACAGTAGGGTGTGTTCTGGCTTAGGAGTACGAAAGTCAAAGACCATCAGGCTTTGGGGGTCAAGCATCACCACACCTCCAACGGACTTTTTTTGCCATGGCAGGCTCGGTAGCACACCAAAAAACTGTAGGGTTTGCACTAATTGGCCAAGTTTCCACGCCATGTAATTTTGGATTACTGTTTTGGAGCATAAGTCGGATCCAGCATACCTAATTTAGGGAAGAGTGCCCTGTCTTTCAATACTCGGTTCGCCACCGCCCCATAGGAATATGAGCTAGAAGGACTGGTGGCGGTCAAAAAAATGGTGGTGTCCCCTAAATGAGGAAAACCCTACCCTATTTTCACCCATCAGCCAAAATCCATTAGCTCAATCACTTAGCTCAATCACTACCCTGATCGGTTCATAGCGGCATATATCAGTCACAGATGCAGCATTGCTCAGATCCCATTGGGTTGCCGGGGCACGTCATCAATTCAAGCAAAAACCTACGCCGCGAAGGCTTTTGACAATTAATTTGGCAATTATGGCAATTAAATGATCACAGCCCCTGGGTAATTGATAGCAAATTAGCTCGCTAACCCATAATCATTGGACAATCATAACTAGCTTAATTACCGTTGGATCGTAATTTCTATGGGCAATACTGGATTCGAACCAGTGACCCCTTCCGTGTGAAGGAAGTGCGCTACCACTGTGCTAATTGCCCATCAAACGGAATAGAACTATACCATATCTACCCTATGGCGGAAAGCCTCGTTCAAAGTCGATGCTGTTGCAGTTCTTGCCAAAGGTCAAAATCACTGGAAGCGGGTCGAGCCCCGGTTTTGGCAGCCCACTGCTGAATGTGTCGAACCTGCTCTGGGGCGATCGCCGCTAGGGGAACCGTGGCTTCCGTTGCCAAGATCAGGTCTTCGGGTTGGAGGTCGCGATTTTGACTGTAGGCATGGTGGAGCGCATCGGTAAAGAGTTGTTCTAGGTCAGCACCGCTAAAGTTTTTGGTTTGCCGGGCGATCGCCCCTAAATCAAAATCCCGCACCCGTGTCGGGCGAAGGCGCAGCAAAAACAACCGGAGAATTTCCGTGCGCTCCGCTTCGCTGGGCAATCCCAGGAAAAAAATTTCATCAAATCGCCCTTTTCGCAGCAGTTCTGCGGGCAGCAACTCCACATTATTGGCAGTAGCGACGACAAAAACCGGGGCGGTTTTTTCTTGGAGCCAAGTGATGAGGGTGCCAAAGACCCGGCGGCTGGTACCCGAATCGCCGTCATTCAGTCCGCTACCAAAGACCTTGTCCAGTTCATCAATCCAGAGGACACAGGGGGCATTGGCTTCGACGAGGTGGATCATCTGCCGTGTGCGGTCTTCGCTTTCCCCCACAATGCCCCAAAGACTGCGACCAAGATCGAGGCGTAGCAAGGGAAGCCGCCATTCATGGGCAATGGTCTTGGCCGAGAGGGATTTGCCGGTGCCCTGGATGCCGACCAGCAGCAGTCCCTTGGGGTGGGGATCCCAAAGCGACGGGCTGATTCGGTAAAGCATCACGACGTTGCCGCACCCATTGCTTGAGATGGTCGAGTCCACCGACCTGCTTAAGACTCGTCTGGG
>JAAUUH010000008.1 GCA_012031145.1 Oscillatoriales cyanobacterium SM2_2_1 | reverse complement strand
TCAAATATTTCAATTACGAGCGCATTGTCAATGCGAACATAGGGAGCCTTCCAGCAAGCACCTCATCCAAACATCAGGCAACGTATCCGCAACGCCCCAATAAGAACAGATGTAATGAGGGAACTCGCAAATGGGAGAGGTCAAGAACTGATAAAAAAACAAAATTCCATGGGTATCCCCATTCCAGAAACAGCGACGACTGCGCTGAATTATTAATGTCGCCAGCATCGGCTATCTTGGTTTCAATAGCATCAATTCTGATCATTGCTCCAACAAGATAGCCGTTACAGAATTGCGGCAGCATTTTTGGCGATCGCCAAGTGGGTTGGCAAGGCTTCTACTTCCGGGTTGCCCATATCCCTAGGCTGTTGTTTCTGGCGGAACAGAATGAAGTGGCAGATTCATTGAATATCGGTTTTCTTGGTCTGATCAGAGTAGTGCTTGACATAAAGGGCACCGCGATCGCGTAACCTTTTTGGCGGCGGCTGAATTACGATTGAGGACGAACTAGATATTACCACCGGTCTTAAGGATTGGCTTAGAGTCACTACTCAACATCTTTCTGTATATCCGCTTTGCTTGGGGATAATACCCGGAAAGTTTGTACATATTTAACCCTGATAAGGTTTATGTGCGGAATATTTCCGCATAATACATAGTTATGCTCTGAGAGTAAGAATCACGGAGATATGTTTTGAAACTCATTCTGCAACTGCCTGATTCTTATTAAAACATGAGTAATTTCTAGACCAAAATCAGTAAAGCAATATTCAACTCGAGGCGGAGTTTCGGGATAGATGAATTTCTGAAGAATTTTATATTCAATCAATCTTCCTAAACATTCATTCAAAACTTTAGTAGATAGTCCTTGATTCTTCTTTAATAAAGCCCCTGGGCGATTAAAACCCTCAGAAATACTGATAAGAATTGGTATGGTCCACTTGCAGCCAAGGCAGTCCTCAAATAAAGAAACTAAGCTAGAGGAATCTTTCCCCCCTATTTCTGAACCTTTAATTTCTCTAGCTTCCATATTTGTTACTAAAAAGTGTCTACCTTACTAAAAAGTGCTTACTTGTCAGAACATTGGGCAATTTCTATACTAGCTTTCATGAAATTACGAGGATGTAGAAAATGTTTAAAGTTCACGATGAAAATTCTGCTCCAGAAGGGTCTAAGCCTATCTTGGCGCAGGTTAAGAAGGGTTTTGGAATGATTCCAAATCTGGAACGGGTTATGGCTGAAGCACCAGCCTTGTTGGCAGGCTATGCTCATCTGTGGAATTTGTTTGATACAACCAGTCTAACACCGATCGAACGTCAAGTGGTCTACCAGACAGCCAATTTTGAAAATGGGTGTGAATACTGTATCCCTTGGCACACAAAACTTGCTCAAATGTCAGGGATGCCAGAAGCTGAGATTGAAGCTCTGCGGGATGGTTCTGGACTTTCAGATACCAAGATTGAAGCTCTAAGACAATTTACTCGCACCTTAATTACGGAACGAGGTAAAGCGAGTAGGGATGATCTAGAAGTTTTCTTATTAGCTGGTTATAGCCATCAGCAAGCGTTAGAAGTAATTCTTGGTATTGCGATTAAAGTCATGAGCAACTACACAAACTCAATCGCTGAAACACCCCTTGATCCACAGGTAGAACATCTATGTTGGCAAAAACCTAGCAAGTAATGATGGGATGAATATATCTTTTATGGGCAAGTGGTTTTGAGATTATCTTTACGGTTTCATTAAAATGTTCTGAAGGTTACTCCAGGCTTCTACCTAGCACACAATTGCGACAGTTTTTGCGATTGCTAGTGTTGTCTCCTTGTCAAAAGCCTTGAATTGTATTCCCATTGGTGTAGCTTATTCGATTTGGACGGGAGTTGGAGCAATCGGGGCAAACTTGCTTAGCGTAATTCTTTTCTATGAATCTCTTGATTGGATGAAAGTTTTTTATCTGATGATGATTATTGGTGGAGTTTTGGGATTGCAATCAGTTATCTGAAAAGAAACATAACAAATCACTGCGCCCGACCGTTGGCTAAACAATTTTTATCATCCAAATTCAACGACGGCGGGTGATTGCGAACGTTGGGCTGCTTAGATTGTCCGTTGAGACGGTAGCTGAAAGGTTACTTGTTGGCACTTATGGTTCAGATGCTCTGGGTTTATTAGCAGAGCGATCGGCGTCTGATGGATTGTTTTGAGGAATCTGCGTGTTATCAATGTGTTTCAAGCCCCAAGCCGCTATTACTTTCAAAACAGGACGCAAGCTTTTCCCCTTTTCGGTGAGTTGATAGTTCATTCGACGGGAATGGTTGCTGTAAGGCTGCTTATCCACTAAACCTAGTTCTTCAAGCAGCTTGAGGCGGTTTGCCAGGATATTAGTTGAGATTTCTTCGGGAGATTCTAAAAACTCCTCAAATCTTTGCTTTCCGAAGAACATTATGTCCCGGATTACAAGTAGCGTCCAGCGATCTCCGATCAAGTCTAGTGTGCAGGAGACGGGGCAAGAGGAGCGTCTTGATTGGGTCATACCTAAAGAATGCAATAGTGCAGTTACTTGCATTTTACAACTTAAACCTGCTAAAATGAATTGCGACTTGCAAGTTAAAAGTCAAAAAACTGATTAGTAGCAACACCTATGCTCAAGCTTTATTACGCTCGCCCTTCTGCCTATGCCCGCCCCGTGTGGTTAGCCCTATTAGAAAAGCATCTTCCTTTTGAATTGATTCCAATTGACTTGAGCGGTGAACAATTTAAGCCTGAATTTCTTGCATTGAATCCTTTCAGTCATGTCCCGGTTTTGGTTGATGGTGATTTTCAGGTGATTGAATCTCTAGCAATTCTGGATTATTTAGAAGTGCAATATCCTTCTCCATCATTACTGCCAACTGATGCACTGTCCTTAGCAAGGGTGCGAATGGTGCAGATGGTTACGCTCAATGAGTTGCTGCCTGCAGTCTTAAAGTTGCTCATTCACAACAATAGCCCAAACGAAAAATCAATAGAGTTGGAGTATGCTCGGATGCGGGCAAGGAATACATTAAGTTTTTTAGAGGATTTATTAGGATGTTCCCACTACTTTGCTGGTGAACAACTGACACTAGCAGAAATAGTGGCTGGAACACTCATTTATCGGATGCCCGATCTGGGAATCCCTTTGACCAATTATCCAAGATTGAATTGTTGGTCGGAGGGGTTGTTGACTCGACCTACTTGGCGGCAGATTGAATTGAGTTCAGAAGAATGGAGTAGCTTCAAGCGTCGTATGCGAGTGATCCCAAAGATTTGGCAGCGTCGTCGCCATCAACGTATGAATGCGCTATACCAGAAGCAAATGCTTGCAGAGTAATTGTTTATAGATCATTAGTTTTTCAAGATGAATGCTACAAAAGCGACAGCAGCCCAACAAGTTAATGAAGTGGACTGCTGAGATCCATAAGGGGAGGTGCAAAGAAAACTTGCAGACGCTTATCTTTGCCGCTTACTGCTACAGTCACATGTTCCGAATGGTGATATTCGCTTGAAAGCGACGGCGTGTTTCTTCTACTTATCTCTTGCCATTCTCGATTCGCTGGGTATACTTGGTGATGAAGACATGTAAACTATGTAAACGAAATGGACGTGGACTTATGGTCGGAAGTAGACTTTTGCTAATCGGGATTTTCTGTACCGGGTTATTGTGTGCCCCTGTGAGCATTTCGGCTCAAACTGACTTCAATACATTTTGGAAAAAGTTCAAAACTGCCGTAGTAAATAATGATAAGTCCACTGTTGCGAGTCTAACAAAATTTCCGCTTTCGATGCCATTTGGAGTAAAAAGCGTAAAAACAAAAGCCGAATTTTTGAAAGGCTATGACAGTATTTTGAATATGGAAGCCAACGCTAGGCGATGCTTTCAAGCAACCAAACCAAAGCAAGAGGAAAAGGGCTATGCGGTTTACTGCACCTTCAGACAGCTACCCGAATCAAGCGAGAATCGTCCAATTAGATATTATTTTAAAAGGACAGAAACGGGTTGGAAGTTTGAGGGTTTAGACAATATCAACGAGTAAAAGACAGTTACAAGCGCAGACTAGTAGTGCAAATTCCCAGACCGCAGACTAACCTATTCAATATACGCAAGCGGAATTGGTGCGGTTCTGATTGACAATTATCTTATTATGCAGTTGTTGCCCTCCGCGCCAACTTGGACATTCGGCTGCTAGGTGCGGTCATAGAGGTTGTCTGTTCTTAGTTGAGATTAGGCAGCAAGGATAGTTTACTTTGGAAAAAAGTTAACTTTGTTGTTATAGCTAGTTGTTATAGCTATTTCAGATTTATTTGAGACAATCTCGCCCTCACCCCCAGCCCCTCTCCCATAAAGGGCGAGGGGAGTAATAGTAGTGAAAACAACTATAATTGTGTCGCTCTTAATTGAATTGACTATAAGTTAGGAGTGATTGTCGCCGATCGCCCCAACACAACTCAAATATCCCAGAACCCTGGAAGTCGCAAGCGCTTGTGAGATTTCCGTTGCCATCAAAAAAATCGGTAAAACTTCAAGGGGCTAGGGGGTATTCCCTTTGTAGGGCCTGCATGGTGGCTTGGACTTCGGCAGCTATTTCTAGGGTGGCAGCAAAAATCTGCCCGTATTCAACGGCGCGATCATCTAGGGGCTGTAGGGTTTGAAGGTCAATAGCAAAGTATTCGGGACGGAAGGAAGGGTTCTCGCGCAGGATGCGTTCGGTTTTGAGGGCACGGATCAGTTCTTGGCGCATCAGTGCCAGGGCAGCGATCGCCTGTTCGCGACCATGCCGGGGCAATGGATTACCAGCATCGATGAGTTGGTCAAAAACATCCAGTTGCTCCAGCGTCCGGTGGTAGCGATCCACTTCGCCATAGAGGGCGCGGAGGGTTTTGGAGAGACGGGGCAACCCAGCATAGCGCCACAGCAAAATGCACGCCAATGTCAAGCCTGCGGCTACAATCATGCTAAGCCCCAGCTCTAGGATGAACCGGCTGATAGTCTGGGAGATTCCATAGCCAAGGGATAGGATTGCCAACCCTAAGCCTAGGAGCGCCCCTTCCACCAGTCCAATTTCTAGGCAGATAAAGCCAACTACCAAGCCACCAAGAAACAGCAACAATGGCATCTGCAAGGGGGGAATAGTGGTGTAGGCAATTGTGCCAAAACTGAGAACGAAACTGGCGATCGCCCCCCAACGTTGCCAATGACCTAGGGCCCGCGGCCGGGGAATTGACACACCGGTTAATTCGGCAACATTTGAGATCATCAGCGCGGCAAGGTCGGAGCGCATGGACTAAAACGTGCCCCCCAAGGCCCCAACACAGCGATCGCACAGGTGGGGATGGTCGGTATCTTCTCCGACGGTGGTGGCATAGTTCCAGCAGCGGTGACATTTTGTTCCCGCAGCAGGAGCAACGCCGATTCCAAGCCCATCGCTGGTGGTTGAGGTGGCGGTCAATCCGGTGGGAAGGGCAGGGCCGAGCGTCACTTGAGAGGTGATGAGCAAGTAGCGAAGCTCTGGGACAAAAGAGGACAGGATGGGGGCGAGGGAGTGATCGGGGGCGATCGCCAGATATACCTGAGCATCGAGAGATGAGCCGATCAGCTTTTCCATTCGTGCCACCTCTAAAACCCGGTTCACCTCGGTTCGCACCTGCCGCAGTTGCTGCCACCGCTGGGCCAGCTCGGGTTGATGCCATTGGGAATCGAGGGCATACCAACCCGCCTGAAATACCGACAACTGGGGTTTAGTGTAGGGAATGTGCTGCCAAATATCCTCTGCCGTGTGGCACAACACCGGGGCGATCGCCCGCACTAGAAACTCCAAACAGTGGTAAAGCACCGTCTGGCAACTGCGCCGCCGGGAACTGGCGGCCGCACTGATGTACAGCCGATCCTTAGCAACATCGAGGTAAAAATTTGACAAATCGACCGTACAGAAATTCTGCATTGTCTGAAAAAACTGGAAGAACTGAAACTGTTGGTAGGCGCGGTCAATATCTTTGCCGATCTCGTAGAGCAAATGGAGGAGATAGCGATCCAACTCGGGTAGGTCACCGTAGGGCAAAGTGCAGACTTGGGGGTCAAAGTCGTAGAGATTGCTGAGGAGAAACCGTACCGTATTGCGAATCTTGCGACTGACATCGGCAGTCTGGTTAAGAATATTCTTGCCGACGGGCACATCGCCACAGTAGTCTACGCTGCTAGCCCAAAGCCGCATAACATCAGCCCCGTAGGCCGGCTCCTGTTGCAGATTTTTGCCGCCGTTGATCACCACCATGGGATCCACTATATTGCCGAGGGACTTGCTCATTTTTTGCCCCTTCTCATCTAGCACAAAGCCATGGGTGAGCACGGTTTTGTAGGGGGCGCAGCCCTGGGTGGCAACACTGGTGAGAAGGGAGGACTGGAACCAACCGCGATGCTGGTCGGAGCCTTCGAGGTACATATCCGCCGGGAATTGGAGGGGATAGGGGGTGATGTGACCGCCCAGAACCGCTGCCCAGGAGGAGCCGGAGTCAAACCACACATCCATAGTGTCGATGCCTTTGATGTAGCGATCCGCCTCTCCCTGGAGGGAAGGGGGCAATAATTCGGTCTCGGTGAGTTCCCACCAGACATTGGAGCCGCGATCGCGGATCAGCGCTTGAATATGGGCAATGGTTTCTTGGGATAGCAGGGGGGCACGGGTATGGCGGTCGTAAAACACAGGAATGGGCACGCCCCAAGCCCGTTGACGGGAAATACACCAGTCGGAGCGCTCCTGCACCATGGCTGTCATCCGGTTAATCCCCGATGCTGGAATCCAGTGCACGCCTTGAATGGCCCTAAGAGCTGCTTCTCGGAAGCCATCAATGGAGGCAAACCATTGCTCCGTAGCCCGCAGAATGACCGGCTTTTTGGTACGCCAATCGTAGGGATATTTATGGACATAGGGCTGTTCTTTGAGCAGATAGCCCGTCGCCGCCAAGGCAGCCACCACGGCGTCGTTCCCGTCCTTTAGGACATTTAACCCCGCAAAGTCGCCGGCCTCAGCGGTGAAATTTCCCAGTCCATCCACTGGCGAGAGCAGCCCTAAGTTGTACTTCTTGCCGACCAAAAAATCATCCTGACCATGGCCGGGAGCGGTGTGCACTAGTCCCGTACCCGATTCTGCGGTGACATGCCCACCCAAAATAATGGGACTGATGCGGTCATAGAGGGGATGGTGGCACTGGGTATGCTCCAATGCCTCACCCCTAAAGGTGAGCACCAGTTCCAGCGATCGCCCCAACACATCCTCAAGGTTTTTCAATAAATCTGCGGCAAGGATATAGGACTGGTCTCCAGACCGGGCAATGGCATAGGTCAGTCCCGGATTGACACACACTGCCAAATTGGCGGGAATAGTCCAAGGGGTCGTGGTCCAAATCAGGGCCGAGAGGTGGGGCATCAGTAGTTCGGACAACAAAGGAGCTAGGCGATCGCCCACCCGTTCCACGGGAAAGGCCACATAAATGCTACGGGAGGTGTGCCCTTCGGGATATTCCAATTCCGCCTCCGCTAGCGCCGTCTGGGAACTGGGCGACCAATAGACCGGCTTAAACCCCCGATAGATGTAGCCCTGGAGTGCCATTTGCCCAAAGATGCCGATTTGGGCCGCTTCATACTCCGGCTTAAGGGTGTAATAGGCATGGTCATAATCTCCCCAGACCCCCCAGCGCTGAAATCCGGTCGCCTGTTCCTCAATAATGGACAAGGCATAGCGATGGGCACGGTGGCGCAGATCGAGGGGGGTAAGGGCTTGGCGTTCCTCGGTTTTGAGGTTTTGGAGCATCTTTAGCTCGATAGGCAGTCCGTGGCAGTCCCAACCTAGGACGTAGCGAACCTTTCGCCCCTGGAGCAAGTGATAGCGATTGATAATATCCTTAAGAATTTTATTTAGCGCATGGCCCATGTGAAGGGTGCCGTTGGCATAGGGCGGCCCGTCATGCAACACAAAGAGTTCCCTGGGGTTGCCCTGGGAAGCCTGTTCATAAATTTTTTGCTCTGCCCAAAACTGCTGAATTTGTGGCTCTCGCTCCACCGCATTAGCCCGCATCGGAAAGGTGGTCTGGGGGAGGTTTACCGTATCTTTATAATCGGGGGCAGAAGCTGAAAGATCCTGAGCAGTCATGGGTTCGGTGTCGGCAAGAATGTTAAAAGTATGCCATGTTTCCCGAACTCGCCGTGAGCCGTGCCCCCTATGATCGGGCTATGATCCTAGATATGATTCTAAACAATGTGCAATTCAAGATTGGTGCTATGAAAAATCTTTGGCAAAACCTTGGTACTTCCTTCTTTCCGTTCCTGTCCCGCCTGACCGCTTGGGTATTGGTCGCTATGGTGGGCTTGGGAGTATGGCTGGGTCATCCTGAGCACGCTTTGGCAAAACGGGGCAGTGGCAGCATGGGGGGGAGCTCATTCCGGCGATCGCCCGTGACCCGCAG
Source organism: Oscillatoriales cyanobacterium SM2_2_1 (assembly GCA_012031145.1). GTDB lineage: Bacteria > Cyanobacteriota > Cyanobacteriia > Pseudanabaenales > Pseudanabaenaceae > UBA999. The sequence continues at coordinate 42,372 of JAAUUH010000008.1, read as the reverse complement.
CAATCCGGTGCGCCGATCTAGCCCCTCGGTCGGACGTTCTAGCCGCACGAATGTTTACAACAATTACAATTCCTACTACAGTCCTGCGCCTTGGGTTCCCTTCTGGGGCGGCGGTAGTTTCTTTTTCTTGCCTAGCTTCGGTTTTGGCGGTGGGTTGCTGAGCCTGTTGGTACTGATGGCGATCGCCGGGTCTGTGCTCCAGTTTTTTCGGGGGCAGGGCATCACCACCGGGGAAGAACAGGTGACGGTGGCCAAGGTGCAGGTGGGGTTACTGGCTTCAGCGCGATCGCTCCAAGCCGACCTCAATCGCCTCAGTGAATTGGCAGATACCAACACCAATAGCGGACTCGCTCTGTTGCTGCGAGAAACTACCCTCTCCGTAGCCCGCCACCCAGAATATTGGGCCTACGTGAGCAGCGCCAAGGAGGAGGCTCCCTTCAGTCAGGCAGAATCGTGCTTCAATCGCCTGACCATGACCGAGCGCAGCAAACTCACCGCCGAAGTGATCAGCAACCGTGATGGCATTCGTCGCCAAGCTCAAGGGAATGGGGTGCTAGTTTCCAGCGATCTGGACGACCCAAGTGAATACATTGTGGTCACAATCATGGCGGCATCTTCGCGCCTCAGCTTGCGATCGCTCCCCGCCAAAGTGCGCACCGCCGAAGAACTGCGCCAGTCCTTGTCGGTTTTGGGAGCAATTGCTAACGATGACCTATTGGCAGTTGAAGTGCTGTGGGAACCCCAATCAACGGCCTATACTCTTACGGCCACTGAGCTGCTGACGGTTTATCCCGACTTGCTGCACGTCTAGTTAGCGAAATGCTTTTTCCTTTACTTCGACGGAGATGAATAGATCGCCCTCTGTGGTTTCGGGGGCGAGTCGCCCAACTCGAAAAGCACGATGGGGAAGGATTGGAAGAGATAGCGTAGGATGTTTGACTCCCTGTCGGTGAATTGCCTGTGCAGGTTAGAGTTCAGGAGTTCATCTATTTAGCCAGGTCAGGAACCAATTCTAGTCAGGTCAAGAGCCAATTTTAGTCAGGTCAGGAACCAAGCTTCTAAATCCTGAATTGACTGAAACTCCAGTAAGGCTTCCCCTAACTCCTCCATTTGTTCCAAGGGCAGAGTAGGGATTTGAGAGGCGATCGCCGATGGAATTTGTCCAAAGCGTCGGGTCAGTTGCCGCATTAGGAGACGTGATTCTCCTTCTTGGCGACCCTCTTGCCATCCTTCTTGGCGACCCTCTTGGCGACCTTCCATGAGCGCCTCCTCTCGCGTCTCACGATAAAACTGTGTTTGCTTCAAATCCGATATCGTGAACATCGCTTGAATTGCCTCCCTACCCAGTTCCTTAAACTTATACACCAATATGGTTTCCACAAATTCTAACATTAGGGGATTGTTGGTGACCAAGCGCTGGGCCAGGGGGATCGCTGCTTCTTTGTTGGACAGAATTAAGTTCACCAGTCCGATGCTGCTGCGGTCATTCTCGACCAGTTCATCCATGTACACTGCCACGACTTTGGAGAACAACCCTTCGTAGTGGATAGAACGTTCGGGTTCTATCTGCCGGCAGGGAAACAAAACGGCTGCTCGCCAATCCTGCACGGGTTGGTATTGGTTGAGATAAATGAATATTTCGGTGAATAGCTCTCCGTAGAATTTATCGCGTTTCTGGAATTGCACTTCCACAAACCAAAGAAATTTGTCGGCGGTGTCGGGAAGGAAGAGACCATCGAAGCGAAATGCTTTTTCCTTTACTTCGACGGAGATGAATTGATAGCCCTCTGCGGTTTCGGGGGGTAGACCGACCAATTCGAACAGCAGGGTGTGGAAGGATTGGAAGAGGTCATAGAAGATGGAGTCGGTGCGCATGGCGGGAGTATAGCGTAGGATGACTCCCTGTCAGTGAACTGCCTGTGCGACTCGGAGGTTGCACCGCAAAGCTCGAAGGCTGAAGAAAAAGAGTGGAATGTTTAACCTTTGAGCTCAACTCAGTCAAACGCAACTTAGGGCGAACATTAACGAAACATAGAAACGAAACATAGAAATGACTTAACCCACATCGCAGGAGGCGGAAGCCTTGACTGCTGTTTTTCGGCGGATGCCCAGCCACCCCAGACCCATAACGGCACCCAACCCCAAGCCGCCATCAAAGGTAAAGGAAACGGCTCGAATCCTAAGGCGGGGGCGGAATTCAGGACCAAACTCAGTGTAAGACGCCCCATTATTAGAGCTGAAAACAGCTCTGCGGAGTGCAGTCACGCCAACATCAGAGGCATAGGACTTACTATCGAAACGCCAAAAAAAATCCCCTGCCGTAGCATCCAGCAACAGCCAATAGCGGGTGTTGGCCCTGAAGATGAACGCAGAGTTGGGACTAAAGGTGAATGTATCAATAGCATTGGAATTCGAAGCGGGATTGTTGAAGGGTAGAAACCGCAACGTTGCTCCGTTGGGATTGCTGCTGTTAAGTGGGGCAGTGTCTTCATAGATTTGCAGCAGGGCTGCATCTCCGTCTGTGGTGTTGTAACGTTCCAGCAACAAGTCAATACCTTCGATAACGTAGTCGCTGCCGCGGACAAGTCAAACCCTACGGCGACTTGTTGACCACTGGCTGAGCTTGAGTTGATGGGAATACCAGCTATGCCAGCGTCATTAGGCTCCGGATCCAGGTTGGTCAGCAAGCTTAGGGCATGGACGGGAGCGGCTGTTACGGCAGCGGTAGTCAGGGCGGCAACAGTGGCGCTGATACCAGGAAAAGGCGCGATTCTCATGGACTGCTGTGGGAACGTGCTACGGGGTGCGGGTACGCTTACCTTACCAAATGGAACCGAATAGTGCTATCCACCCCATAATGTCCCAAGGTTTGGTTCGCGAAGGGCGATCGCGGGGTACCCTACTGATGAATGGTTGCTCCTAAAGCTCAAAGATTGGAGGGTAAAGGTGAAATACTCGACCGGAAGCAAACCACAGTCGAACGTGACCTTAGAATGGGCATTGGAGCGATCCTCCATTCATTTCAAGGCAGAGTAGAGAACAGAACATGACATCCCTTTCAAGACGACAATTTGTGGCGATCGCCGGACTGTCTGGAGCCTTCGCCGCGGCCGTTTCTCCCGTATCCGCAACCACGATTGTCACTGATACGGCGGGGCTGAGCGCTGGAACAGTGGTGATTCCTACGGGCGATCGCCGATCCCAGCCTACCGGGCCCAACCCCTAGGGCGGCAAAACCTGCCGACGATCCTAGTAGTCTCGGAAATTTTTGGCGTTCATGCCTACATTCAGGACATCTGCCGCCGTCTGGCCAAACTTGGCTACTTGGCGATCGCCCCCGATTTCTTCCTTCGCCAAGGAGCCGTTACCCAAGAGACCAGCATTGATGCGATTCGGGCGATCGTCGCCCAAGTGCCCGATGCCCAGGTGATGGGCGATCTCGATGCCACCGTAGATTGGGCTAAGGTCAACGGCGGTAATCCTCAGGCACTCGGCATTACTGGCTTTTGCTGGGGCGGGCGGATCACTTGGCTCTATGCGGCCCATCGCTCCGATATTAGAGCTGGGGTTGCTTGGTATGGCCGTCTGGTGGGAGAGTCTAGTGCGCGTCAACCCCGCCATCCCCTGGATGTGGCGACCCAATTGCGTTGCCCAGTGTTAGGGCTTTATGGCGATCGCGACACGGGCATTCCTAATGACACCGTTGCCCAAATGCAAGCGAAGCTGGTGGGCACAACTTCTAAAATCATGCTCTATCCCAATGTTGGGCACGCCTTCCATGCCGATTATCGCCCTAGCTATGATCGCGCCACTGCTGAACAGGGTTGGCAGGAGTCAGTGGCTTGGTTTCGTCGGTGGATGTCCTAGGTTCACGGTTCTGCAAGTTCTGGGCCAAGCCTGCCAATTCTTGGGGTGGTCTTCCTGAAACCTAGTCCGGCCATCGATGGGAAGCAAATTTTCATTATTTTCTCCTCCGAGCCGGAAGCGGAGCCCGAGGGCGCGTCGTTAAATTCCAGCTAGAAGCCTTGCCATGAAACCATTTGCCAGCTAAATAAGTGCTGCTTAGATCACGGTGCCGTTGTCATCAAAGCATTCGGCGATCGCCTGCCGTTGCTCTTGGTCATAGCCCCACTTGGTCAGAAATTCGGCATAGTCGCCAGTACCTGTTCGGGCGGAGTAGACTAGGGCGTGGGTGAGGGCGTGGGTGCGTGGGTGGAGGGGCTGCAACCAGAAGCGCGATCGCCGGGCCACCCGTTCGGAGCTCTGGGCTTGGGCTTCGTTCCCTTGGCGGCGGTGGGTGAGAGCCATAGCGGTGGACATAGCTAGGTTTTTAACCAAAAGTTCCAAGGCGGGCAGGGGTGCGTGGGCCAGTACTTGACGTAGGGTTGGATGTTCTTGGTCGGCGATTGCCCCTTCGCCAGTGAGGAAAGCAACCCAAAAACCCCGAGCACCGTTGGTATCAGTGAGAAGTGCAGAGACAGCGGCAGCAAATTCGCCATCTGGTCGCGGTTGGGACAAAAGTTCTTGGGTATGGGCGATCGCCCCTTCAAAAGTCCAAGTCATAGATGGGCCGGTGGGATTCAATCCAATTTAATCCGATAAATTCTAGCGCTGACTGATCAGAGGGCGCATTAATAGATAGCCAGCCCCAAAGGAAGTCACAATAACGAGGATCATGGTGAGCAGCAGCCAGCCCCCCGATAGGCTGCCCGATTCTGGAGTATCAGTCCGGGGTTGGGGCTGGGGTATGGTGGCGATGGGTTTATGTTTATCGGGGTGCTTTTCGGTTTTTTTCTCCTTAGGTGCAGGCACAACTTGGGGCTGCATAGCAGCAACAGTGGCTTGAAGGCTGGTGGGGGCTACCTTCGGTTCGGGGGCGGTGGCTACGGGTGCCGATGGCGCGGTGGGGGGGAGGTCAGCGGGTTCAGCCGGCACGAGGGGATTGAGCACCTGTTGAATTTTTTGGCTGGCTTGGAGGATGGGTTCCACCTCGGCGATCAACTTCTGGTTCTGCTGGAGTAACTGCTCGTTTTGAATCTCCATCAGGGCCAGCTTGGCACGGGTTGATTGCAATTCGGCGGAAAGTTCGCGATAAACGGCCATGGGCACGGAGGGTGATCGCGGCGCGGAGGTGGGTTGACTAGCTTTCGTTTGCATCTTGATGGTGAGGAAATAGTGAGGAAATGGTGAGGAAGGAATTTTGGCAGTGACTTTAGCACCAACCGTGGGCGATCGCCAAGGATAATAAAACCACGTTCCTTAAAAATCCATGAAGCAACGGCTGGATCTAAAATTAGTAGAACTGGGACTCGCGCCTACCCGTGAACAGGCGCAGAAGTGGATTCGGGCGGGCTGGGTGCAGGTGGATCGGCAGGTATTGGATAAGCCGGGAACAGAAATTGCCAGCAACGTGGAAATTGTAGTGCACCAAAAAGCACCCTATGTGTCCCGAGGTGGGGAAAAGTTGGCAGGGGCGATCGCCCAATTTCAGGTGGCGATCGCTGGTCGCGTGGCCCTAGACGGTGGCATTTCCACGGGGGGATTTACGGATTTGCTCCTCCAAGGGGGGGCCATGCGGGTCTATGGCATCGATGTGGGCTATGGGCAAGTAGCCTGGGAAATTCGCTCTGACCCACGGGTGGTATTGCGGGAACGCACCAACCTTCGTTATTTAACGGCGGCGGAATTGTATGGCAGTGAAAACCCGCTGCCCGATTTAGCAGTGCTGGATTTGTCGTTTATTTCCCTGACCAAAATTTTGCCCAACCTTTGGCATTTATTGCAATCGCCCCGGGAAAGCCTGTGCCTGGTTAAACCCCAGTTTGAGGCGGGCCGGGAGGCAGTGGGCAAGCACGGACTGGTGCGCGATCGCCATGTCCATGCCCAAGTGCTGTCCCAGGTTTTGACCACCGCGATCGCCCAAGGCTGGAGTTATGGCGGCATGGTTCCCTCGCCGATCACGGGACGGACGGGCAACCAGGAATATTGGTTGCGCCTCGGAGAGGGTTTTGGGACGTCACCGCCAACTACGGACAGTTTTTTCGCCCAGATTGAGCACTATGGCCCAAACCCCAACGCCCAGAACCTCTAAACCTCTGCGCCGCCTGCTGCTCCGGGGGCTTTGGGCACTTGCTGGACTGGTTTTGGCGATCACCCTATGGTATTTCTGGCCCTGCGCCGCTCCCGAGGTTGCCCTGCCGACCCAAACCAACGGTGGACGCCGCCTTTACGTAATTCAGCAAAATCTGCACACGGGGCTGGCTTGGGCAAGAACCGATGACGCCACTGAAAGCTGGATTAATGAGTTATTGCCGGAGCCGATGCCCTATGTCGAGGTCGGTTGGGGCGATCGCGCCTATTACTTTGCCAATGATCGATCGCTATGGTCAATTGCCCGCCTATTGGTGGTGCCTTCCCCCAGTGCCCTGCAAATTGCGGGCTTACCCCTGTCCCCCAGGAAGTTTTTTAGTGACCCCGTGGCCACCATCGAATTATCCCCGGTGGGTTTTGCGGCAGTGCAGAGGTTCATTCGTGCCACCCTTACCACGCCACCCGAACCCCTAGGAGCCGGCAAATATGGCAGCAGTAGGTTCTATGCCGCTGCTCCGGCCTATGTGGGCTGGTATAATTGCAACACATGGGCCGCCGAAGCGTTACGCCATGGCGGGGTGCCCCTATGTCCCCATCGAATGTTTTTTGCGTCACAAATCCGTCAGCATCTCCTAAAATTTGCAGTAAGGTTGCTTCCCTCTTTCCGCCATGCGCCAGTTCCTTCGCCTTAACTTGCTTTCCTGCTTGGTTGCCATGGGCATTGCGGTCTCTGGGGCGATCGCCCAGGTTCCCGGTCTTGGCGGTAATAACGTGGTGGTCTACGTCCTAGGGAGCGACGAGGCGATTGCCGCGGCCATGTCTCGTCTTGGACTGGCCCCAGTGGTGGGCCCGGTCAATGGACGGGTGTCCACCATTGCCGGGGCCTACCCCCCCAGTCGGGCGGCTGAAGTCCTAGCGCAACTTCAACAACAGGGACTCGCTGCTCGCCAAACTGCCCCGGGAGCCACCTACGATCCTCGGCAAGGCATCATTGACCCCACTGCCAGCGCGCCCAGTCCCCTGCCGCTGCCGTCTGACACCTTCAACCCTCCCCCCAATCCTAGCCAGTTCCAGCTGCCAACTACCTTCGACGGGGCCCGCCGTTACATCACGATGGTGCCAATTCAGGGTGACAGAGATTTTACCCTGAGCCAAATACGTCAATGGCTTCCCTCGGCCTTTGTGCAATCTTCCCCCTTGGGCACGTTTATCTATGCCGGAGGTTTTCTTAGCCGAGATGAAGCCGAGTCCCTGCAGTTTTGGTTGCGCTCCCAGGGGATTCCAGCCCGAGTGTTGTTTTTCTAGGATTCCTAGGGCGCATGATCCATGCAAGCTAGAAGAATTTATAGTCAATTTAATTAAGAGCGACACAATTGTTGTTGTTTTGAGTACTATCACTCCCCTCGCCCTTTATGGGAGAGGGGCTGGGGGTGAGGGCGAGATTGTCTCAAATAAATCTGAAATAGCTATAAGCTTGAAACCCTGTGGGGTAAACGGTGTCACGTCCGTCAAATTCTATTGGCTAGGGTCTGAAACCCTTGCTGTCAAAAAGTTCCGCAACAAATTAAGTGACACGTTGATCAAGATTTTTAGTTAGGAGAGCTTCCTGAAGAACTGGGCCGTTCTGGTGGTGGTACCAACTCAATTTCCGGTTGGGGTTCGGGCTGGACTGGTAAATTGGGCGAGCTTTCTGGAGGGGGGACAGGCTCAGGAATATCCGCCGGACTAGCTACTGGTTGTGGGGTTGGCGCAGGCGTATTCTCTGTGTCCGGCTTGGCAGTTGGCTTGGAGGTTGGCGTGGCGGCTGGCTGGGCCGCCGGTAGCGACCGAGGTTGCTGCTCAGGCTCACGCCTCGCCGCTGTGGGTTGGGCGGGCGGTGATTCTGGTGACCGCGACCTAGACTGATATTCAATTGTGCGGGTCGTTACCACTGTTCGCAAGCCAAACTGGGATGTAATCTGGGGTAACGAAGCAATCTGGGTGCGAAAGGCAAATAGCAACGGATGGTTATCAAACTGTTTAGCAATCGCCGCTGGCTCCACAGGCTTGGGTGAGTCTGCTGTTCCATCGGGCAGCACGGTTAACAACTCTCCCGCCTTGACCGTAATCGGTTCGGGCGATCGCACTAACTTGACCACTACGGTTCCCTGCAACACCCGCACGAGGCGATTATCCCGTTCTCCCCTTGGCAACTCCAGATAAATCGTGGCGTTCTCGGCCGTCAATTGCCCAAAAGAGGCGTCTAGGGTACCCATGGTTCCGGGTTCTGGAGCCATCCACGCCAACACCTGCCCCCGCGTCACCTGCACCGTTCCATTGGACTGCAATACCACCACTCCGTCCTTACCTAAACGCAGCACCAGTCCATCCTTCAGCGTGATTTGCGCTAAGGAAGCCCCCTCTGTCCGCACCGTCTCCCCCGCCCGCAGGGCAATGCCCACTTCCCGTACCGGGCGATCGCGACCACTGTTGAGAAATCGCACCCATACCGGCACCTGCTGAATTTCCGTAATCCGCGCTAGGGGCTCCGTTGGTGACACCTCATGGCTAAACGGCTTCGGTGGCAAAGTCGGCATACATCCGGCGATCGCCCCACTCCACATTGTCACCACTATCAAACTACAGAAAAATCTAAATCTTTGCGTATTTCCCATAAACTTTGGTAAGCTAGAAAAACTGCTTGCACCCGAAATGCATTTGCTCAGCCGGCAAAGTTACTCGAATCCCACCAAAACATTCCTTTATCATACGACCTCGACCTAGGAGAAACCCATGGCCAAAAACAATATTCAGATCATGCTGACCAAAAACGTCAACAAATTAGGAAAACTAGGAGACTTGGTGCAAGTGGCTCCCGGCTATGCCCGAAATTATCTGTTTCCCCAGGGTATGGCCATCATTGCTACCCGCGGCGTGATCAACGAAGTGGAACGTCGCAAGGAAGCTGAACGTCAGCGCCTAATTGCCATTCGCCAAGAAGCCGAAAGCAAAAAAGTTGCCCTTGGCACCATTGGTGGGTTTACTTTCAAAAAGAAAGCTGAAGGCGGATCCATTTTTGGCACGGTCACTGACCGCGAAGTTGCCCAACTGGTTGCGGCTAAGACCATGATGGAGTTTGATTCCCGTGACATCACCGTTCCTGACATTAACAAGCTTGGCACCTACGATGTGCAGATCAAACTCCATGCCGAGGTCACGGCGACGATCAAAGTGGAAGTTATTGCCGAATAACCCACCGGAATTTGTAACATTCGTTAATATGTGAGTAACGAACACTGCACAACCTATGACTGTCGCCTACCCCCGTAAATTTCGTAACCAACTCAGCGCCCAAGCTATTCTGAACCAAGTAGTACGACAATGGGACATCCACATGGTGACCCTCAATCGCTATCGCTTCAGCGAACAGCGCAGTTGCAAAGATCTTACCGACTTAATTGAGCGTCTTGATGGGCAACCCCGCGATCTGGTGCGGGAGCTCTCCCACCATGTCGCTGATGAAGCGCGTCACGCCTATTGGCTCACGGACTTGCTCTGTGATCTGGGTGAACCCGTTGGCAAGCCCCCAGGCATTTCCTACATCGATGAGTTTGAGCGCCTGCTCGACTATACCGCCGCCGAAAGTGCTGAGGATATGACTATCAATGCCTTGGCGGCGATTAACGTTACTGAAAAACGTGGCTGCGAATACTTCGCCTCCCACATCCGTGCCCTTAAGTCCGCCGAACCTACCGCCGAAAATCGCAAAATTTGCGAAACCATTGAGCGGATCATGCCCGAAGAAGCCGCCCATGTGCGCTGGGGTAATCGTTGGCTAGCCGAGCTGTCCCGTAAAAGCCCTGAGCACCGGGAGAAAGTGGAACATGCCAAGCGTAAGTATGTGGCAATTGAGCAAGCTGCCTTTGAATCGGGGATGGATATTTTGGCGGGCGCAGAGTTTCGTCGGGTTAATAACTTGGTTAAGATTGCGGAGGAACTGCCCCTCTGGAAGCGTCCCCAATATTTTATGGAGCATCTGCCCAAGGCCATCTTTGATCCTGAGTTGCAGCAAACCCGCATCGATCTGGTGCAGCAGGCATGGACTAGGGATCCTGTGACCTTCATTGAAAAGTTTGTGCCCATGTTTTTTGGGGGCAACTTGGGTGAATCTCCCCAAAAGTCAGCGCAAAATTAGACTTCAAACCAAGCTCAAAAACTGATCTTAGGTTATTGAGTTGGTTCATTCAGGATCTAGAATTAGGCTTAATTCAGAGCAATAGTTCAGGATTAGTATCAATCTATTTTGGGAGAGCTCAATGTCTCTCCCATTTTTGTGTGCGGCTACCATTTTGCCGCTAAGGCATGCTCGGAGAAGTTCCCGCAGCTTGCTAAGGGAATACAACCCTTGCTTGGTGCTGATTTCTTCGACCTTGATGGACAAGATCGGCGAACAGCACGCCTAAGGTGCCATGAATTGAGGTGGAAAATTCAGATATAGCCGTAATTAACTTGGTTGGACGGGGTGCAAGGGCGTAGCCCCCCTTTTCTTTGGATGTCCGAACCTACCCGAATATAGCTATACTTAGAAATTTGCCCCTAAATTTGAACTGGAATGGAATCCATAGAAAACAGGAATAGAAAACCTGAAGTGGGTTCCCTATTCCTGGGGCATTGATGGGATGGGTGAGTCGGGCACTAAAACACTTGTTCTACTTCAGCAATGTCAGGGATGGATTCACGCAATTTGCGCTCAATACCCATGCGCAGGGTCATGGTAGAACTCGGACAGGAGCCGCAGGCACCTTGAAGACGAAGGCGCACCACGGGGCCTTCTACCTCTACCAACTCGACGTTGCCGCCATCGGCCATGAGATAGGGGCGCAATTCATCGAGGACAGTCTCGATGTTTTCGGTAGTCAGGGCGAGGGTCATAGTACAGTACTCCTAAATCAGTTCTGCTTCTATCCTACGCTATGGCTAAACGCTTGTTCACAGATTTTGACGGCCCGATTTTAGATGTATCGGAGCGCTATTATCAGGTGTACCAGGTGTGTGTGCAGCAGGTGCGCTTACCCCAACAACCCGTGGACATGCTCTCAAAGGCTATGTTTTGGGAGTTGAAGCGATCGCAGGTATCGGAGTACGACATTGCCCAAAAGTCGGGACTAATCCAGCCGGGGCAAGCCACAGAATTTTCACAGTTGCGACGGGAAATTGTTCACAGCCGTCCCTATTTCCAGTACGACCGGATTCATCCCTGGACGATCGCGGCCTTGGAGCAAATTCAGGGGGCAGGAATTGATCTGGCGGTGATGACCATGCGGCGGATCAGTGAGTTGGAGCCAGTGTTGGATCACTATGACCTGTGGCGGTTTTTCCCCGATGGTCGGCGGTTTTGTTTGCGGGATGATTATCAGAAAAATGGGGACACCCTCGACAAGCCCATGTTGATGCGCTGGGCGATCGCATCCTTGCCGCCGGTTAGCCATCAGTGGATTGTGGGAGATACGGAGGCAGATATTATTGCGGGGAAGCGCTATTGCGTGCAAACGATTGGCATTTTGTCTGGGATTCGGAACCGGCAACAGTTGTCGCTCCATCAACCGGAGTACATTTTGGCGGATCTACGGGAGGCGGTGGATCTGGTGTTGCGATCGCCAGAGTGAGCATGCCGTCGCCAGTTGGTTCAAGGCGGGTTTCGTAAAACAAGAGGTGTTGAGCGTGGCGATCTCGGCAGGATTGCCATTGGTTTAAGGTTGGAGATATCCACCAGTTGAGATCCCTAAATGCGCCCCTCAAGCCAACTTCAGTGAGTTTGCCGTAGGCTTCTTTGCGCGTCCAAAGTTGGAAAAACGCTCGCGTTCACTGGCGGCGGTGCGGATGAGGGTTTGTTCGTCAGGAGTGAAGTAGCGGTGGGCGATCGCACCATGAGCCCGGTGCTGATGGTGCCAGTATTCCAAATCACAGCCGAGACCTAACACCTGGGACGCTGCTGCTGGCAAGGAGATGGCAAAATCCGGCGATCGATCCCTTACTTCACCAGAGGTTGCCAGCACGGCACATAGCCACGCTCCCTGGCAGTGGGTCACACTAAAAAAACGGCGAGAATGGGCTAGGTAGGGCTTACCCCGGGGGCTAGTAAGAATTTCAATGGAAGGCTCGTAACGCTGAAGCACCCCGTGGAGGCGTTGACGGCTTGCAGTGCGGTCAAGGAAGGGCGATTCGCTCCGCGACACCGGAGGTGATTGCCAGATGTGGATCTGTAGTGGGGAAGGGGACATAAACCCAGTACAATGGCATACCGTGCGTTCAGCAACCCTATGACCAAATTTGTTTTTGTAACCGGCGGTGTGGTTTCCAGCATCGGTAAGGGTATTGTAGCAGCGAGTCTGGGGAGGCTGCTCAAATCGCGGGACTACACCCTCAGTATTCTGAAATTTGATCCGTACATTAATGTTGACCCTGGCACGATGAGTCCATTTCAGCATGGGGAGGTATTTGTCACCGAAGACGGAGCGGAGACGGATTTGGACTTGGGTCACTACGAGCGCTTTACCGATACTTCGATGTCGAAGTTGAGTAACGTCACCACGGGCTCCATCTACCAAGCGGTAATCAACAAGGAACGGCGTGGAGACTATCAGGGCGGGACGGTGCAGGTGATTCCCCACATTACCAATGAGATTAAGGAGCGGATTTGGCGGGTTGCACGCAATAGCAATCCGGACGTGATCCTGGTGGAAGTGGGTGGTACGGTTGGGGATATTGAATCTCTTCCCTTTTTAGAAGCGATTCGCCAATTTCGCCAGGATGCTGGTCGTCAGAATGTTCTGTTCATGCATGTGACCCTGATTCCCTGGATTGCTGCGGCTGGAGAGATGAAAACTAAACCGACCCAACACTCAGTTAAGGAACTGCAATCCCTGGGAATTCAACCCGATATTCTTGTTTGCCGCTGCGATCGCCTGCTGCCCAATAACATTAAGCAAAAAATCGCTGAGTTCTGTAATGTTTCCACCGGCTCGGTCATCACCTGCCAAGATGCCAAGACCATCTATGAGGTGCCCCTAATTCTGGAACGGGAAGGACTTGCTGAGCAGGTGCTGGACTTTTTAGGAATGGAGCAGCGACAACCCGATCTCAAAACTTGGCAGACCCTAGTGGAGCGGCTCTATCGCTCCGATTACACCATTGAAGTCGCAATCGTTGGAAAATATGTGCGTCTCAATGATGCCTATCTTTCGGTAATTGAAGCGCTCCGACATGGGGCGATCGCCCTTAACTGTGCGGTCAGCATCCGTTGGGTTAATGCCGAAGACATCGAAACCTTTGGTGCCGACCAGTTCCTCAGTGAGGTGGATGCGGTTGTGGTGCCCGGAGGTTTTGGCATCCGGGGAATTGATGGCAAAGTGGCTAGTGTGAGGTATGTGCGCGATCGCCAAATTCCTTTTCTAGGGCTTTGCTTGGGAATGCAGTGTGCGGTAATTGATTGGGGTCGCAATGTGGTTCATTTAGAGCGAGCCAATAGTGCCGAGTTTGACAGCGATACCCCCCATGCTGTGATTCACCTTTTGCCAGAGCAGCGGGATGTGGTGGACTTGGGCGGTACTATGCGCCTCGGGCTCTATGCCTGCCGCCTGATTCCCGACACTTCGGCCCACCGCCTCTATGGCGAGAGCAACATCTACGAACGTCATCGTCATCGCTATGAGTTTAATAATGCCTACCGTCAAATGTTCCTCGAATCCGGCTATGTCATCAGCGGCACCTCTCCCGACGGACGGCTTGTGGAGGTGATAGAACTCCCCAGAACTGCCCATCCTTTCTTTGTTGCCACCCAGTTCCATCCCGAGTTCCAATCACGGCCAAGCCGTCCCCACCCCCTGTTCCAGGGCTTAGCCGAAGCTGCCCTTGCCCACCACCAGAAGAAAAAGAGTGAATCCGCTCCCAATCTCAATAATTTGGGATAAACATTTAGGAGCAAATGCTCATAGCTGCCCTGCCCCTGTCGAAAAAGTCGATGGAGAATGTTCAGGAACAGGGAGAACCTCCTAACGTACCGTTGGCAAACTTAGCCACAGATTCGGTGTTTGTGGAGTCATGCGCCCAAACCGCACCGCTCCAGAGCCAAACTTTTGATTGATGCCATCATAGGCAGCCATAAGCTGACTTTGGCGCTCGCTCGAGACCGGGGCAAACAGCTCTCCCTGCTGTAGACGGCAACTCCGCAGCCCCGTGAGCACCACGCCAATTTTTTTGTAGCTCTCTCCGTGGCGAAACAACGTGGTGATCGCCTCTGTCGCATGGCTAATGAGTTCCGGCGTGTAGTTGGTTGGAAGTGGCAAATAGCGAGTTGTGGCTTGGGCAGGCACCAAACGGTGCGATCGCACCGAAACTGTTAATTCTGTCGCCGCCAAGTGGTGTTTTCGTAACCGCTCGGCCCCTAGCGCCACATAATCGGCGATCGCCCGCTGCAAATCCGCCAGTGATACCAACGGTTCTGCAAATGTCCGAAACACCGACGCCTGTTGGGGCGGTGGTGCCACCGACACCAAAGGAAAACAGACGATCCCACGGAGTTCCCGCAGCGCCTGAGCCGCCCGTCCGCCGAAGCGTCCACGAATGAGATCTTCATCCGCATCCCGCAGCGCCAAAGCCGTATGGATTCCCGCCGCTGCCAACTTGGGAGCCAACCGTCGCCCCACACCCCACACATCGGACACCGGAAACTCCGCCAGCAAGGCCTCCTGGGATGGGCCATGCATCATCTGCATCACCCCCTGTCCAAACCGCTTCGCCCAGCGATTGGCCACCTTGGCTAGGGTTTTGGTGGGGCCAATGCCTACCGCCACCGGTAACCCCAACCACTGGCGCACCCGTTGCTGCACTGATTGCCCCCAATCCACCCAGCGACCATCTCCATCCGCTAAAAAGGACACATCCAAAAATGCCTCATCAATGGAAGCCACCTCCAGCGGGGCGAAATCTGCCAACACCTGCATCATGCGTCGCGAAAGATCGCCGTAGAGCCGAAAATTGGTCGGACACACTTGGATCTTGCCGCGCTTAACGAGGGACTCCAACTTAAACATGGGCGTCCCAATTGCAATGTCATAGGGCTTCGTTTCCGGGGACTTCGACAACACACAAAAACCATTACTCACTACCACGGGTAATCCTTCGAGTTGGGGTTGAAACACTCGCTCACAGGAAACATAGAAGTGATTACCATCCACGATCGCAAACAACGTCATCCAACTACCTCACAGGGAAAATGATTTTAACTTAGGAATAGGGAGCCCCAATTTACAGAGGATGAATCACGTTGGTGACCACCCCCCAAACATGGAGTTCCATTTCCGGATCGATACTAATCATGGAATATTTAGGATTTTCTGGCACCAAATAGAGGCGATCGCCCTGATAGCGAATTCGCTTCACCGTTAGTTCCCCATGAATCACCGCAATCACAATTCGCCCCGAAGTTGGTGGAACTGCCCGATCTACCACCAATAGATCTCCTGGATGAATCCCCGCGGCAATCATGGAGTCTCCGGTCACCCGCACAAAAAAAGTTGCTGCCGGATGCTTGATCAAATAGCGATTCAGGTCAACACGCCCCTCTAAATAGTCATCCGCTGGCGATGGAAAACCCGCCGACACCGGCTGCAAGTACAACGGAATCCGCCACTTCGTCCGTAAATCCGGCTCATAGACCAACATTAGCCTGCTCCGTAACCCTAGTGTTTGATTATTGTACATAATTCTAATGTCTTTGGCTACGTAGTCCCCAAAACAGGAAAAAGGACTGACTCAAGCTAAGTTCAGCTTTTGGTCAATCCTATGGGTCTGTGGGTTCTCACCCACAAATGCACAATTGGCTATAGGGGGCTACAGGGGCTGGGGAGCATGGGTGTAACACTTTTTGGGGCAGATTCGAGAACAGGATTGGCAGCCAACGCACAGATCGGGTCGGGCGATCGTCATCACCTTACGCTCGCTTTCCTCTTCATCCTCATCGACAAACTCGAATTCATCATTCACTGCCTGCAGCCGTAGAACATCTCGACCGCAGACTTTCAGGCAACGACCGCAACCGAGGCAGCGGGTCAGGTCAATCTCCTGCACAAACTTGGGAGTCCAGGGGAGTCCCCCTTGGGTCAAAGCATTTAGGTAGGCCATGATACAATTCTCCTGTGGGTCATTGTGGTACTTTGATGACAAAATTTTGGAAATAGCAATGAACGTTAGCGCCCGCAATCTGCTGAAGGGAACTATTAAAAGTCTTGTCGTTGGAGTGGTCAGCGCTGAGGTAGTACTCGAGGTTGCCCCTGGAGTGGAAGTTGCCGCTGTCATTACCAAGGCCTCAAGCGAGAAGTTGGGTTTAACCCTAGGACAGGACGTCTACGCTGTCATCAAAGCGTCCGATGTCATGCTAGCGGTTGATTGAGGCGGATAGCGAATCCGACTATCCAATATTCTGACCCGGACGTGGTGACTGAGGTGGGCAGGAATTGTGAGAACTTTTCCTTCCATGCGGACAATTGGTTCTGGGTGATGACCAAGCACAACTAGAGGTTTTCCGGGAATGACCCCAAGTTGGATCAATTGAGAGTGGATCACCCCATCGGTAGTCCTTGAGGGTAAAACCTCACCCCTTTCCCCCGGTCGCAGCAAGCTCAGACTGGCACTGGATATGGTGTAGAACATGGGTGGCATTCCTCAGACGAGATAGGCTTCTTGATGGGTGCGCAGGGTGCAATCGGAACGAGGGTAGGCCGTGCAGAGCAGGACAAATCCTTTGTCGATTTGCTCATCATCTAAGAAATTTTGCTCGGATTGATCGACTTCTCCTTCGACAAGTTTGCCGACACAGCTAGAGCAAGAACCTGCTCTACAGGAAGAGGGCAGCTCAATGCCCTGTTCTTCAGCGGCATCGAGGATATAGGAGTTTTCATCTACGGGAAAGATGACATCGATGTTGCGTTTCTTGTTGATGAGATGAACTTGATAGGTGGTCATGGTATTGCTCCTTTACCGACTGGATTGACTGGAACAGGCTTCGGGGGAAAAAGATTTGCCGCAGCTACAACGGTCAGGATGATGGAAGGTAAAGCCGCTATTTGTGAATCCCTCTACATAGTCCATGACCACATCGTTTAAGTAGGACAGGCTGGACTGCTCGATGTAAACAGGCAAATCGGGAAATGACTGCAAAACGTCATCGGGGGTGGTATTTTGAATGATTTTCAAGTCGTAGGCATAGCCTTTACAGCCCCCAGAAATGGCACGGATGCGATAGGCGCGATCGGGTTGGGGAAGAAGGGAACGGAGCTTGTTTTGGGCTTGGGGGGTAATGAGCATAACATTCCTCCTAGTTAATGAAGGTACAGATGGCGGCAAATGGGACAATTGGACTCACGATAGGTGCGAAATTTTTTGAAGGCGAGTGTGCCGAGATCCATGGTGAGCAGCTCACCTAAAAGGGGCGGGGCAAGCTGAGTAATAAATTTGATTGCCTCTAGGGCAGCTAGGCACGCTAACGTTCCTGAAACGGCCCCTAGGACACCAAAACTCTGATGATCCCAGGGAGGAAGTTCAGGAAAGAGGCAGTTGAGACAGGGCGTTTGCCCCGGAATAATGGTCGTGAGATAGGCAGACATCCCATCCATAGCCGCTTCCACCATCGGCTTGATTTGTTCCACACAACTGAGACCGAGTAGAAAACGCTCTTCAAAGTTGTGGGCACAACTAATAGCCAGATCGCATCCTTTCACTAAGTGCTGCCGATTTTCGGCAGTTAAGTATTCAGGAATGGCATTTACCACCACATCCGGGTTGAGGGCATTAAGGGAGGTTTTCGCCTGCCAAACCCTTGGTTTTCCTACCCAGTCGTGGGTCATCAACACCTGCCGGTTGAGGTCATCGAGACGTAGGTCGCCTCCCCGCACCAGAACCAGTTTGCCAATACCGGCAACTGCAAGATATTGGGCGACGGTGCCGCCCAATCCACCTACTCCAGTGATTAAAACCGTGCTTTGTTTGAGGGCAATTTGTGCTGTTTTGCCAAAGCCTGGTAATTGCATCTGACGGCGATAGCGCTCTAGTTCTTGGGGGGATAGTTCCGTCATGACCTATTCCTCCATGATCTCGGAGACGAGTACCACCTTGGGGGCTTGATCATGAAACACTTTAAATAACTTCTGCTCCTGGGCTGAGGAGGTGAGGAAGATCCCATAGGCATCTGCCAATGCCGATTGATAGGCGGCTAGACGCTGCTCAGGGTTACTGGTTTGGGTGTCGATCTCCTCTTTTAGCTGGGAGAATTTCCGCAGAATGTGCAGGCGATTGACATTGACTACCTTCGGGTCGTAGGGCAGTTCTAGGAACTCGAAATAGTCTTCAGCATTGGTGAGTTGGTTGAATTCAGCTAGGGTTCCAGTCATTGTTTATGCTCCAGTGCGCTCTAATTCAACAAGTTGCTTTTTCAGGCAATTAATCCGGTGAAAGATGTCATAGGTTTGACTGGACACTTCCATCAGTTGCTCGTAGTTGGTTGGTAATCCTTCGGCGAGGTCGTGTAGATCCATCTTCATCTGTCCTGCTTTACTATTCAGGCGACGAATCTGGCTTTTTAACTCTTCAACGCTGAGGGTTTCTACTGCTTGCGTCATGGTATTCTCCCGAATGATGTCAGGCTTGGGTAACTTCGGGAAATTGCTCGGCAAGAGCTATGCCCGATCGCACGGCTTTTTCTCCATCTTCTTGGAGCAGCTCTAGGGACGTAAAGCCAAAGCGCTGGGCATCCCGGAGGGTGCGGGTAACGACCAAAAGTTTGCCGCTAAAGATCAGGGCCCAGCCAAATCCTTCTTCGTTGAGATTGACCACCACCTGCATGAGTTGACCAGTTTTTTGCTCGATCTGCCGGGCGATCGCGCTGTGGAAGTAAGTGATTCTGCCCCTAGTGACGGGATCGACAGGGGTATCCACAGGGATTTTGCGTTTTTCGTCTTTAGTGAGGATGAAGGGCTGGAGAAGTCGCTGATCACTCCAGGTGCGGTAAACGCCGTAGGGGTCTTGGGCGCGAATTTGGGTGGCAAGGACTTGTAAAAATCCTGACGTGGTGACCGTTGTAGGGCTCATGGCTATTCCTCCACAAAGTTTGGTTTAATGCCGAGGGCTTTCCGCAACCAAGGGGGCGGACTGGTTTGGAGGGTGCGGATCAGCCGCTCTAGGGTGGGCACGATCGCATCCTCCTCAGATTGGGATTTGATTGGTGTGAACCCTTTATTGATCAAGCGGGCGGCAGCACTGCCCCCAATGGCAGCGACATAGATAATCTTGCAGTTTTGACAGTCTTGTAGATATTCCAGCTTGGACACTAATTTATCCTCGTTGCCATCCTCTTTCCCACTGTCGGGGAATTCGTGATGTTCAACCAACTCATAGCCCTGCTGGGAAACCTCGTAAACCGAGAAGATGCTGGCCCAACCAAAGTGGGCATTGATGTGTTCTCGATCCGTGGTGGCAAAAGCAACTTTCATAGGGGTTCTCCAAAATTAAGGTTAGAGTGGAATGCTACTGGGTTTGGGACTCAAGGAACAGATTTCCTAGATCGAACAACAGTTGGGTGGTACCGCGGTAGCCAATGTAGGAACGCAGTCCATTCCCCAATCGGTCAAAGATAGGAAAGCCCATCCGCAGCAGGGGAATGCCCAAATCACGGGCGATCGGCGCGGCTCTGGAGTTGGTGATCAGGAGATCGCTGCCCCGAGCGTGGGTGTGCAAGTCACCTAAATCACCAACAATCACTGTTTGACTGGGGAGAAGTTCTAACTGGGGCGGGCGGGTTGGGCAACGGCAACTGAAATCTCTGCGCCCATACTGACCAGAAAATGGCTGATCACGCCCAATAGATCCGGTTCTAGGGCCAGGGCAATGCGTTTGCCCCCGATATAAAAGTGCGTGTCAAGCATGGCATCTTGGAGTTGTCGCCGTTGCCAGGGGTATGGATTAGGAACGGGGCTGCCACTCCAGTCCATGAGGCATCGAATCAGGCGATCGCTCGCTTCTAGACCAGTTGCCCCCTGAAAGAGGGTGAAGGGAACTTGGAACCGTTCTTGCCAGATCTTGGCGGCAGGACGCATGGATTCACCAATCGCCAACACAAAGGCGGATTGACCTGCCAACTGGAGATCGTCTAGGGTTGTTCCCCCGGTAGATACCCCATATTCGTTTTCTGCCCAATGACCATCGAGGGATGTCGAGAGGTCAGGAATGGCGATCGGGGTGAGGTGAAAATCCCGCACCAATTGCTTGAGATCAGCGACTTCACCGGGCGTGACATCGGAACCCATCAGCAGAGTCACCTGGCGGGTGTTCAGGGCACCTTCCTGGGGAATCACACTAATCATTGCTTCGACAGCACGGCTGTAGCCATCACATAGGGAGCCACAAAAGTCGGGAGTGGTCGCATAGATCACGGGAATCGGGAAATCGCAGGTTCTTAAAATTCCTGCTACATCCTCACCCCGTGTTTCTGATAGGGCAGTTGCACAAAGACCAATCAACTGGGGTTGGGCCTTGGCAATCAATACATCAATACTCTGCTTGATGTTCTCTTCTCCCCCCAGAATTGTGGAAACTTCTGTCAAAGCAGTGGTAGCTAGGGGAATCACTTCCCGGAAGTGGCGCACCAGCAGCACTTTGGCAAAGGCTGTACATCCCTGGGAGCCATGGAATAGGGGAATGGATCCTTTGATGCCCAAAAAAGCAAGGGCGGCACCGAGGGGCTGACTCAATTTCAGAGGATTGACCGTAACTGCCTTTCTAGTCGCAATCACCTTACTCATAACCCACCTCCCAAGGCGCTAATTGTCGGATTTGCTCCCAGACCGGGCTGTGGAGTGCGTGGGTTAGTTCTCTGGCTAGGGTCACCATCCCGCTATACCCGGCATAGCCATGGTGGCGTTCTTGGTTGATATCCAAAAAAGGAATGCCGGCTTTGAGGGCGGTGTATTGGTTTCTGCCGCCAGCAATCAACATGTCTGCCTTAGTGCGCTGGATGACCCCCAAAAGTTCTTGGGCTCCGCCGCCTTCGATCATGATTCCCGCTTCTCCCAATAATTCTTTAATGCGGGCTTTATCTTCAGCAGTGCTTTTTCGGGTGCTTGTGGCTACAACCTGGATCCCTAGGTCTTGGGCAGCGGAAATCACAGACCAGCTTTTGACGCCACCGGTGTACAGAACGACCCGTTTTCCCTGCAATTTCGGGCGATAGGGGGCGAGGTCACGCTCCAACTGCTGGGTTTCTTCAGAGATCAAAGCTTCGACCCGAGCAGTCAGTTCTGGATCTTGAAAATGTTGGGCAATTTGTCGCAGACATTGGTTGAGATCTTGAATCCCATAGAACGAACATTCAAGGTAAGGAATGCCATAGTTCTCCTCCATTTTGCGGGCTACATTTAACAGCGCTTTGGCACAAATGACGAGATTTAAGTGGGCATGGTGGGCCTGGGTAAGTTCAGCGTAACGGGCATCCCCCGTCATTTTTGCTAATACTTGAATTCCTAATCGTTCAAAAAGGGGTAAAACATCCCATAGTTCCCCGGCAATGTTATATTCCCCAATTAAGTTGATCACATGGGTTCCCAGTTGCGGTGGCTCACCCGTGCCGATTACATAGTCTAATAGGGATTCTCCGGCTAAACGATTGCCTAGGTTTTTACTGCCCACAAATCCTGGAGCCATTACGGGAATCACTGGCAGTTTGTATTTGCGACTGGCAGTTTGGCAGACCGCTTCTATGTCATCCCCCGTAAGCGCAGGCACACAGGTGCAATAGACAAAAATAGCCGCTGGTTGATAGCTTTGGGCAATTTCCCCGATGGATTGGTGAAGGCGTTTCTCGCTACCGAGGATGATGTCCTGTTCGGTTAAGTCAGTTGTAAATCCTGTCTTGAACATCAGGGGGCCAGAGGATAGACTTCCCCTACTACCCCAAGAATTTCCGGCACAGGCGATCGGTCCATGCACTAAATGGGCGGCATCGGTGATTGGGACGAGGGTAATGCTTGCGCCATCAAAGGCACAACCACCTTGGGCTGTACCCGGTTTTGCCTGTTGCTGACAGGTGCGATTCTTCTTGTCGCCATGGTGATGGTTGTGTTCGCAGGCAGGTTCGGTGAGCAGTTGATTAATCTGAGTTTGTGCCATCACATACCTCCACATAGTCACTGATATCAAGTTCGACGGCGATCAGGTAATCGAGGGCTCGCATCCGCAGCGCGACAACTTCGTTGTAAAGGGGGTTGAGATGACACAGTGGCGGAATATGAATTTGGTGTGTGCCAATGTGAAGGGTACGCTCAAAGGGGCAACGGCTGGGAATTAGATGACACAGGAGGTGGGCTGTTCGCGATCGATGAACTCTGATGCCATTGAGGGCTTGGCGCAAAGGAAAGAGCCAATCTCTCTGTAGCTGAAATGTAGAAGTGGTCATGGCAAAACTCCAAGGGATTTTGGTGGCTTTTCCCCCATTCCCTTCCTAGGGAATGGGGGAAAAGCGATTAGCGGATCAGGTCAAAGGAAATATCCGTCTTACTGGGGATGTTCGTCTGCCGATCAAGTTCCTCTAGTAGAGTGTTGACAATCCAGTTGAGTAGATTGATTACACCTTGATAGCCTAGGGTGGTGTAGCGATGGAGATGATGCCGATCAAAGATCGGATACCCAATGCGCACCAAGGGAGTTTTGGTATCCCGCCATAGATATTTACCGTAGGAATTACCGATCAGTAGGTCTACGGGTTCGGTGAACAGGAGCGATCGCAAGTGCCATAGGTCTTTGCCACCCCACACCGTCGCCTCCTTGCCGTTGGCATAGCTGGCCAGCAGTGCCTTGGCTTCCTCCTCAAAGGTGGCATTGCTGTTGGTCACCACAATGTGCACCGGCTCCATGCCCAGTTCCAAGGTGAAAGACAGCAAAGACAGCACCAGATCGGGATCGCCATAGAGGGCGAAGCGCTTGCCGTGCAACCATGCCTGGGAATCGGTCATGGCATCCACCGCTCGCCCCCGTTCGATTTCCAACTGGCGGGGAATGGGTTTGCCTGTTAGCTCCGAGAGCTTCATCACAAAGGCATCCGTACCCCTGATGCCAAAAGGACGACAGACATGGGTGGGCTGTTGCCAATCCGCTTCTAAGTACGCCCTAGTTTTCTCGGTGGAGTAGGCTTGCAGGGCGATCGTGGCATCACCATTGATCGCATCGGCGGTTTCTGCCAAGGTGGTTTTGCCG
The DNA here is from genome assembly GCA_012031145.1 of Oscillatoriales cyanobacterium SM2_2_1. Classification (GTDB taxonomy): domain Bacteria; phylum Cyanobacteriota; class Cyanobacteriia; order Pseudanabaenales; family Pseudanabaenaceae; genus UBA999. The sequence continues at coordinate 19,005 of JAAUUH010000008.1, read as the reverse complement.
TTGTACATCACATACTCCCCTTCGTTGGGGGAATCAAAGGAGTCGGAGTTGTCCGCCAAGATGGTGTGGGGAATATCCATCAAGTTGAGGATGCGATCCAGTTCTCGGTTGTTGGTGACGTAGGTGTCAAAGCCCGGAATAAAATTGAGCTTGCCATTACTTACGGTTCTGTCACCCTTCAACTCCGTCAGAATCCCCTTGAGCATGTTGTCATAGCCCGTAATGTGGGAGCCGATGAAGCTGGGGGTATGGGCGAAGGGCACAGGGAAGTCCTGGGGCACAGAGCCTTCGTTTTTAGAAGTGGTGACGAAGGAACTCAAATCATCCCCAATGACTTCTGCCATGCAGGTGGTGCAAATGGCAATCATTTTTGGCTTGTAGAGGGTGTAGGAATTAGATAACCCCTCAATCATATTTTTTAACCCACCAAAGACGGCGGCATCTTCGGTCATGGAGGAGGAAACGGCGGAAAAGGGTTCCTTGAAGTGGCGGGTTAAATGGGTGCGGAAGTAGGCCACACAGCCTTGGGAACCATGGACAAAGGGCAGAGTTCCTTCAAACCCCGTGGCGGCAAAGATGGCTCCTAGGGGTTGGCAGGCTTTCGCTGGATTGATGGTCAGGGCTTCACGGGCGAAGTTCTTTTCCCGATATTCCCAACTTTTGGTCCACTCTGAGATCTGTTCCACTTCGTCTGTGCTGTGACAGTTCTCAAATTCCCGCTTGCGGGCAAAGAGGTCTTGGTATTCCGGTTGATGGAACAGCCGCGCATGATCTTGGATTTTTTCTACATTCTGAGACATGATCGTTCTCCAGTAATCGATTAGGTGATTAGACGGTTTGCCAGGGGGTTTTGACCAATCCCCAAGTGGGACTGTTGAGTGCTAGATCCATGTCTCTAGCAAAAATGGCGAAGCCATCGTAGCCGTGGTAAGGGCCCGAGTAATCCCAAGAGTGCATCTGCCGGAAGGGGAGTGCCATCTTTTGGAAGACATACTTCTCTTTGATGCCGGCGGCGATCAGGTCGGGCTTCAGCTTGCGGGCAAATTCTTCAAATTCGTAGCCGGTGACATCGTCGTAGATCACGGTACCGGGATCGGTGTATTCCGTGGTCAGTTTGTAGTCATCGTTGTGCCCGAATTCATAGCCGGTGCCGATCACTTCCATGCCTAAATCCTTAAAGGCGGGGATGACGTGGCGGGGTCGCAGTCCGCCTACCATCAGCATTACCCGTTTGCCAGCGAGGCGAGGGCGATATTTGGCGATCACGGCATCGGATTGGGCCTGGTACTTGGCGATTACTTCCTCGGCTTTAGCGCGGATGGTGTCATCAAAGCGATCAGCAATTTCCCGCAGGGACTTGGCAATGTAGGTGGGGCCAAAGAAGTTGAATTCCAACCAGGGCACACCGTAGGTCTCTTCCATGTGCTTGCAGAGGTAGTTCATGGAGCGGTAGCAGTGAATCAAATTCAACTTACCCCGATGGCTGAGTTTGACTTCATTGAAGGAGCCATCCCCAGAGAATTGGGAGATCACGCGCAGTCCCATTTCCTCCAGGAGAATGCGGGAAGACCAGGCATCCCCACCGATGTTGTAGTCGCCGATCACGCTGACATCGTAGGGCGAAGCGGTGAATCCTAGTTCTTCATTGGATAGTTTGTCCGACTTGGCGTAAACCCAGTCCCGTACTGTATCGTTGGCGATGTGGTGCCCTAGGGATTGGGAAACGCCGCGGAAGCCCTCGCACCTTACCGGGACAACGCTCTTGCCGATTTCTTTTGCCTTCTTTTTAGAGACGGCTTCGATGTCATCGCCGATCAGTCCCACGGGACATTCGGATTCAATGGTGATGCCTTTGCTGAGGGGAAACAGGGTTTCCAATTCATCAATCACCTTGGCCAGTTTTTTATCGCCGCCAAAGACGATGTCGCGCTCTTGGAAATCTGTGGTGAACTGCATGGTGCCGAAGGTGTCAACACCAGTGGTGCCAATGTAGTAATTTCTGCGGCCTGACCAAGAATAGTAGCCACATCCAACGGGGCCATGGCTGATGTGAATCATGTCTTTGACGGGACCCCAGACCACACCCTTAGCTCCAGCAAAGGCACACCCTCGGGTGGTCATCACACCGGGTAAGGATTTGATGTTGGATTTGACCCCGCAATCGGATTTACCTTCTTCAGTGACATTGAGATGTTTTTCCCGCTTTTTGCGGGATTTTTCGGGGTACGCCTCTAGCACCTCTTTAATGATCTGTTGCTTGTCGTCTTGGGTGAACGTCATTGGTTTGTCCTCTGTGTAGTAGATGAATCAGCCCCTGCCCAAGGTTAGGAAGGGGCTGAGAGCGGTTAGGCATTGATCAGTTGCTTGCCATTGTCTTGGGCGATCGCCTTTTGGTATTCCTGTTCGCCACCCAGGATGCCGAATTCCACCAACAGGTCTTCCAGTTCGTCCATGGAAATGGGCGTGGGCACGGTAAGGTTTCTGTTGTCGATGATCTTGCGGGCGAGGATGCGGTATTCCTCTGCCTGTTGGCTGTCGGGAGCGTATTCGATCACCGTCATGCGGCGCAGCTCGGCGTGTTGGACGATGTTGTCGCGGGGGACAAAGTGAATCATCTGGGTGTTGAGACGGGCAGCGAGGGTTTCGATCAAATCCAACTCCCGATCAGTTTTGCGGCTGTTGCAAATCAAACCACCGAGGCGTACACCACCGGAATGGGCATACTTGAGCACACCCCGTGCGATGTTGTTGGCGGCATACATCGCCATCATTTCCCCGGAGCAGACGATGTAGATTCCTGGGCTTTCCCTTCCCGAATGGGCATAGCAAAGCCACCGCAGACCACATCTCCCAGCACGTCGTAGGAAACGAAGTCGAGGTCTTCGTAGGCACCGTTTTCTTCCAAAAAGTTGATGGCGGTGATGATGCCCCGACCGGCGCAACCGACTCCGGGTTCGGGACCGCCGGACTCAACACAACGCACACCCCGATAGCCCGTGAGCAACACCTGCTCCAGTTCTACATCCTCCACGGCTCCTAGTTCCGCCGCCAAGTGCAGCACGGTGGTTTGGGCTTTGCTGTGAAGCATCAGGCGAGTGGAGTCGGCTTTGGGGTCGCACCCCACAATCATCACCCGTTGTCCCTGTTCTGCCATCCCGGCGATCGCATTTTGGGAAGTGGTGGATTTACCGATGCCACCTTTGCCGTAGAAGGCGATTTGTCTGATTTTGTCCGTCATGATGTTCTCCTAAAAAATTACAGTGAACTGTCCGTAAACGCGCAGTCTGGAAATATCGAAAGTGATGATGCCGACTGGGGGCGATCGCTCACCAAATTGGGAATAGTCTTCGGGAACCATAGATCCTCCACAGGAACTAAACTGCTTCGACCACCAGCGAGGGCAGAACCTCTCGCCGCAGGCGCTCTTCGATCACATCTTTAAGGGTGGCGAGACTACTGGCACAACTGCCACAGGCACCCTTCAGCCTTACCGATACGCGATCGCCTTCCACATCAAACAGCTCCACATCGCCTCCATCTGCTTGGAGGTAGGGGCGGATGCCGTCCAAGGAAGTCTCTATTTTGCCGATCTTCTGCACAGTGGTTAGGGGTTGGGGCTGAAGTACGCTCTCAATCACCTCATCAATGGCGCTGAGACAAGTGCCACATCCCCCGCCTGCTTTGACGTAGCGCATTACTTCTTCGGCGCTGGTGAGGCGGTTCTCCTGAACTACGCGCTTCACGCGATTGGCCGTAACCGCAAAACAGGTGCATAGGAGCGCTCCTTCCTCTTCTTCCTCGTGGGCAGGAGTAAGTCCGCGATAGGAATAGATGGCTTTTTCCAGGGCTTCCTGTCCCATCACTGAGCAGTGCATTTTCTGCTCCGGTAGTCCGCCCAGATAGTTGGCGATATCCCGATTGGTGATTCCTAAAGCCCGATCCAGTTCCAATCCCTTGACCATCTCGGTCAGGGCCGAAGAGGAGGCGATGGCGCTGGTACAGCCAAAGGTTTGGAATTTGGCATCAATGATGCGATCGCCCGTTACATCGATTTTGAGGTGCAATCTCAGGGCATCTCCGCAGGCGATACTTCCCACCTCTCCCCTAACTACGGCCATACCTGACTCCTGCTCATCTTTGATCTCTCCCTGGTTGAGGGGATGGTAGAAGAGGTCTAGGACTTTTTCGCTATAGTTCCACATCAGTTCACCTCCTATTTATGGGTAAGGGCTTCGGTGCGTTCAGCGATCCAACCCTGATCCTCCGCGTTGAACGGAGAGAGGGCACGGAGTTTGGCGGCAATCGGCGGCATCACCGCCAGCAGTCGCCCTATTTCTGCGGGTGTGGTAAAGCGGGAGAGGCTGAAGCGAATGGAGCCGTGCAAAATGCTGTAGGGCAAGCCCATCGAGCGCAGAACATGGGAAGGTTCCAAAGAGTCGGAAGTGCAGGCAGAACCGGAGGAAGCACAGATTCCCTCTCGATCGAGCATCAGCAGAATGGCTTCCCCTTCGATGTATTTGAACGCGATATTGGTCGTGTTCGGTAGTCGAGGACTGCCCTGTCCGTTGACCGTCGTATCGGGAATGAGCTGCAGGATCGCTTCTTCAAGGCGATCGCGCAGGGTCTTGACCGATTCCATCTGCCCTAAATTTGCCTGGGCTAAAACCGCCGCCTGTCCCAAGCCGACAATACCCGCCACATTTTCTGTGCCCCCGCGTCGGTTGCGTTCCTGGTGCCCGCCGATGAGGTGGGGGCGAAAGCGCACTCCCCGCCGCACGTACAGAGCACCGGTACCCTTGGGAGCGTGGAACTTATGACCGGATAGGGTTAGGAAATCCACGGAACTGGCTTGCAGGTGGAGGGGAACTTTCCCCACGGCTTGCACGGCATCCACATGGAAGAGGGCACCGTAGGATTTGGCAAGGGTACCAATCTCCTCAACCGGAAAAATTACCCCGGTTTCGTTATTGGCATACATGGTGGAAACAATCGCCGTATCCCCAGTCAGAGCCGCTTCCAGTTCCATCAGGTCGAGCATTCCTTTGCTATCGACCGAGAGATAGGTCACGCGATAACCCTGCTTTTCCAAGGTCTTGCAGAGATTGAGAACGCAGGCGTGTTCCACTTGAGTAGTGATAATGTGCCGATGATCGGGCAGGGTAGCCAATGCCGAGCGAATCGCCGTATTGTTCCCCTCCGTACCGCAACTGGTGAAAATCACTTCCGAGGGAAGGGCTCCGATTAGGTCAGCCAACTGCTCCCGGGCGGTTTGGATGGATTGAGCCACCCGTCCGCCAAAACTGTGCATACTAGAGGGATTACCGTAAAATTCGGTCAAAAAGGGCACCATGGCCGCAAAAACCTGTTCATCCACCCTAGTGGTAGCGTTGTTATCCAAATAGATCGTCATCCCTGACCTCCCTTGACCCGCAATCGATCGAGAAGCTGATTGTAAGTACGGAACCACTGTTGCCAGTAGGGATTGAAATCTTGCAACCGAATAGAGGAGTTATTCTCAAAAATTCCACCGCACCGGTATTCCTCCAGTCCCCGACAGCGATCACACAGTTGGGTATCGATCCAGTGGTGGCGATCGGTTTGCTTGATCGCTCCCTTGGGACAAAGTGTCCGGCACTCCTCCCAAGACATATACTGATCAGAGTGTTTGTAGGGCATAATCCACCTCCAATTCGGTTTCCATAAACTGCTGGTAAAACTTGCGGGCCACGGACTCAATCGAGTCGTAATCCTCAAAGGGTGTAATTCCGGCACTGCGGAGCTGTTCTTGGGGACAGGCACCAATTTTGGAACACAGTACGGCCCGGCAATCGGCGATTGTCTGAAGAATGCCCTTCATAGAAGCCTCCTCACCAAATCCGCTCTGGCAGTAGTGGTCGATCTTGCGATGTCCGACAAAGCTCACCGTATTTCCATCCACTTCGTAGATGAGAAATTCCTTCGCATGGCCGAAGTGCTGATTTACCAATCCGCCGCCCTTTGAGGCAACCGCTACCAGAACTTTGGGCGTGGCTTTGAGGTTCTGACCCCGCAGCTTCTCCTTTTCTTCCGTTAATTCTTGCTTCCGCAATTCAATCCGAGCATGGAGGATCTGCCGCTGCTCCGGATCGTACTCCGCCGACATCGCCATGAACTTATCCTTGGTAAACTCCTGGGAGCGATCTTCCCCAAGCAGTCCAACAGCATCAGCGCGGCATTGGCGGCAGTGGCGCATCATCTTCATGTTGCCTGCACATTGATCCTGCACCTCTTTGATTTCCCGTGGTGTTGGACCACGCTGTCCACTCAAGCCAAAGTGGGTGCCGTGCTCGGGAGCAGAAATTAGCGGCATAATATTGTGCAAGAAGGCCCCCCGCTCTCGAATTGCCTGATTCACCTCGGGGAGGTGCTGATCGTTAATTCCTGGAATCATGACCGAATTCACTTTACAGAGAATGTCCGCCTCCTGTAGGGCTTGCAGTCCATCCATTTGACGCTCAAGCAGGATCTTGACCCCCTCTATGCCGGAAATGCGCTTCCTCTGCCAGCGAATCCAAGGATAAATACGAGCACCAATCTCCGGATCAATAGTGTTAATTGTGATTGTGACGTGGTCAATATTTAGCTCCTTAATCTGATCCACATATTCAGGGAGATTCAAGCCATTTGTCGAAAGACATAACTTAATGTCCGGTGCTTTCTCCGCAATGCGGGCAAAAGTCTCAAAGGTTTGCTTGGGATTTGCTAACGGGTCACCCGGACCAGCGATACCGACCACTGTCATCTGGGGAATCTTACTGGCAATAACAAGCACTTTGTGAGCTGCCTCCGCTGGCGTTAAGGTCTCGCTCACTACTCCAGGCCGGCTCTCATTAGCGCAGTCATACTTACGGTTGCAGTAGTTACATTGAACATTGCATGCCGGGGCCACGGCAACATGCATACGGGCATAGTGGTGGTGGGCATCTTCGCTGTAGCAAGGATGTTTTTCAATGCGAGCCTTCAGCCGGGCATTCCGATCAGCTAGGGCATCAGCAACATTTTGCTTCGTACAGCTACAACTATTAACGGCGGCAGAAGAGGGAGTAATCATTGGATGGTGCCCAAGCGATTTGATGTGACCGTTATAGCACCGCAGTTTTTTTGGATGAGGGCAGCTAGGGGGGATACTTTGATTAATTACTAGCAATGCACTCACCTTCTGAATCATTGACTCAGCATGGCTTCAATATTTTTTCAGGCTCAAGGAAGGGGCATTACTGAGGTTTCACAATTTAGTTTCTGAGTGAAAACTAGATTAACTGCACTCATGAAAAAGCTCTTGCAGTAAGGCGTTGAGGCATTTATTCCTATTTTTTGGATGTGCACTCGCAGCCCTGAAATTCACGTGCGGATCGCTAAATAATTTCTGTATAAAATATAACACATCAAAACCAAACTGTTGCTTGTTATACAGAAGATATAATAACTTATATTGCGATCATTACGCTTCTACTGTTTATCATCATTGCATCCTTGCCGTGTATCAAATGATACGTTTAACTGATAAGAACATCGATGTACTCAACCTAAACCATGATTTCAAGCATGGGTTTAACTATGGGGCTCCTCCTGAGTCCGTCTCCAATGGGCTCGAACTCCTACTGACATGAGTGCATTAACTCCTAGCTAATTTCGAGAAAATAGGGTTCATCTACCTAGAAACCCCCGCACCTCAGTGCATTCAACGTTCTAAAAACAACCCTGTAGTACCTGAAACCTAAACCTAGAGCGGGGTCGAGAACCTACACCCAAACTTGAGTACACTGCAACTACCCAAGGAATCTATTTCTGTCAGCCCACCTTAATTGAGAGGTGCTTGCTATAAGTGAACCCATGATCACCTAGGAGATAAAGCCATGTACGAATCAGTCTTGACCGATCACATCGACTCATTACCTGTTGGGGAACGGTGGAGTGTCTGTACCCGCTTAGCAGAATTATCGATTTACTGTGAATGTGTTCAGGGCAAAGGAAGATGTCTTGATGTGGAAATCAAAAATTCCTCTGAGGCAATCCTAGTCTGCATGACGCTTTTTCGTTTTACGACCACGCGATCGCAACATCTATCTTGGCTAGAACGGTGCTGGCAAATGTCAGTAACTCCCAATCCGTAAAGTCACAATGATAGGCACCAGTCGTTAAAAAACCATGGGGCCATGGAGCTTACATTCAGGTAAGAAATTGAACCCACTACGGCAGGACAATAGAATGATTGCACCAATTCTAATTAACGATACGACTCTAAGAGATGGAGAGCAGACGCCTGGGGTAGCTTTTAGCTTGCGGGAAAAAGTATCCATAGCGCATTTATTAGACCAAATTGGCATCCCCGAGTTAGAAGTTGGCATTCCAATTATGGGAGGAGAAGAGGTTGAATCCATTAAAGCCCTGGTTTCATCGGGACTGAAGGCCAAGTTACTCGGCTGGAATCGCTGCCGGATAGAGGATCTTGAAGCATCCCTTACCTGTGGACTGCATCGGGTGCATATCTCTGTTCCTGTTTCCGACTTGCAGATAGCGATCAAATTCCATCACAGTCGTTGGGCCATGCTTGGACAACTCAAAAACTGTATCGAGTTCGCCAAGTCCCATGGCTTTTTCGTGGCAGTGGGAGGTGAAGATAGTTCGCGGGCGGATCCAGAATTTCTGCTAGAGGTGGCCCGCTATGCCCAAGCTTGGGGGCAGAGCGATTTCGCTACTGTGATACGGTGGGCAGACTCGATCCGTTTTCGAGCTATGAGCAAGTGCTGCGATTGACTTCAGCTTTGACCATTCCAGTGGAAATGCACACCCACAACGATCTAGGAATGGCAACGGCCAATGCCCTTGCCGGTGTCAAGGCCGGGGCCCGGTCAGTCAATACTACCGTAAATGGCTTGGGCGAAAGGGCGGGGAATGCAGCCCTTGAGGAGGTGGTCATGGCACTGCAAGAACTCTATGGTATCAAGCTCAATATTAAGGTAGCAAAATTCTGGGAACTGTCCCAATTAGTCACCCAAGCCGCCAACTATCATCCCTATCTTTGCAAAGCGGTAGTCGGTGAGAACACCTTCTCCCATGAATCGGGAATCCATACCCATGGCATTTTGGCCAACGCTTTAACCTATGAGCCGTTCCCTCCCGAGTCCGTTGGTCGTACGCGACAGCTTGTCATTGGCAAACACTCGGGTACCCACCTAATCATCCATTTGCTGCGCCAGGAAGGTGTCTGTGTGTCCGCTGAGCAAGCGCAGGAAATTCTTGCTATTGTGCGACGTCGCGCCACCCAGTCCAAGGGCGGGCTATCCCTGACTGAACTGGTTAACATTAGTCAAACCGTGGGCGTATGAATACATCAGATATGGAATTAGAGTCTCCCCCAGACTTTGAAATCGGACAGAAGGTGCGCCTGATTAAAACCATAAGAAACGATGGTACGTTTGCGGGGCGGGAAAAAAATGAAGTCTTGGCCCGAAAGGGAGACGTGGGGTACGTGATTGCCATTGGCACCTTTCTACAGTCTTTCTATATCTACAGCGTTCATTTTATTGAATTAGGTCATGTGATTGGCTGCCGTGCCCGGGAGTTGGAGGCGTTAGACAATGCTGAAGGGGATTCTGTAAAATTCGATACAGTACAGAAATAGACTCTTAAAAAAAAGTAAATATGCTTACTAAGTCACAGAAATTTTTCGTTTTGGAGGGTTAAAGTTTGACCTAACCTAAAAAAATAATCATGATTGCTCCTAATGATGATTGTTCAACTTGCCCGATCCATGCTTTCAAAATGAAAGATCCCCATGAGCTGCGTCCGTCGGAGGCATTTGAACTGGCTTCGGGGGATGCAAATTGCTATCCAACATCTTCATGTTTGAGTGATTTCCTTGTGACGCCCCAGGGCAAGCCAACTACGATTGATTACCCTCAACCGAATGTCACGCTTTATCAAAATGGAAAGAACCAACCGTTTGCCTCCTGCTTAGTTATCTGGCAGGCTTGCCATTTGATGACTAAGAGAACCTATCATCAGTGGCGACAGGAAGATGATTATTACATGCATGAATATCAAGGTAGATCTGGCACGTTAGTCTATCGACTCCCCAGAAGCAAAGACAATCTCAAAGATGTCGATACTATTGATATTCGTGTGGTTTTAGTCCATTTATTTTTAGCCGCTTGTGCTACACAAAAATCGATTCCTTGGACTGAGGAGATCATTGTTAATGATCGCATCATTGCAGAATTTTTAGGGCTTGATCGACGAAAGAACATGAGTCGCGTCAAAAAGCTGCTGTTAATTGAATCGTTAATGCGGCAGGCCTGTGAATTGCAAGTGGAGATACATTGGCAGCAAAAGGGGAAAATTGAGTCCATAGATCTACCCTTTGAACCTCTATGGTCAGCTAGCTCTGCTTATCATATGTCGAGGGCTGAGGATGGATCCAGCTACCTTAGCGGTCTATCGTTTAGGGTTTTGGCTGGCCACTGGTCAGCCTATTTCCTCAACCAAGAGGGCGCGAGGAATAAAAACGCCTATTATCAATATGGTTGGTTACCAGTTTCTTTGCCGCCCAAGATTATGAACCTATGGCAGCGTCATGAAGGAGCGGTTGTCATGCTGCTTCATTTTCTGTTCAGGCTGCGTGTTGGGCAAGACCGTAGCGCTAAGGTTAGTTCTTTGCTCAAGCTCGTCTATGGAGATCAGCATCTACAGGTGGTCTGGTACAAATCGGATGCCCGCAGGAAGGTGATCACTACCTTTGAATCCGATTTGGAGCAGTTATTTCACTACGGACTACGACCATTATTTGAGGACAGCTTGTATCCTGAGGCAATCCAGCCTTGGTGGGTCAGTGCGCAAAACCTACCAAATGATCCCGAAGAAGCCTTAACCTATTGGACTGAGGAGGCTTGGGGGGCAACGGCCGCCATTAACTCTAAGAAAAAGTGGACGCAGCTATTGAATGCGTCGATCACGATTACGGAATTTCCCAACGACTGGCGTGTGGATATTGCCAAGGATATGACCAGGCACAAGGCGAAACATAAATCTAATTCTGTTAGTAATATCACGGGGGACATGATTAAGGCTGCAAGGCTGCAACAGGGCGTAAGTCAAAGGCAGCTCTCCTGTTTACTGAGAAAAAGCCAGAGTTGGATTCGAGATATTGAGTCAGGTCGTTACAAAATAAAGCCCAGTGATGTGGCACTATTGACATCGGTTTTGGATGGTCTGTCAGCTTAATTCCGGGGCAGAACTTGTGGCGTTCACGGGAATTAGCGGAAATTAAGTGCGCTGCTTAATCTGCGGATTTTTTAGTGCTAAATCCGCCTGTGCTCAGGAGTTTTTAGCTTTTTCTAGGAAGGAGAGTGACGGGGAATATGCCTAGGCTTCCAATGCCACCTGTCCGCTTCATCCCATGGATCTTCCGCCATGATGCCCGCAGATCACGGACTTGATTCTTTTAAGGCGTCTCTGCTAGGTTAATCATCCTATTTTGAAGTTTTGCCCATGACTAGTCTGTATTTAATTCGCCACGGCGTTGCCATTGAACCCGATCCCCAAGTGCCAGATGAGGGGCGATCGCTGACGGCTGAGGGGAGGAGGAAAACCCAGCGGGTAGCACAAAGATTACAGAAGTTAGGGCTGGTCATTTCCCTGATCCACACTAGCCCCTTGGCGCGAGCCCAGGAAACGGCAGCGATTTTTAGTGAGACATTTAACTGTGGGATGGCGGAAGAGGCACTCTTGGCTCCCGGCGGCGATTTGGGGCAATGGTTGACATGGTTTGGGCCTTGGCAACTGGAGCACGGGGGAAAACAAAAGGCGATCGCCCTGATTGGCCATGAGCCGGATTTAACGGCTTGGGCAGAACAACTCCTCTGGGGTGAGGTGCGCAGTGTTTTGGTGCTTAAAAAAGTGGGCATTATCGGAGTCACAGTACCGGATCGGGAGCCATTTATGGGGCAAGGGCTGCTGTTTTTATTGGCTCCCCCCAAGATGTTTGGCGATGTTTAGGGCCCAATTAAAAGTTCCATTGCACGGGATGTTCGTCTAGAAAATCAGTGACCCCACGACCAATGGTATCCATGGCGGTTAGATCTTCTGGAGTCAGGTGCAAATCCATAGCTTTAGCGTTTTCCCAGACTTGATCGGCAGCACGAGCCCCGACGATCGCACAGGTTTGGGGTCGGGACAGCAGCCAAGCCAGGGCAAGGGTGCCCAAAGTGGTGCCATTGCGGGCGGCGATGGGCTCAAGCTGGGTCAGTGCCTTTTGGACACGGGTATAGTGGTCGGGTTGCATCAGTTTGTGTTTGGCGCGGTGGTCGCCTTCAGGAAACAGATGCCCATGGCGGAACCTACCGGTAAGCAACCCTTGGGCAAGGGGGGAGTAGGCCAAAATTGTAATGTTATGGGCGACGCAGAAGGGCTGCAGTTCTGACTCCACCTGCCGCCAAAAGAGGGAATAGGGGGGCTGAAGACTGTCGATCCGCCCGTGTTCTAGGGCTTCAGCCAGTTGGGCTTGCGTGAAGTTGGAAACGCCAATGGCCCGAATCTTGCCGGCAGACTTGAGGTGATTTAAGGCCGCCATGGTTTCAGCAATGGGCACTAAATCGCTATTCCAGGTGCCGGCGGGCCAGTGAATTTGATACAGGTCGATCGTGTCGGTTTGGAGATTTTTTAAGGAGCGATCGCAGGCTTCGATCACTTGGGCATAGTGCAAATGATTGGCAAACACCTTGGTCGCTAGAACCACTTCCTGCCGCCGACCGGCGATCGCCTCAGCGACAATGCGTTCTGAGTGCCCCTCGCCGTATACTTCCGCCGTGTCAATGGTGGAGATCCCCACGTCGAGGGCAGCACGGATTGCCTGGATACTCTGCTGATCGTCAATACCAACCCACATCCGCTTTCCCGCTTGCCAAGTGCCCATGAGGACGGGGGAAATCATAATTTCGGTATTGCCAAGACGGCGTAGTTCCATGGGTCGGCTCCTTAAGATGTTTGGGAGGATATTTTGGGGCGAACCCGAATTTGCCCCTGTTCGTCGAGGTCAACGAGCATACCTAACCGATCCAATTCGGCGATCGCCCGTTTGAGAGACTGCTGATCGACCACGGATGTGACCACCAAAGTCCAGGCGGCAATTTGGGCTTGGCGGAGATCCCGCCCGTCCCTGAGCCATTCCGCCGACTGCCGTGAAAGCCTAGAAACAAAGCGCTCCTGGGTGCCGGGCACAAATTCGGTTTCCGGTAGGGCATTGCGGCCAAATGTCGCCCGATCAGCCCAGTCCGCCGCCATGAGATAGGACTGTCTTGCCCCCGCCGCATCCCCAAGGAACAGTAACTGATCGACCGCCTTGCGCCGCCAGACGGTGTAGGCATAGGGTTGTTTGGTGGGATCGAGCGATTTTAGCCCCTGTCCATAGAGAGCGATCGCCCGGGATGGCTCGGCGGCATACATCGACACACTGGTAGATAGATAAATGTAACTATAATCAAATCGTGGGTCACGGGTGATGACCACATCAAAATAGCGTGCACTGAGGCCATAGCCCGTGCGGTGCTGAACTCGAGCCACGTCGTCGCCAAAGTACTGCAGAAACTGCAAAAAGGCATAGTTGGCCAACATATTGTTGTAGCCCAACCCTCGCGGAGGCAACTGCTCGATAAGATTCAACCGCGCTGCTTCCTGGGATACGGCTTGGCGATCACCCTCCAGGGTTTGCCCGGTGAGGCGCAGGGTCAATCGGGGATATTGCAATGCTAAAGTGGCTCCCCCCGCCATCAGTAGGAGGGTAAGGTTAATGCCGAGTTTGGTAATCGCCCGTTCCATCGGGAGATCCCTAGGGGGCGATTGTGGCTTGGAGTCGGGCACGGGCTAAACGGACTGCTTTATCGGCCAAAATTTTGCCCTGCCGATCCCCTTCAGCAACTCGACTGTAGCGCTGCTCAGCGGCCGTCAATTCCTCCCGTGCCTTTTCAGGATTGATGTCCACTCCCGCTTGGGCGCTTTGCACCAAAACCGTAACCTCATTTTCTTCCACTTCAGCGAATCCACCGAGCAGGGCGATCGCCTGCCAGTCCCGATCCTTGCGGTAGCGCATCACGCCAATGTCGAGGGCCGTAATCAAAGGGGCGTGATCGGTGAGGATGCCCAATTGCCCTGTGGTGCTCGGCAAAATCACTTCCTCAACGGTGTCATCAAGAACGGTGCGATCGGGGGAAATTACTTTAATTGCAAGCGTCATGGAACCGAGCCTTTGAAAACAAATCGTTAGCAAAACTCTACCACGGTGGTGATCCCCCTAGCACCGCAGTTCCACGATTGACACATCGTCATCAAAGGTGGCTTTGGCATCCCTACGGCTTTGGAGGGCTTGCTGCAAAATTAGATCGAGAATTGGGTCTGGATTGGTGCGCTGGGCGTGGAGGGCCTGCCCCAGGTTAGACAGTCCCCAAATCTCCTGATCATTAATTGGAATCTCGTAGGATCCGTCACTAAACACATAGAGCCGGCTGTCGGGGGGAACGGTGTAGGTTTCTTCCTGGAACTCCGCGTCATCGATGATGCCGATGGGCAACCCCGGTGTTTTTAAGCGCACAACCTCTTCTGGGGTGACCAACAGCGCCGGGGGATGTCCGCCACAGGCATAGGTCAGGAGCCGCTGGCGGGGGCAATACACTCCAAACCAAATCGTAAAGTACATCTCATTATGACTCGACATTTGGAAGGCACCGTTGAGCATGTCCAGTACCCGCTTGGGCGATCGCACGGCCGGATGATCCCATCTCTGCGATCGCAATAGGTTGAGAATCGACACGGACAGCAAAGCCGGCCCCACCCCATGGCCGGAAACGTCTAGGACATAAATTGCCAGGTGCTCTTTATCGAGCCAAAAATAATCTAGTCCGTCCCCCCCCAACTGCACCGAAGGCAAATACCGCCAATCAATGGGGATCGGCTCCGTGACCGGGGGTGGCAAAAGCGATCGCACATAAACCGCCGCCTGAAGTAACTCGTTTTCCAGCATCTGACGCTGCTGCTCCAACTCGAAATTGATGCGATGAAGCCGCAAACCCGCCTGCACCCGCGCCCGCAACTCATTAAACCGGGGGGGTTTCGATAAAAAATCATCCGCCCCGGTCTCCAATCCGCGCACCAAATCATCCTCCTGATCCCGCGCCGTCAGCAAAATGAAGTAGGTGTTGACCAGCTCTGGACGACTCTTTACCCACTGGCAGACCTCTAACCCATCCCGTTTGGGCATCATCCAGTCGCAGATAATCAACGAGGGCATTAATGCCTGGGCCAGACTGATGCCCTCATCTCCATCACAGGCCGTCTCCACTTCGTACCCCTGCTTACGGAGCGATCGCGTTAGGGTCAGGCGGGTGGTGGCATCGTCATCGATGACTAAAATCAGGGACATCACTCAACGGTGAAGGAACTGGCAACACGATAGAACAAATCAGAAACCCTGCTCCAGCGGCTTTCGAGGGCCGAGATGGTTAGGGTGTAAAGGTTCCCCCTCGAAGTGGTCATGGCCGCATAGGCATGGCGATCACGGAGACGATATTCCAAAAAATAGTAGGTGCGCCCACCCACATCTCGCTGCTTGGTATCAAGGAGTTTTACTGCTTCATCGGGTAGGTCAGGGGCGATGATCCGGTGCAAAATGCGATCGCCAACGGCCGCAGCATCACCAATCTCACTGAGATTCTTGACACTGACCAGCTGGCTGAGCAATACCGCCACATTCTCAGAGGGCTCAATAATATCGTGGAGGAGCACATCCAGATTGCCCTTAGACCTAGTCTCCTGCCAGCCGTTAGGATACAGAAATCGGTAGCCGTCCCGACTATCACTGTAGGGTGCTAACCCGGCTGCCCGCGACACACAGCCTGTCAAAAAACCACTCATTACCCACAGCAGGGCCACAACCATTACTGCTAAGGAACGTTTCATCATAGATTGGCGCGGAACATTCGGAACATCCCTCAGCATAGCGCATCCATGCTCCGCCATCTCAGGATGCCTTAAGATCAAAAAACTCAGTTGCACGCCGCTAAAGCATAAATTCATGGATCAAGATTTGCTCACTATTGCTGGACGCTCCTTTCGTTCGCGGTTAATGACCGGTACTGGCAAATATCGGGATTTTGACCTCATGCAGGGAGCCATTGCCGCAGCGGGTAGCGAGATCGTCACAGTGGCCGTCCGGCGGGTTCAAACCCAAGCTCCAGGCCATGGGGGGTTAGCTACGGCCCTAGACTGGGACAAATACTGGCTATTACCTAATACGGCCGGGTGTCAGACCGCCGAAGAAGCCGTGCGCGTTGCGCGGCTAGGACGGGAAATGGCTAAGGTGTTGGGACAGGACGACAATAACTTTGTCAAACTAGAAGTGATTCCTGATCTGAAATACCTCTTGCCCGACCCCCTCGGCACGTACCAAGCTGCCATCCAATTGGTTAAGGAAGGCTTTGCAGTTCTGCCCTATATCAATGCCGATCCCCTCCTGGCCAAAGCCCTTGAAGAACTGGGCTGCGTGACCGTGATGCCCCTGGGTTCCCCCATTGGTTCCGGGCAGGGGATTCGTAATGCCGCCAACCTCCAGATTATTATCGAGCAGTCCCGGGTACCCGTAGTGGTAGACGCGGGAATTGGCACTCCCAGTGAGGCTGCCATGGCCATGGAACTGGGAGCCGATGCTCTGCTGATTAATACGGCGATCGCCCAGGCCCAAGATCCGGTGGCCATGGGACGGGCCATGGGTTTAGCCCTAACTGCGGGACGACTCGCCTATCGCGCGGGGCGCATTCCCGTCAAAGCCTACGCCAGTGCCAGCTCACCCCTCTCCGATTTGGTTGGCCAACCCTAGGGCTTCTGCTAGGATGTGAAGGACTTATGAGAAATATTTATTTTTATTAACTTTGGTTTTCACATCCTTTTTTTCCGCAGATGCCATCACCTCAGGAGCACCCCTTGGCGCTGACCGAGTTTTAGCTTGTCGTTTGGGGATCCTAGCTATTGGCTTAGTGTCTCTCCCCGTATTTGTTGAAGCCCCCCTCGTGCGGGTCGCACCCAGTTTGTGCTTGGTTATTTCGGTATTGTGGTTGGGATTGGCGCGTCTGTGGCGATCACCCTACGGCAGCCTAACTTGGGGATTTGCCCTCACTTGGCTTTGTGGTTCGGTCTACTGGGGATGGCTACGCTGGTTTCCAGAAGTGCACGTGCCCGTGGAAGCACTGGCGCTGCCCTGGGCGGTGTGGGGAATCGCACACCCCAGTCATCGAGTAGGTGCTTGGTTTTACTTCGGCTCCCTCCTAGGGACAGGAATCACCGACTTCTACTTTTGGGTTAACGACCTTTTTCCCCACTGGCAGATGCTCATGGGCCATGAAACCGACTTAGGGATGATGCATCTGGTGCTCGATCAGGCGCTGTTGGCGGTACAGTCCCTCCGTGGGATTCTCTGGGCAATTCTGTTGTCCCTCGTGCTGTTGTCCATTACCTATGCCTGTGGGCGATCGCCCAAACTCCACCACTGGGTCTTCGGTGGTGCGGTGTTGGGGACATTATTAGTTGATATTCTGTTTGGTCTGGGTGCCCTTTCCCGCTAAGGGTGACTATGTTTGGTTAGGGGTTGGTGGTAGCCTACTCTTGGACCACTTCTAGTCCACTTTAGTAAGGGAAGCGACACTTTGCGGCTAAATCATGGGCAATTCCGAGCATGATTCCTCCTACTACCTGCTCATGCGTTCCTCCCATGGGGAGAAAAAATTTTTGCTCCAAGATCAGCCCTCTTGGACGATTGGTCGGGGGCGGGAAAATGACATTCCTTTAGCTGATAAGTGTGCATCCCGCAACCATGCCATGATTCAGGTGATGGGGCACGCCAGCTATTTTTTGATTGACCTTGGCAGCCGCAACGGTTCTTTCCTCAACGGTCGGCGCGTAACGGTGCCCATGGGACTCAAAAACGGGGATCAAATCACCCTAGGTGAGTCGCAACTGGATTTTTTTTGTCCCGCATCCCTAGCTGAGGATGATAGCCTCGCCGAAGAAAACACCGATACCGACACGGTAATGCTCCATAAACGGCGGCTAATTACGGTTTTGGTTCTAGACATCCGGGAATTTACTAAACTGACCCAGATGCTTAATGAGGGTATCCTCTCGGAAATGATCGGCACTTGGTTCCGCCGGGCGGGAGAGATCATTACCCGCTATGGCAGTTGGGTTGACAAATATATTGGTGATGCGGTGATGGCAGTATGGATTCACAGCAGCGCCTCCACGGCCAGCGACCTCATTCCCACCCACGAAATGCTGCGGGTTTACCGGGCACTCTATGACCTCTCCCAGATGACCGATGAGCTAAACGCCCTCTTTAAGCTGCCCTTTCGTCTTCGAGTGGGGGCTGGTGTCAACACAGGTTATGCCATTGTGGGGCAGTTGGGTACCCACGATCGCCCCGATTACACGGCCCTTGGGGACACCGTCAATGCGGCGTTTCGCCTAGAGTCGGTGACCAAGCAGTTGGATTGCGAAGTGGCGATCGGAGCGGCTACCTATGGTCAAACCCCCTACGCCTCGGTACTGCTTCCGTTTCAGCAGCACACCGTAAACCTCAAGGGCTATGATGACCCAGCGGTGATCTATTTTGGACAGTTTAGGGATGTGGCGCTGTTTCTCAGCAAAATCCATCTGCCGCCAGTAGCTGCTGAAGAGCGTCCACCACATCTAGCCATTGGGGAATAGACAGGTCTTCAGCACGGGCGTTGGGATGGATATTATGGGCTTGCAGGAGTTCTAGGAGGCGATCGCGGGGCACTACGGCCCCTAGATTATTCCGTAGCATCTTCCGGCGAGTGGCAAAGCCAAGGGTCAGTACTCGGTCAAATAGCTGGGGATCGCGAACCGGTCGTTGGGGCGCTCGGGGGCTGAGACAAACCACTGCTGAATCCACCTTGGGGCGGG
>JAAUUH010000184.1 GCA_012031145.1 Oscillatoriales cyanobacterium SM2_2_1 | reverse complement strand
CCGCAGTGGGAACCGTGCCAGCCCAAATTCAGTTCCGCTGGCAACCCCAGCAAAGTCCGCAGAGGTCTGGTTGCCTGCACCAGCGCCCCCAAAAAGCCAGACAAATCGTAGTAATCATGGTTGCCTGGGGCGGGAAAAACAGGCAGGGAAAACACCATGCGATCGTAGGGAATGGACTGGGGACGCTCTCCCCCCAACAAAAACTCGCGATAGGGTTCGATGAAATTTGCCGGATAGTATTCCTTGGAGCCAACCTGATAAATCACATCCCCGGTGTGCAACACAAAGCGACAACCTTCCCGCTGCTGCACCATTAGTTCGGCAATTTTGCGCTGGGGAAAGGGCTTGTGAGCAGTGCTCCAGCCGCTATCGCCGATCGCCAAGAAAGAAAAGTCCGGACGCTCCTGCCCCCCGTCATCCAACACAAAGCGCGTCTGATCGATCCCTCGTTGAGCAATGAGGGGGTGCTGCCACCGTACCCGCTCCTTCATCTTGCGGATTTTGACGGGAATCGGTGGGTCGGTAATAAGTTCCATGCTAGTTGCCTTCCGGTCGCTGCAATCTCTATGTCTGGACATGCTCTTAACCAAGTCGATTCTATCTTTTCGCGACCCGTTCTGCCCGGACGGGGCAGCCAACTCCGGTGCTTTGCCCCTGCGCCCGCGATAACCTGTTGCTGAGCGATCGCGGTAGCCTGACTGCTGAATCCGCCACCGGGCAAGGTGGGGACATTGACCTGAGCGCCCGCAACATCCAACTACGCCGCCAAAGTTTCATTTCCGCAGCGGGCAGCGCCATCGATCCCACTCTGGATGGCAACATCCGCATCAACGCCGAAACCCTTGTTTTACTCGAAGCAAGCCGCATTGTCACTAGGGCAGCCGATCCCCAAGGCGGTAGCAACATCAACATCGCCCCCTTTGGCAACTCCGATCTGGTGGTGCTAGAATCCCCCGACAGTTTGATTAACGCCGTGGGCGAAGTGACCATCGAAGGCGACATCGAACCGGAACCACCAGAAGCTCCTGAAGTCGCTACCATTGACGCTGAGAGCGAACTGGATCGCAATCCCTGCAACTTCATTGAAGGCAGCGAATTTATCAACACCGGACGGGGTGGCATTCCTCCCATGCCCTCGGATCCACTGCGAGGAGACATTACGATGGTGGAGTGGGTAGAAATGCCCGGTGAAGGGGGAGGGGGGGAGTGTAGTTAAGGGGGAGAGTGCCCTGGAGTGGGAGCCAGGGGAGCGGATTGTGGAAGCGCAGGGGTGGGTGATGGACGAGGAGGGAAACATTACCCTGGTAGAACGCGCTCCTGTGGTGATTCCCACCAAAACACAGCAACTTCCTTGGATATGCCAGTAGGACATTTCTTTAGATCGGGCACCGGCAAAGCGTGACGCTCTGGTCTTGGTTAAACAAAAATTGCTCCCAGTGTTGAAGCACACCAGGAGCAATAAGGGTTGATGAATTCAAAAACACAAGGCTTCGATCGCCCCTAGCGATCGACCGATCCCATAATCACATCCACACTGCCCAGTACGGCAACGACATCCGCCACCTTCAAACCCTTAACGATTTGGGGCAACACTTGCAGGTTATTGAAATCGGGCGGACGAATCTTCCAGCGCCAAGGGAAGACATTATCCTCACCAATAATGAAAATGCCCAATTCCCCTTTCCCAGTTTCCACGCGGACGTAATGTTCGCCAGCGGGAATTTTGAATGTGGGAGGGATTTTCTTTGCCATGAACTGGTACTCAAAACCGTTCCATTCGGACTTGGGACCGCCCGCCATGCGTTGTGCTTCCAGATTTTCGTAAGGTCCGCCGGGAATGCCCTTAAGTGCCTGCCGAATAATCTTCACCGACTCTCGCATTTCCCGGATGCGCACCAGGTAACGTGCCAGACAGTCGCCCGCCGTCTCCCATTGCACTTCCCAGTCAAAATCGTCGTAGCACTCGTAGTGGTCAACCTTGCGTAAATCCCACTTTACGCCAGACGCTCTCAGCATGGGGCCAGAAAGCCCCCAGTTAACTGCATCCTCACGAGAAATCGTGCCGACCCCCTCAACCCGCCGACGGAAAATCGGGTTATCGGTGATCAAGCGTTCGTATTCATCAACTTTAGGTAGGAAGTAGTCACAAAAGTCTTCACACTTGTCTACCCAACCGTAGGGCAAGTCGGCTGCAACACCACCAATGCGGAAATAGTTGTTGTTGACCATGCGATAGCCCGACACCGCTTCCCACAGGTCATAAATCATCTCCCGCTCACGGAAGATATAGAAGAAAGGCGTTTGGGCACCAACGTCTGCCATGAAGGGGCCAAGCCAGAGCAAATGGTTAGCAATCCGGTTTAGCTCCAGCATGATCACGCGAATGTAGCTGGCGCGTTTGGGGACTGAAATATCTGCCAACTTTTCGGGAGCGTTAACGGTGACTGCCTCGTTAAACATACCTTCAGCGTAGTCCCAACGGCTAACGTAGGGGACATACATCGTGTTGGTGCGGTTTTCGGCAATCTTTTCCATGCCCCGGTGCAGGTAGCCGATGACCGGTTCACAGTCGATCACGTCTTCACCGTCCAGGGTGACAATCAGGCGCAGCACTCCATGCATAGAGGGGTGGTGCGGACCCATGTTCAGCACCATAGGTTCGGTCTTCGTTTCAATCATTGCCATAGAAAAGCAATCTCCCGATAAAAATCGTCAAGCGGCCGATCATCATGCCGCACCTTACGACGTTGACTTTTATTGCACTGCCTCTTCATTATATTGGCCTAAGTACGGTCTGCTGGAGTAAAACTGTCCGAAAATCTAGAGAATTTTCTGATGCGATCGCCCCTTCCACTCTTATAGCTAAATCAGCCTGCCCGCAATACGATTAGACTTTTGTTAAGAAGTTATACTATACTAAGCGTAGTCGTTATGAGTTTATCTAGATCTATGACAAACCCAGCGGTAGAAAATCTAGTCATTATTGGTTCTGGTCCGGCTGGATACACGGCTGCCATTTATGCTGCAAGAGCAAACTTGAAGCCGTTCGTATTTGAAGGATTTCAGGCAGGTGGGCTACCGGGCGGACAGCTCATGACCAC
>JAAUUH010000183.1 GCA_012031145.1 Oscillatoriales cyanobacterium SM2_2_1 | reverse complement strand
GGCTGTCACGGTTCTCAAGCCGATGGCAATGTGGGCCCGAGCCTTCACAATGTCCCCAAGCGAAAATCGGAAATTGGGTTGATTCATCAGGTTATCAGTGGCAAGACTCCACCCATGCCCAAGTTTCAACCCACTGCTCAAGAAATGGCTGATTTGTTGCGTTATTTGGAGAATCTATAGGCAACTCTGGCGGGCTTAAAAAAACCTGCGATCGCGATGGGAGTCGAGGGAGAATTCAAAACCGCCCAAGTCTGCCAACGTATAGAGGGGCCGTCCTTTAACTTCTTCGTAGATCCGCCCAATGTATTCTCCTAAAATACCGATGCTAACCAGTTGAACCGCGCCGAGAAAAAACAGGCCACGAGAATGGTTGCCAGCCCCGTTAAGCGGGAATTGGGTTCAATCAAGCGCCAGTATAAGACTAGAACTGCCATAACCATCGCGAGCAGCGCCGAAAGTAATCCTAAATAGGTTGCCAGCCGCAGGGGAACTTTGGAGAAGGAAACGAGGCTATTAATGGCCAAAGCCAGGGATTTTCTCAGGGTATATTTGGCCCTGCCTGCATAACGGCGATCGCGGGTAAAAGGTCACGGCGGTTTTGACGAAAACCCCGACCCCAGGCTCGCAGTCCTCGCCAGATAGCGATTTGCGCTCCGGCATGGCGTTAAGAATTTCCACAACTTGCCGATCCAGCAGGCAAAAATCCCCCGTATCGGCGGGAATATCCACATTGGCCAGATAGCGGAGCAAGCGATAAAAAATAAAGGCACTCCAGCGTTTAAAGCGGGATTCCTGGCGGCGGTGCAGGCGTTGAGCGTAGACCACTTGGTAGCCAGCCTGCCACTGGGCGACCAGTTGCGAAATTAATTCCGGCGGGTCTTGCAGGTCGCCATCTAAAATGACAATCGCTTCCCCCCGTGCAAAATTTAACCCAGCAGTCACGGCAATTTGATGGCCAAAATTCCGCGCAAAACAAAGATAGCAAACCCGGAAATCTGCCTCAAACAATTGACGAATTAGACCTGGCGAACCGTCCTGACTGCCATCATCTACAAAAATCATCTCAACCGCCCCGTCCAGCGATCGCTTTCACGACAGAGACGGCGGTTAGAGTTCGGACAGGGTTTCGGCTTCGTTGTAAATAGGAATCAATAATGGAATATTTAGGACACATGGCATCGGCAGCAAGGTGTGAGCGAAAATCCCCCCCCCCTTTGGGGGGGCTCAGTAGCATTGCCCTAATTCCCTCTGGCTTGATGCCTGTAGTGTCACGATAGGATTGCACTGTCTCACTCTGAATGTCATCGAGATTCCAATTACATTTCCCCAGCTTTGCCGCGAAGTTAACTAGAGACTTTAAAGCCGATAGGCGGCGGTTAATGGTTGCTTCCTTGAGGTTTCTGGCAATTAATTCTGACTTATACCGTAATACGATCGCGATCGCCTCAATCATGAACTCCAACCAATCCTCTTACGGAATAAACAACCGACCTGCCCCCCTATAGTCTTAAGATGTCGATCACAATTTCTACAAGCCTTAGGGCGCGTCATCAATTAATAGCAGAACGCTTGTGGTATCAGGCTTGCCGCGCCCGTCCTGAGTAGACCAGCTAGGGGCTGCAACCTTGCCAGCGCAGCGATTTCAACTCTAATTGATGACAGCCCCTAGTGCCCACTCGCTCACGAAAAATCATGGGTTCTACTGGTTTTGTTCAAAGTTGCACATCGCGTGTTGCTAATTAATATCGGGGTTTGCAGTCTGTAAAGCTGAGAGCTTCACTAAGGGGTCGTTAAAAAACAATTTCACCCTTGCAGGTTGAGTTGAGGCACGAAACCCAACGCACATGCTTGGTGTTGGGTTTCGTGCCTCAACCCAACCTATAGTAGCTGCGAAGCAAGGGGTTCAAACCAATAAAATTGGGTTTTATTCAATTTCCATTTCCTACGGTGCAATTCGCATACTTAAGTCTAACCAGGTCGATCGCGTGATGGGCGCACTGCTAGAAATAAAATCGACTCCGGTTTCGGCAACGGCACGAATCGTATCCAGGGTAATGTTACCAGAGGCTTCAATTTTGATGCGATCGCTCGTCCGACGAATTTGCTGGACTGCCTGCCGCATTTTATCCAACGGCATATTATCCAGCATGATGATGTCGGCTCCATGCTGTAAGGCGTCTGTCACCTGTTCCAGGGTTTCGGTTTCCACCTCAATCGTCATGGGATGGGGAATGCGACAACGAATTTGGGCGATCGCCTCAGCAATGCCACCTGCCGTCGCAATATGATTATCTTTAATCATGACGGCATCATCCAAGCCCATGCGATGATTCACCGCCCCACCCACCTGGGTGGCGTACTTTTCCAGCACTCGCAATCCCGGTGTGGTTTTGCGGGTATCAACCAGGCGTACGGGCAGATCAGCAATCTGCTCGACGTACTGGCGTGTAGCCGTAGCGATGCCACTCAATCGCATTGCCAGATTCAATGCCACTCGCTCCCCCATCAGCAAGGCATCCAGTGAGCCTTCTAACGTGGCAATCGTTTGTCCCGATTCAGCGCGATCGCCCTCCGACAGTTTGGGAACCAATATTGCCCGTGGATCAAGTAGTTGAAACACTCGCGCCGCAATCCCCAATCCAGCAATCACCCCTGCTTCTTTCGCTACCCAGATCGCCTGACCGGTTTCGTACCGGGAACAAACAAACTTTGGGTCGTGCGATCGCCCCGTCCAATATCCTCTAGCAGCCAGGTTTGCAGGAGCGGATCGAGAACCAGCAGCGGGGGAGGAACAGCTATAGAAGGATTCATAGATCGAGATGAATTTCACAGTTGAGGCGTTTGGGCAGAGAAATTTTGTACACATCCCCCTGGTTCATTTCATCGGCTCCCGGCATTTGGCTCAGTGCCGTCACCACTTCGTCGGAATTGGCAGTGAGAACAACGATAGGGCGATCGCAGGCAATGGGAAAATCGTGCCAGGTGCCCAGGTGTAGCAACAACCCGTGTCCGGGTGGAAACCGGAGTGCCTGCACCTGATCCAGGTTGGGGAGGTGACTCTGCGTCTGGTGATTGGGAGGAGCCAGCACCATAATAAACGGCTCTTTGCCCCAAACCCCACAAACAGTTCGGGTT
>JAAUUH010000182.1 GCA_012031145.1 Oscillatoriales cyanobacterium SM2_2_1 | reverse complement strand
ATAGGGAGTATTGTCATCAGGGGTGCCAAACGGACTTTGAATCGCCCGTATAGACCACCCCCTCGTCGTGCCAAATAGACTCAATCGGAAGCCGCCAAACGAGTATCGCGTAACTGCTGAGGAGCATGACTACACTAACCCACAGCCGAGTTTGACGGCTTAACGTCATCGCACAACCCCGATGCGCCGTAGTTGCAGCAGGATGAGTTGTTCCCATGGTTGATCTGTGGTTACGGGGATAAAGTGAATGCCCGCCGCAAACAAAACTCACCGATTTCTTCTTGCCATGCCAATAGACGCTTCTGATAAAGGTCGAGCATCGCCCCATCAATCGTTACGTCTTGGGGAATACCTGTCTCGATATCTATCAGGCGTAAATCGCCATTCATCGGGGGATTGACCTCATCTGGGGAAAGCACTTGAATCAAGACAATTTCAAATCCGCGTGATTGTAGGGCGGTCAACCCATCCCGATAATTGGGTGACATCATATCCGAAAAGACGATACACAACCCAGGCCGCTTGCCACTCCGCACCATATATTGTTTCAGTAATACATCCAGATCAGTTTCGCCACGGGTATAAAATTTTTCGAGGTTTTGTAACATCCCCATGGTATACCCTCGGCCCCGATGTGGCCCCCATACCTGAAATTTATCGTGGCGCAAGGCCGCCGTCTGTACCCGATCACCACTACTGAGCGATAAATACGCCAACCCCGCCATCACCCGCAAGGCCCAAACATATTTGTGTTGGTCAGGTGAACTGCCTTGGCGCGGCCAATCCATGCTTGATGAAGAATCGATCAGCAAATGGACCGATAAATCTTCTTCTTCTTCTAAGAGTTTTGATGAAGGGGCGTTCCGAAACGGGCATAGATATTCCAGTCAATTCGTCGCAGGTCATCTCCTTTAACGTAATTGCGATAATCTGCAAATTCAATGCTGGTTCCCCGTTTAACGGAACGCCGTTCCCCTTTCATCACCCCTGACCGTACCTGTGTCGCTTGCAAGGTTAGTGTTTCAAACTTGCGGAGCGTGGCGGGGTCAAAAATTCGGTCTTTATCGCTCATGTTGGTTGGCTACTCCTTGCTCAACTTATTGCAAATCCTGCCGTTGGAAGATAAAAATTGACCCGCCCATCAACACCGCGAGCCATGTGCCTAATATCAAGATCGATTCCAATAGCGTATTGAGATATCCTCATCAAACGGCGATGGCGCACCTCGATCAAAATTGATCCAACTCGAAATATTATCTGTATTGTAGATCGGGGTAAAGAGATACAGATTTCCGAAGTCTTCCCAGATCAAAGAAGAGGCCAATGCTAACACAAGCAGTAAACCGATAAATTCGACCAGTACAAAGAAAACCCCAGCGAGTACCCCAAACAACATTGAGCGTGTAAATAGGGCAACAAAAGCGGCTAGGCTACAAAGGAGAAGTGTATTGACAAACGCAAGAGACAAACTTAATGCAAAATCGCCAATGAATTCCGAAAATGTATCTCCTGTCAATTCAGGTTCTATGGGTGAATCGGTGATAAGATTAGCCAGCATCCCACCAATCAGCAAAATAACCATTAGGATGAAAAAGGACAACAAAATGAAGGCCGAAAGGGCGAGATACTTACTGATAATCATTACATAACGCCGATTGCCGGGTACAACGATCTTCCATGTTCGATGTTCATACTCAACAGCGAAAATGGCCGCCGCAAATGCCAAAATGAATGGGCGTGCAATGATACTGCTTTGAATAGACCATGGGGCTAGCGCGAGGTCGGTCCAAGGAAAGTTGGCCTCCGCGTCAGAATTAAAAACCGCAATCCCCAAAACAATAATCATCGTCAAAAAATCCAAAGATGGGAAAAAATCCAAATCGCGCATCCCGCCAGCCAACGATTGCCCGACACTTTTTTCCATTCAGCTTGAAATAAATTAACCACGGCGCTTTCTCCCCCTTTTGCTGTTGCGGAGGATATGGATAAGGATAAGGCGGCTGTCCTCCCTGTGGATAGGCGGCTGTCCTCCTTGCGGATAAGTGGTTGCTGCGGATAGGGATAGGGCGGTTGTCCTCCCTGTGGATAGGGATAAGGGGGAGGCGCGCCGCCATCCGTTGGCATATGTCCTGTCACACCCAAGAAAAATTCTTCCAAGGACATACGGCGTTGTTTCACCTCGATAATACTGACGTTGTGCGCGGCCAGTTTTTGGATAATCTGGGGCGTTTGCTCTTTTTCGGCCTCAACCCGAATTACATTATGTTCTTCGGCGCGTTTGACTTTCCATTCGCCTTGTAATGCCTTTTCCGCCGCTTCCACCGATGACACTTCAATATCAATTTCGGGCTGTTGGCGCACTAGTTCTTCCACAGTTCCCTCGCGGATGATATTCCCAAAATGGATAATCGCCACACGGTCGCAAGTTTGTTGAATCTCCGCTAACAAATGGCTAGAGTAAAAGATCGTTTTGCCTCGATCATCCGCCAAACTACGGATAAATGTCCGCATTTCACGAATACCTGCGGGATCCATCCCATTCGTTGGCTCATCCAAGATCACAATCGGCGGATCGCTCAATAAAGCGGCCGCGATGCCTAAACGCTGCTTCATCCCCGTGGAATAATTCCGCACTTTCACGTGTGCTTGCCCACCTAATCCCACATAATGCAATAATCCCTCCGCGACTTTGGGATCGAAGTGGCCATGGCTTTTGCCCGCGACCACCAAGTTATTCCATCCGTTTAATAGGGATAAAAATTCGCTCCTTCCACTAGCGAACCAACTTGACGCAACACCGTTGGATTTTGGCGCGGATTTTCTCCCAATATCCATGCATTGCCCGTCGTGGGATACATCAAATTGAGCAACATCCGGATGTGGTGCTTTTGCCCGCCCCATTTAGCCCCAAAAATCCGTACACTTGTCTGGGGGCAATATTCAAATTCACTTGATTGACGGCCGTTTTGCTTCCAAAAACGCTTGGTCAATCCTTCGGTTTTTATCACAAAATCGCTCAAGGGTTTATTATCCTCCCACCAATGATTTGTAGTGTTGTAAAGTCGGATACATTCTGGCTGCAAATGCCCATAAATACAGTTGCATCATCGCAATGATCTTGATCGCATTTTTCGCCGGCGTCGTAATGAACGTGCTTAAACAACCCCTTCAAGACCTCGCCTC
>JAAUUH010000181.1 GCA_012031145.1 Oscillatoriales cyanobacterium SM2_2_1 | reverse complement strand
GCCGTATCGCTCTGGTAATAATCGGCGTAGTAGCGATCGCCCCAGGTACTATAGCAATGGCGAATGGACTGTTCGAGATCAGGGTGAGTCATGCAAGCAGCAGGGCAGTAATAGGGTTGACTTAACTTACCGACGACGAGCGGCGACCCATAGGTGGGATGACAAATTGTGATGCGCTAGAAATTGCTGAAATGGCCATCCCAATGATTCCCAGTCATCAACTAACACCCTTTGTAGAAAGGGATCCCCAGATAAATCAATATCTCCTTTTAAAGCGGCTTCCCGCACAAACTCTGCATCGAGCCGCCCAGGCGTCGTGGCTTCTAGCACCTCCAATCCACAGTTTTCGAGTAACTGAGAGAGAGATTGGGGATTAAACAAATTGACATGCTCTGCATCGACTGCCAAGGCTTTGGCACCAAGCATGGCAATGTCAAAGCCTTGACCATTGGGGCAAGACAAAATCAATAAGCCTCCTAAAGGCAGTAGATGGGCACATTGAGTCACAAATTCGCGGGGCTCAAATAAATGCTCAATCACCTCAAAGGAGACAATGACGTTGACGCCACCAAGATCTTCCCCCTTAACATCCTCAACCCGCTGTTCAATTACCTCCACACCCCGATCGCGGCAGGCAGCGGCCATATCCGGATTTGCTTCCACCACAATGACGCGGTTAAAAGCTTGAGAAGCCGTTGCTACAGCCGCAAAAGTGCCGAAGCCAGGGCCAATCTCCAATAGGGTGCCACGGGGAACCGCGTAGCGATCGCAAAACCCCAGCACCCGCTCTAACCAAGGCTTATGAATTTTCTCCCGCCGAGATGCCTCCGAAGCCGGGAAAATATATTTTGCCCAATAGGCGTAATTTTCGGAATGGGTGTAGTAATCCGCCATCACCGCTGGGGAAGGGCGGGGGCTCATATAAAGGGTCTCGCAGTCTCCACAGGCGCGAAAGGAAAACCCAAATTTTTCAAAAGCGGGTTGATAGGTATAACTGCCACAGGCCGGACAAACTACTTCAATAAACTCATTGGCCCGCTGTTGCATACGCTCAATGTCACGGGCAAACGCAGCTTCTTGCTCCGCTAACAGTTCATCGGGACACAGTTCTTTTTCACTCAGTTGCTCCCCTAAGGGAATCGCGTTCTCAGCAGTCATTAGGGTCTCAAGTCAGAATTTTTGTTCAGGGTAGTTCAGGAATTGGTCGTGCTTAAGCCATCTTTAACCCACTCTCCTGCTTCCATACGCCAGACGCGGGGATCCCGAAAAGTATCAGCAATGCGATCAAATTCAGGTTCAGTCATGCCTACGTAGGGAAGCCAACGCTGAAGATCCTTTGGTTTGATGGGATCGTAATGGTTTACTAAGCTAATCGCTTCTTCACGACTCATCAACCCCGCTCGAATATCCTTACAGGTATGGTCAGTAGCGCGCCCATAGCCAAACTTGATGTATTTGAGATAATCATGCACCCCATTTTCATGCATATCGTCCAGATTAGACATGGTGCGATAGGTGCGATCGAAGGGTTCGTGAGAAACCTCAAAGCCATAACGCTCCGTCACCAGCTTAATATGCTCGTTAGCTTCCCAAT
The DNA here is from genome assembly GCA_012031145.1 of Oscillatoriales cyanobacterium SM2_2_1. Taxonomy (GTDB): domain Bacteria; phylum Cyanobacteriota; class Cyanobacteriia; order Pseudanabaenales; family Pseudanabaenaceae; genus UBA999. The sequence goes on along the minus strand of JAAUUH010000181.1, from coordinate 1,594 downwards.
AGACATAGTTCCCTAGGAAAATGCCTCGTAAATCCAGAGCTAGCATTTCCTCATCAGTGGGATATTTCCACAGGCTCAAGTCTTGAGCTGTCAAACCTTCACGACCAACAAAATAAGTCCACTCATAGCCTCGGGCAAAATGCTCTAAGCGATCACGATAAGTGACCTCAGGAAAGTCATCCATCGAGAATTGACCGCAGAGATCTAGGTAGCCATGCTCACCATAAAACACTAGAGGAATCCGATGCTGAGTCGCCACCTTCATGGGAGCAGTCATAATCCCCACATGGGCGTGCCAGTTCATGTCCCCCATAACGATAAAGCCCAAGCGGTTCAGCTTTTTCAGCGTGGTGACCGAGGGCCGCACGAGGATATGGTCTACCCCCAAGACTTCCCGCATCCGCACCATGTTTCGCCAGCCCACATCAGTCCAGTTATTGCCATCATAGGTGACCAGCAAAGGGTTGAGGCCAAACTCTTCTTTCAAGATATGAACCTGAAAGTAAGAGTCTTTACCTCCTGACACCGCCACCACTACATCATGGCGGCTCCCGTCGCGGCAGCGATAATGTTCTAATAAATCCTGCAACAACTCCCGTCGCCGCCCCCACTCTTGGACTGGAATCTGAGCCTTAACCTTTGCCATCTGACACCCAGTGCAAACTCCCCGGTCATCAAATTCCATGGGGGCGGCAGAAATAGAGGGATAAACACAGGCGGTACACCAGCAAATAGCGGTATGAGCCGTTGCCCTGGGTTGGGCGGCGGCGTAGCTTTCTGTCTCTGCCTGGTGCAGGCGCTTGGCGATGCGGGCATCTTCGTAGGGGCGATCGTACTCCGGCTCACGGCGTAAAAACTGGGAACCTAAACCAACAGGGCGCATGGGAATTCCTGCGGTCAAGCAGGCTTGCTTGGCGTGGGAATAGCTCAACTCAAAAAAGTGAAAGATGTTAGCTGCTGCTGCTGCTGCCGCATTGCCAGCCAAGATAGCGGTAGGAAAATGGTCGTAGCGGCCCACGCCGCCGCAGGCAACCACCGGAATCGACACCGCAGCGGTGACAGCCTGGATCAGTTCTAGGTCATACCCCTGACCAGAACCGTCCTGATCAATGGAATTCAGGAAAATCTCTCCAGCCCCGAGAGCTTCTACCTGCTGAGCCCAGGACACGACATCCCAATCGGTTGCTTGCCTACCCCCATCCCCAAAAACCTGCCATCCGGTATTAGTGCGACGGGCATCAATAGAAGCGACAATGCATTGGCTGCCGAAGCGACGGGCGGCCTGCTGCAAAAACGCAGGTTCCTCTAAGACAGCAGTGTTGAGGGTAACCTTGTCGGCTCCTGCGGCTAACCGTTGCTCGATATCGCTAATGTTTCGAATTCGACCGCCAAAGGTGAGGGGCATGAAACACACCTTGGCAATTTCCCGCAGTACATCAAGGGCGGTATCCCCCAGGTATTGTTGCTGGAGATCGTCCCGACGTAAGTCATGTCCTGCTGCACCTCGGCTAATGTCCAGAACGATTAGCTCATCAACATTCCAGTCAGAAAAGCGCTGCACCGTGCTCATGGGGTTGCCAATCACCTGATGCAC
>JAAUUH010000180.1 GCA_012031145.1 Oscillatoriales cyanobacterium SM2_2_1 | reverse complement strand
TGGGTGAGGCTCTGCTCCAAGCGTTGTTGGATGAGGGCGATCGCAATAGTGCGATTTCGTTCGCCCTGTGGGACAACCCCGTAGATAGACAAGCGATCGCCGATTTTAATGAGGGGAGTGGTACGGGAATAATCGCCCCTCCCTTGCACTCCTCCCTTACCTTGAACATCAGCTATCATATTGGGCAATCCAGCCCACGGTCTATGGTTCAGTTCCCCACCAAACCCCTTACCTTCGACAAATTTATCGCGTGGTATCCTGGCACAGACCAATCCGCACTGAGTCCCTGAAAATGGAATAGAGCCTACCCAAAACTATTATCAATAAAATCAATAATTTCCTGATAAAAAACCTGCCCTTTTTCCCTACTGCTAGTTGCAGTCACCAATAACCTTAAAGTTTCTACCAAAGAATTGGTAGTAGCATCATAAACCAAATCAAAAAGCTGACTTAAATCATCTTGGTTTTGTTGTCCATAAGCCAGAGCATTGATATAATCATTGCGGATTTTATTATTAATTACCACAATGGGATACCCCGCACGAATTAACAATAAATTCATTAATAATCTAGCTGTTCTGCCGTTTCCATCTCGAAAAGGATGGATCGAGACAAAACGATAATGAGCCATTGTCGCATATTCTACTGGATGGAGTGTTAAAGCAGCATCGGAGTTGAGCCAGATGACAAAATCCGCCATTAATTGAGAGAGTAAATAATGGGGAGGATAAATATAATTCGTTCCCGCCGCCATCACATCCAACTGCCGATAACAACCCGCTTCGTCGGGGTTAATTTTCCTCAGAATCAGATTGTGAATTTGTTTGATTTCCCATTCATTAATTACTGTATCTTTTTGAGCTAGACTCTCGATATAGTCGATCGCCCCTTTGTGTCCAATTACTTCCAAATGTTCGTTGAGAGTCTTACCATCAATTGTAATCCCTTTTGTTAACACTAACTCAGTTTCACTTTGAGTTAAAGTATTTCCTTCAATGGCATTAGAATTATAAGTAAAGCGAACATCATACAGCTTTTTGAGTTCGTCGATTATTGTTCGATCGAAGGGTCTAAAGCCATCTAACCAAGCTTTTAGCTTGTCTATTTGCTCTAATTTAAGTTGATAATTCATGTTCACACAGTCACCGATCAAAGCAGTTAAGGAAAAATCTTTTTTTTGACTTAAACCAATAATCCGATCGATAAACTGTTCGTAAAGTTGAGAGTAAGGTACTATCATAGGGCAATTGGTGACGAAATCTCTATTTTCATCCTATAAATCCCGGACATCCTAATTCTGACAAAAAGTCAGACAATTTCCTCATTTCCTAAAACAGTGCTTCAATCCCAACTCCTCACAAAAACCCCGAATTAATCGATCCGTCGGGAGCATCCCAGTTTGGAACTAAGTAGAAATACTCGGGCGGGGCATTGCTGAGATAGACACACCGCAACCGTAGAATTTGCGCTACATCCGCTATCATATTTAGCATCCATCCAGCCCACGGTCTATGGTTCAGTCCCCCACCAAACCCCTTACCTTCGACGAATTTATCGCGTGGTATCCTGACACGGGCAGACGCTATGAACTTCACGATGGCATGGTTGTCGAAATGCCAAAACCCGCCGGGCAGCATTCCAATGTAGCAGGCTTTCTGATAGAAGAATTTGTCTTGGCGATCGCCCAGATGGGCAAGCGGGGCAGTTGGATAATTCCCAAAGAATGCATTGTGAAACCGGGGAGCAAAGCCTCTGGCTACGAGCCGGATATTGTCATCCTCCATCGCGAGGCGCTTGCTGCCGAACCTCGCTGGGCAAGCGATTCCATTGTGGAACGTGCTGCGTCGATCGCGCTGGTAGTGGAAGTGGTCAGCACCAATTGGCGCGACGAGTTATTTTAAAAAGCGAGCGGATTACGAGGAAATGGGCATTCCCGAATACTGGATTGTGGACTATGCCGCAATGGGTGGGCGTAATTTTCTGGGAAATCCCAAAGCGCCTGCGCTGTTTGTGTATCGGCTCATCGACGGAGAGTATCAGGTCGCGCCATGCTGGGGAAACGATGCGATCGCCTCCCCTATGTTTCCAGACTTCCCGTGCACGGCAAGGGAAATTTTTCAAGCCGGAGCAGTGAGTACTAGCGGGGAGCGCGTTGCGTCCCCGCCGGAAGGTGAGATTTAACGAGTGGCACTTTACTGTCGCTTGGGGACGTGGGTAGGCTCCCCGACAGCTCACGGGAATGTCGAGGGATTGACCGTCGCGACTGACGGTGACGGTAATTTCCCGACCAACTTCCACCTGTTCCACTGCCTGCTGTACTGCCTGGGCTGCGGCGATCGCCTCGTTGTTAATCGCCGTCACCACATCGCCTGCCCGCAAACCAGCTTGGGCGGCAGGGGAGTTGGGCACCACCTGTACGACCAGCACGCCTTCATCTTGGTTGATGGTAATGCCGCTGTTGGGGTCTTGGTTAATGCTCTCTCGCAACTCTGGGGTCAGTTCCACCATACGGATACCCAGATAAGCGTGTTCTACCTTGCCATTTTGAATCAGTTCGTCGGCGATTTGCTTTGCCTGATTGGCAGGAATGGCAAATCCTAGCCCTTGAGCGCCGCTGATGATGGCGGTGTTCATGCCGATGACCTCACCCTGGCTGTTGAGCAGGGGCCCGCCAGAGTTGCCGGGATTGATGGCGGCATCGGTTTGGATGAAGCTGACGCGCTTATCGGAGATACCAATGTCGCTGCTGGTGCGTCCGGTGGCGCTGATGATGCCCGTGGTGACAGTGCTATCCAAGCCCAGAGGGTTGCCGATCGCGATCGCCCATTCCCCCGGTTGCAGGTTGTCGGAATTGCCCAGGGTGACGGTGGGCAGGTTCTCCGCTGCAATTTTTACCACTGCCACATCGGTCACTGGGTCGCTGCCCACGACCGTGCCCTGGAAGGTGAGACCATCTTTGAGCACCACCTCTACCGTGTCTGCCCCGTCGATTACGTGGGCATTGGTGAGCAAAATTCCTGTGGGATCGATGATGAATCCAGATCCCGTCCCCCTAGCGGTGCGATCCTGGGGCATTTCGGGCATGGCTCCAAAAAAGCGGCGGAATTCTTCGGGGATTTGGGGTGTTTGCGCGGACACAGTTTTTGGTGGCATCAATCCTCACCACGGCGGGACCCACGGCTTCCACCACGCGGGTTACAAAGTTTGCCCA
>JAAUUH010000179.1 GCA_012031145.1 Oscillatoriales cyanobacterium SM2_2_1 | reverse complement strand
ATGGCCCGCGCCAAAGAACTGATCGAGCGCAGTTTTGGGCAATACCTATCGGATTTGGCGTTTGCGCCGGCTCGCAACCGTCTGGATGCCCTGGCCTCGGAAATTGAAACGCTCCAACAGGAGCTGTCCACGGTCGATTTGGCGGCGTTGACGGCGTGGGAGAAATTGCGGGAGCGGCTGCGGGAGGAACGGCGCTTGTTCAAAATTTTGCAAGAACAGTCCGAAGAAACCCGCTTGACGGCGCAGGCAGCATGGGTGCCCTATGCCCTCACCGGCAGTTTGTTGGCGTTTCGTACCCCCGTCGAATCTTGGCAAACGGCGGTGTTGGTGGCCAAAATTCCGGGTTCGGGGCAATTTCCCTGGCTGATTTGCCTGGATAGAACCAACACTTGGTATGTGTTGGCGTGCAAAGATGTGTTGGCGTTGGGAGACGTGTGGTGGTCGGAAGATGTGCCCTATCCGGCCGATTTAACGCTGCGGCCGGGGTGTGCCCGGGCCGGGGAGAGCATCACCGCCGAGTTGGCCAAAAAAATGCCCCTGTTGCCGTTGCCAGCCCTGGCGCCGGAAGTGCAAGCCCAACAGGTGCATCTGGAAGCCCTCGAACAAGAATTGTCGCGCCACCCGGTGAACACTTGGGGCGATCGCAAAGGGATTGTGCGCAAACAACGCCGTCTTGAGGATTTGCAAACCGAACGCCAACGGGAACAACAACAGCAGGAGCGGCCCCAACACTATTGGCAAGAGTTCGCCCAGTTGATGCGGGTGTTGCAGGCTCACAATTTTTTGGTGGGCGATCGCCCCACGTTGCCGGGTCAAGCGGCGGCCGCGTTGCGGGGGGACAACGAATTGTGGTTGGCCCTGGCCATTGACTCGGGGGAACTGGATCGCCTCAAACCCCATCATTTCGCCGGGGTGTGCGCGGCTTTGGTGACCGAAGAAAACGGTCGGCCCGACAGTTGGACGCGGTTTGGGGTCTCGCCCACCCTGGAAGATGCCCTGGAAGGGTTGCGATCGCACCGACGGCGGTTGGAGGAAGTGCAGCGTCAACACAAGGTGTATGTGCCGGTGTGGTTGGATTGGAACGCGGCTGCGTTGGTGGAGCAGTGGGCGCTGGAAATCAGTTGGCAAGAGTTGTGGCAAAACACGAGCTTGGATGAAGGGGATTTGGTGCGCATCGTTCGCCGTACCCTCGATTTGCTGTGCCAGTTGCCCCATGTGCCCCACCTCTCGGAGGATTTGCGCGATACGGCTCGGGCCGCGGCGATCGCGATCGATCGCTTCCCCGTCAGCGAAGTGATTTGAAGTATCGCCGCAAGCAGTTTGGTTAGATGCGAGCGCCCTCTTGGAATAATGATTGAGAATAATTATGAGCTTTCGTCGTATTCTGATAAATATCTGCTCCGATCAACTTGCAGAAAGTCGAGATTTCTATGTGGCTTTGCTTGGCTTTGAGGTGAGTTATGACAGTGATTGGTATGTGCAACTTCGCAGTCCATCCAATCAAGAACTAGAGTTTGGTATTATTCTTCGCAGTCACGATCTGGTTCCACAGGAATATCAAACTGCTCCATCAGGTATGTATGTGACTTTTGTAGTTCCTGCAGTTGATCTGGTCTACGAAAGAGCAGTGGCTATGGGGCTTCGCATCATTCAAGAACCTAGAAACGAGTTTTATGGGCAACGTCGATTCTTAACTGTCGATCCAAATGGTTGTTTAATAGATATTTGTTCACCATTTACTGAAACAGAGCAATAACTATGAGCGCTAATGGTTATTGTACGTGAGTAAAAAGCACATGCACATCTTAAAGCCAAGTGTTGAGAGAATTATTGCATCTTAAATTTACAGCTACATTCGAGTAGGTTCGGACATCGACGGAAAAGGGGGGTTGGGAGCTGCGCCGTTCGGCTGAGCGCTCGCGCCGAAGCCCCCAGCCAGGGGTTTCAACCCTGCCCCCCGTCCTAACCAAGTTATTTACAGCTATAGTCATTTTAATTAAGAATGCGCCTGTATAGCTGTTTGCATAGCGACGAGACAAAACAACTCGGGTCGCAGGGGCGAAGCCCCCGTACTGGTTCTATTAGACTTTCGTTGGGCAGGAAAAAAAACGTGTCAGTTTTAATTAAAATGACTATATATCACATGAGGCGTTTTTTATGATGAATGTAACTGTTGATGAGATCGAACGAGATCCATTAAAGTATCTACACCAGGTAGAAGCAGGTGAAACGCTTGTCATTGTTAGATCTGGCAAGGCGATCGCTGAACTCAGACCCATTGCCAGCGATAAGAAGTTGCGACCATTTGGTTTATGTGCAGGCGAGTTTATCCTTCCAGATGATTTTGATGCTCCTTTACCAGAAGATGTTCTCAATGCATTCGAGGGCAAATGAGAACTCTGCTAGATAAACACATTTTTTTATGGTTCATCAGTGGCGATACCCAGTTGTCAACAGATGTTCGGGATGCAATTCGTGATCCAGACAATGAAGTTTATAGTCATTTTAATTAAGAATGCGCCTATAAAAGGACGACATTGGCTTTCGAATTCATACTGAGCAAGGGGTTGAGCTTGGAAAAAGCTGTATCAAATTCAAATTGAATGACTATATCTGAGCGTAGTTTCAGTCTGGGAAGTAATTGTCAAGTATCAATTGGGTAAACTACCTCTGCCGGAGCCTCCCGAAACATATTTACCTAAACAGCGCAATCTTCATCAAATTGCTAGTCTTCCTCCTGATAAAATTAGCGTGATTCAATTGGCTAAATTACCACCATTGCATCGTGATCCGTTTGACAGGATGCTTATTTGTCAAGCTTTAGAAAATGATTTGACAATCGCGACGGTGGATACAGCATACAGCAGTTCGTGCCTACTCAGCCAATGCCATGTAGTAAGCCCAACAATATAGCTATAGTCATTTCAAATGTATTTGAGACAATCTCACCCTCACCCCCAGCCCCTCTCTCTCCTTCGGCAGGCTCAGGAAACCGGGAGAGGGGCGTAAAGGCAATCAAAACAACCGTAGTCGTGCCATTTTCAACTAAATTGACTATAAAACCAGTACGGGGGCTTCGCCACTGCGACCTGACCTATTTTGTCTCATCATTATGCAAAACAACTATAGAACCCATTTGAGATTTCAAGGAGAAGCTGCAAGCCGCTTGAGCATGAGCCTGACGAAGCAAAGATTGAGCTTCGTGGTCGCATTTTCTAGCGTCCGCTCATAATTCTTCACCAAGATTTTAC
>JAAUUH010000058.1 GCA_012031145.1 Oscillatoriales cyanobacterium SM2_2_1 | reverse complement strand
ATTAGTCCAATTTTTTGCCCTGGGGCATGGGTCAGGCAAAGCTGCTGGAGCAGGGGCGATCGCCCGGGAGTAGGCAAAATCTAACCCCCTCGATATGCAGCAAGGGGTCACCCATGGATGGGACGCACGGGAATGTGCTGCTGCTGGAGATGGGTTTTAATGGCAGCGATGGAGAGCTGCCCATAGTGCAAAAGGGAGGCTAGCAGGGCAGCCTCTGCCCGCCCCAGGGTTAGGGCTGCGGCAATATGGGCACAGGTGCCCGCTCCTCCGGAGGCAATCACCGGCACGGGGACAGCATCGGCGATCGCCCGGGTTAGCTCTAGGTCATAGCCCGTCTGGGTACCATCGGCGTCCATACTGGTGACCAGTACCTCCCCCGCCCCCCGTTGGACAGCTTCGATCGCCCAGTCAACCGCATCTTTGCCGGTATTCTCCCGCCCACCCCGCACATAGACATCCCAGCCCGTTGGCTCGTGGGGATCGAGGGGAATGCGCCGCCGCGCATCGATGGCCACGACAATGCACTGATTGCCAAAGCGATCGCTGCTGTGGTTAATCAAGTCGGGCGATCGCACGGCCGCGGAATTGAGGCTCACCTTATCGGCACCCGCCCGCAGCAGTTCGCGAATTCCCGTCAGATCGCGGATGCCCCCCCCACTGTCAAGGGCATAAACACCTGTTCCGCCGTACGGTAGATGACATCTAGGATAGCGGGGCGACCTTCATGGGTGGCCGTAATGTCCAAAAACACCAACTCATCGGCTCCCGCTTGGTCGTAGGCTTGGGCTAGGGATACCGGATCGCCGGCATCGCGCAACTGCACAAAATTAATTCCCTTGACCACCCGCCCCCCATGGACATCAAGGCAGGGTACGATTCGTTTAGCAAGCATAGGAGCACCACACCATGAAGCAATTGATTTATCCTATCGCGATCGCCATGGTTCTCTGGAGTAGCAGCCTTCGCGCCGAGGGGGAATCCCGCTGGCAATTCCAAGGTCAAACCCTGCTGACCTTCAGCACACCCCAGCCCGCCACCCGGCTCCAGCAGCTTAACCAGCGTCTCGCCAGCCTTGCGGAGCGGTTGAACCCCCGTCAGCCCTGGCGCATTGATGTGTTCCCACCCCTGCGGCCCAAGCCCGCCAAACTGGAGTTGTCCGTCACAATTCGCCTCCAAGAACAAACCCTGCTGGAAGTTACAGCTACCGATGCCCAGGAGCAGGGTTTTGCCTCCGCCCGCGACCTAGCCAACACCTGGGCCCGCAGCCTCAATGCTTTTTTTAGTCAGCCGAGTACCCGCGATCGCCTGCTGTTGGGATTGGGATTGCCCACTCAAATGAGCTATCGCGGCATGGTTTACACCCTCCAATATGAACATGCTGCCGATGTCGGGCGATTTCGCACCAATGGGCAACGGGTGGGCGGACAGGTGATCTATTGGCAAGTGCCCGCCGATAACCGCCTTTATGAAGTGACGCGATCGCCAATAAAGCCCGGCTCCCTAGAAGAGATCTATGTCTTGAATCGGCAGCGCCGCTTCGTGATCTACCGTCGCTCCCCATCGGGCACATAGGACGTGCCATCGGGCATGGTGGCATCTTTAAGGTTTGCGCCCTCCAGCTTGGTGTCTTGGAGGTTCGCTGAAGTGAGATTAGTGGAGCGCAGGTCGGAGCCACAGAGGTCTGCCTGAATCAAGTTGGCCCAACTGAGATCCGCACCGTAGAGGTAGGCATCATTAATAAAAGCGCAGATCAACTCGGCATTTCTCAAATCAGCGCCATAGAGATTCACACCATACATATTAGCCGAACTGAGATTGGCCAGGCGAAGGTTGGCTACCTTAAGGTCGGCTTGGATCAGGTTGGCACCGTAGAGATCTACAGCAAAGAGGTTTGCACCACTTAGTTCCGCCATCTTCAGGTCAACGCCGACCATCACGGCATTGCTAAGGTCAACCTCATTGAGACAGGTGCTACTCATCAACGTGCGGCTAAAGTCAGCTCCCGCCATGTTGGCTTGATAGCAATTGGCACCCATGAGGTTAGAGCCAACCATATAGACATCGCTGAGGTTGGCCTTGATCAAATTGGTGCCGCTAAAGTTGGTGGCGCTGAGGTGGGCTCCACTGAGGTTGCTGCCGGCAAGGTTAGCCCCACTGAGGTCTGCCCCACTAAGGGTTGAGCCAGCAAAATTACTCTGCACCAAACGGGCTTCCCGAAAATAGGTTTCCGCCAGGTTGGCTTGCACAAAATTCACCCCGCCAAGGTTGGCATGGTTGAAAAATGCCCCTGCTACCAATGCTCCGCTAAAGTTAGCACCTTCGAGTTGGGCTTCGCTAAGGTTCGTGCCGACCAGAATGGCCCGGATCAAAATGCTTTGGTTGAGATTAGCCCCCTTGAGGTTGGCACCTGTGAGATTGGCTCCCAAAAGCGAGGCCCCCGAGAGATCAGCATAGCTGAGGTCGATAGAAGCCTGACTGTTGCGGCTGCGCCACTGGTTCCATGCCGGAACGCTGGAGCGGAGGAGTTGAAGTTGCTGTGGATTGGCCACGCTAGCAGGTGGGAATGATAAAAATCTCACTCCACTTTATCACCGGATGTTGACCGCTTTCGGGCTAAAGGATTTGCTTGAGGCGCTCTAAGTATTCGGACTCGGTGAGTTCGCCGCGCTGGAGCCCTTCTTGGAGGGTTTGAATTTTTGGGGAAAGCTCAGCCTGTTTGGCGGCGATCACCTCGGTTTGTTCCTCATACTGGCGGGCACCCTCCTGTTTGGCTGCCTTGAACGTGTCCCTGAGGGCTTGGGCATCCATGGTGCCGCCACCGGCAAAGTACTGGTTAGACACCTTACCGATCGCCCAGGTAGTGCCATAGGCCGTAGCTCCCCCATAGGCCATGCCGAGGTAGGGAATTAGCTTAGCCAAATTACTCGTAGCAATGCGCAGGCCACTAAAGCCAATGCTTTTCATGAAGGCCTGTTTGAGGTCTTCCCGGGTCCGGCGGTAGCCCCACTGTTCGCCAATGGCTTGGGCCAGATCCAGTTGGTTCCAGTAGATCAGCAGATCAAAGGCGATCGCTACTAAGGGCACCGGAAAAGCACCGAGCACGGCATTCATCAGACTCATGTCCACAATCAGGTCAGAGATGACATCGGTGCGGGATTGGGTTTGGGTCAGGGTACGCATCCGCTCACCGATCGTGGCTTGGTAATTGGATTCCTCCAGCTTTTTGAGCCAGTCGGCCTTGCCCCACAGTTGACTTTGGGTGATGGTGCCGCCAATTTGGCTGAGCAGCGCCTGTTCTTCGGGGCTGCACTCGCCGTCCACGTAGGCCATCATGTGGGCCGATTGGTATACCAGTTGGCGAGCGGTCTCACTTTGAATCTGGGAAAGGAGTTGATTGATATCGTGTTCTTCCTGGAGCAGATCTTCGATCGAGAGGGTTTCTTGGGCAAGGTGAATTTCACTAAAGGCCTCCAGCAGGCTCTGGCGCTCCTGGTCAAGAAGTTTGCCATCGGCTTGGGCCATGGCCACGAGAACACGAAAACTGGCCAAAATTTCTTCTTGGTTTACGGCACTCATGGCGCTTACGGAGTAGGGGATACTTTGCTGCGCCTATGGTATACGGGGAGGGAGGGGCAATGTCTTAAAGAATCAAAAAGATTTATAGGTAGTCAGCCAGCGCCAAAATCGCAGCAGCAAGCGCTCTAGACGCGCCAGCCAACGATCCAGCCAATAAATTAGGGTCATCACTGGGCCATAGGCATAGCCTAGGAAGGTGGCATGGGTGTCGATCCAGGCGTACATAGGGGTGGGCTCAAGATCGGGTTCCTCGGGAATGGGGGCCCAAAGTGGGGCACGGCCAGGCATAATCTGGGGGCAGTCGCCCCGAAAGTCTGGGGGATCGAGCCAATTGGGGTCAGGGTTACCGTCAAGTCTTTTGGGTTTGGGTTGGCGGGCAAAGTAGGCGATCGCTGCGGCAATCAACTCCAGCAAGCGATCCCAGGACTGGGATTGCTTGAGTTGGGCAAAGGCTTGTTTCATCAATAGAAAACGCCAAGGGGGGAGGGCCGGTACCGCAGGGCGTCCCGTGAGGGGTTGGGCGTCGCGTCGGGCCCGAAGCAGTCCCTGCCAGTAGGTGTAGGTAATGGTTCGGGGCGATCGGGGGGCAGCGTTAGACTGGCGCTGGGTTAGCCATTGCTGGAGGCTGCGGCGGGCTTGGCGGCCCCATTGCACGGGCAGGGAGCGATCCAGCCAATTCATGATCTGACTTTGGAAGCGGGACATGGTGATGGAATTCCTACCCCAAGAGCAGGTCGCACAAGGCTTATCGTACCCCACTAGGAGGTCGTGACGGTGGTAACTGCATAGCTGCCAAAAAGATGGAGCGTCTCGGTATGGCTGTTCAACTGTTCAATGGCAGCGGCAACCCGAGGTTCTGTACTGGCGGCCTCTAGGTCGAGGAAGAAGATATATTCCCCCAGAGAACGCTTGGTGGGTCGGGATTCGATCCGGCTGAGGTTGATGGATCGCTCGGCAAAAAAAGACAGCGACTGCACTAAGGCTCCGGGAATATTACGCCGCAAACTAAAGGCCAGGGAGGTATGGGTAGGGGCGGGGGTGGGGGGCGGAGGCGTGGTGCCCAACACCCAAAAGCGGGTGCAGTTGTCGGCATAGTCATTGATGGGGGCAGCGCGAACTGGTAGTCCATGGGCCTCGGCTGCCTGGATAGAAGCAATGGCCGCGATCGCCGGATCCCGGGCAACTTGGGGCAGTCCCTCGGTGGTGGCATTAACCGGAATCAGATCCGCCTGGGGCAAGTGGGTCGCCAACCATACCTGACACTGGGCTAACCCCTGGGGGTGGGAAAGCACCATTTGAATCTGGCTCAGGTGGGTTGCTTGGGTGATGAGGGCATGGCGGATCGGCACCACTAACGCCCGCCAAACATAGAGCGGAGCCAGTTCCCAAAGGCTATCTAGGGCCAGGGTCACCCCCCCCTGTACCGAATTCTCCACCGGCACGATCGCCCGAGAGACCTGTTGTTGCCGCAGTGCCTGCAGGACTTGGGGAATGGTAGGGTAGGCGCAGAGCTGTGATCCATCATCCTCGGATGCCGTCGCCAAATAGGCATGGAGTGCCAACTCCGAGTAGGAACCGACCCCGCCCAAGTAGGCAATATTCACGCTCCCCCTCCGCTGCGGTCTTGGGAGAGCCGCCACTGGGTGATCAACTCCGCCCGAGACTTCGCAGGTGCCTGACAGGCAAAGCCACGACACACCATCCCTGCTAGTTCCGCCGTCATCGGCAGCACCTGCACCATGGAAACCGCTAAAAACTGTTGTTGCCACCACCCTAACTCACGGGCATCTAGCCGGATCAACGTGTGGTTAAGAAACCAATCCAAGGCTGATAACAGGCTTGGGCACGCCACCGGACTGTGGGTATAGGCCTGGGCAAATCCGTTGAGGGTCAGCTCCGCCTGATCCAGGTAATCTAGGGACTCCGTAATCAAAAACAACCGCACCAAATTGGCGATCGCCACCCCATTGGCCGACGGCACTGCCCCGTCTTGATAGCACCGTTCCCGCAGCAACAGATGCTCCGTCTGGTCATCCGCCGCCGTGTAGTACCCGCCGCCCACCCGATCCCAGCAATAGGTATCGAATTCCTTTTGCAGTGCTGCCGCCCAGACCCCATATTCGGCCTCCGGCTCCACCACAGCCAAGTCCAGCAGCGCCTTGATCGTCAAGGCATAGTCCTCTGCCTGGGCTGGCACACTGACTGTGCCCTCATAATTGAGGCGATAGAGGCGATCGCGCCGCTGGGTCTGCCAAATAAATGCCATTGCCCCCTTGGCCAACTGCAAGTAGAGAGGCTCCCCGAAGGCGCGGTAAGCGGTCGCCAACCCCGAAACCATCAGCGCATTCCAAGACACAATCACCTTCGTATCTGTTACCGGTGGCACCCGCCCTGGCCACTGAATGGATCGGACATCCTGAGCGTGGCGCGCCACGGGAAAAGCATCGGAGGGCCGAGAATGAGCCCCATAGCGCTGCTGAAACAACCGCTCTAATCCCCGCTCCACCAATGGGTCTAAACTCCCCAACTGCCGTCGCCGCAACACATTCAGTCCCTCAAAATTCCCCTGGGACGAAATCGCAAACGCTTCCTGCATCGCCAGCAATTCCGCCTCCGGCAGCAACCGCTTCAGCTCCGCAAAGCTCCAGACCCAAAACTTGCCTTCCTTCCCCTCACTGTCAGCATCCTGGGAAGCATAAAAACACCCATCCGCCGTTAGCATCTCCCGCTGCAGCCATGTCGCTGTCTGGGCGATCGCCCGGGCAAAGGCAGGCTCCCGCACCCCCGCCAACCACAGGGATGATAGAAACTCCACAATCAGCCCATTATCGTAGAGCATTTTTTCAAAGTGGGGCACCGTCCACTGGGGATCTACGGTGTAGCGATGCCAGCCCCCCGCCACATGGTCAAAGATGCCCCCCAACACCAACTGATAGCCCCGTTGCCGTGCCAGGGACATAAACTCAGCCGCCGACTCCCCGTCACCCCGCCCCAACTGCACCATGAGCTGGGCATAGGGAATCATCGGAAAACAGGTTCCCGTTGCCCGCTCCTGCAACACCTCGGCGCAGCGCGTTGCCCCGCTCGGTAAGACCTTGGGGTCAACCACTGTCAAGGGCTGAAACCGGTTAATCCCTTCTAAATTCAACCGAATTTGTTGCTGATATTCCCGCAACTCCGCCCGCTTCTCCTGATAAACCTGATGAAGCGACTGCAAGACCCGTAGAAACCCCGGACGTCCATGGCGCGGCTCAATTGGAAAGTAGGTACCCACAAAAAATGGCACTAAGTCCTCTGGGGTGAGGAACAAATTCAGCGGCCACCCCCCCTGTTCCCCCATAATCTGCGCTGCCTGCATATAAATGCTGTCTAAATCTGGGCGCTCCTCCCGATCCACCTTGACCGGAATGAAGTGAGCATTCATGAAATCGGCAATTACTGTGTCCGAAAATGCCTCCTGTTCCATTACGGTGCACCAGTGACAGCTAGAATAGCCCACGGACAAGAAAATAACTCGATCCTGCGATCGCGCCTTGGCAATCGTTTCATTATTCCAGGGATGCCAATTAATCGGGTTATCGGCGTGCTTGCGCAAATAGAGACTCGGTGACTGGGCAAGAAGGTTGGCCATGGAAATCCCAATACAGATGGGGCGATCCTATCGTAATTGGGCACCAAGGGGATGACTTTAGGTTTGAGGATGCCGTGGTTGTGGGGAATTGCCGCCACAGGAAGAAAATGCATCAAACCCTAACCAAAGACATAATTCGCCAATATTGCGCTAACGGTTTCTAAGACTGCAAGATTTTTGCAGGCACTGGGTCGTAGCATTGAATCATGCATTTTTGAGCAACGATGGACAGGAAGCTAGAACGACTCCTTAACCTTGACCAACTGCTCCGCAGCGGTGAGCGACATACTGCAAGCACCTTGGCAGCACATCTCGAGGTCAGCGAACGAACCGTTCATTACGACCTTGACCTTCTGCGCGATCGCTTTCGTGCTCCTATTGAATCTGATCGCGAGAAAGGCTATTACTACAGCGATCCGAAATGGCGATTAGATACCATTCCCCTCACTAAAGGCGAGCTTTTTGCTTTGACATTGGGGGCAAGGATGCTGCAATCCTATGCAGGTTCAGCCTATGAGCCTGAGTTGAAGTCAGCGATCGAGCAGTTGAGCCGGCGTATTCCTGAGCAAACTTGGGTCGATCTGGAAGGCCTAGCAAATGAGCGAGTTGTGATTCGGGAGGGGGGCGAGTTAAATCTCGACCCTGATATTTGGCAGAAGTTAGAGTTCGCTTGCCAACAAAAACAAAGGGTTCAAATGACCTACTACACGGCTGGACGCAATGCATATTCTGATCGCCAATTCGATCCCTATGTTCTACATTTTTCGCGGTCGAATCCCTATGTGACGGGCTTTTGTCACTTACGACAAGAAAATCGCTGGTTTCGGGTTGATCGCATAAAGTCTATTGAAGTTCTTGATCTTACTTTTGAAATCGATCCAACTTTTGATGCCAAAGAACATTTTGCAATGGCTTTTCAGCATGAGGTAGGTGGAATTCCAGCCCAAATTTCTATTGAGTTTGATGCGGCGACTGCACCATTTATTCGCGAACGACGCTGGCATCCGACTCAACAGATCGATGAAAATGATGACGGCTCTCTTATTTTGCACTTTGTTGTGAGGGGCTTGGCTGAAGTAAAACGATGGATTTTATTTTATGGTAAGGGTGCTAAGGCGATCGCGCCACCTGAATTGGTGCAAATGCTGAAAGATGAGATTGCTATGCTTTATCGCAATTATGGAGAAATGTAATGTTAGCTACTCATAAAGAAATAAGTAATGAATTAGCAAGTGAAATTTATATCGAGCTTTGCTTTAGCGTTACGGGACAATCCTTACCAGCCGATCATGGTTATGGTTTGTATAGTGCGATCGCCCATCTAGCCCCTCAAGTTCATGAGCAAGAAGGAATCAGTATTTTGACCATCGCAGGAATCCCAGATCGACAGGGCAAGATTTTTTTGACGGAGCGATCGCATTTGCGAATGCGACTGCCCTATGAGTGTATGCCGATGGTCTATCACCTTGCAGGAAAACAGTTAAGTATTGGATCGCATTCGATTAGATTGGGGATTCCTCAGATTTTTATGCTGCGTCCTGCGGATAGGTTACGCGCTCGCATTGTCACAATCAAAAATCATCAAGAACCTGAGAGCTTTTTGGCGGCAGCGCGATCACAGTTAGAAGCCTTGGGCATTGTCGGAGAAGCGATCATGCCTTTGGATGTTGAGGGTAAACCAGACCGTAAGACGCTCAAGATTAAAACTTATTCTGTCGTGGGTTTTGGGCTTGAAGTTTCGGGTTTAAGTGAAGAGGACTCAATTAAGTTGCAAGTTTTTGGTTTGGGCGGTAAGCATCGTATGGGCTGTGGTGTATTTGTACCAATGAGGAAGATTTAAGTAATGGCGAATTTACCAGAGAAACTATTAGCCAAAAGCACAAAAGGCGATCGCACTATCACCTTACAAGAGCATTTATTCGATACCGCAAAATCTGCTCGTCAAATTTTTCGTTTAGATGGTCGTTGGGGACAAAATTGGTGTCGTTTTTTCAGATTGGCTAGTGAAGCAGAACAGCAGAAATTTCTCATGAATTTGCGTGTTGCAGCATTGTTTCACGACATCGGCAAGGCAAATGAGGAATTTTATAGGGCTGTGTCAGGAGGGTGCGAACAAACTTTTAGGCACGAACATATCAGTGCTTTGATTTTGCATTTACCTCAAGTACGCGCTTGGTTGAATCATCAACCTTTAGATGTTGAGGTGATTACGGCGGCTGTGTTATGTCATCATTTGAAGGCGGCGGAAAAAGGCGATCATCAATGGGGGAGTCCTCGCAAAGGTACTCGCAATAAACCAGTTCAGCTTTATTTGCTTCACACCGAAGTAAGAAACACTTTAAAGGAAATTGCGGAAATCGCTAATCTTGACCAACCTCCTAATTTGAATATTTCCAGCTTTTCCCAAAACTCCCAATGGGAGCAAGCTTGGAATGAAGGAATGAAGACTGCAAGAAATCTGATGCGTGAAATTTCTGATAGTCGGCGAAATTTACTTTTAGCGGTAAAGGCTGGACTAATTGCGGCTGATGCGGTGGCTTCTGGTATTGTCAGAGAAGAGGATCGCATTAGGAAAACTATTGATGAATGGATTAATGAGGTTGTGCATAGTTCACAAGTAACTGAAACAGAAGTTTTTGACTCAATTATTACTCCCATTCTTGGCAAGATTAAGGCAAGGCAAGAAAACAAAGAATTTGACCTCAGAAATTTTCGGGAGAAGTACAGTAAAGAGCAAATTTTGATACTTCAGACTCAGTTGCTTCATAATTTTCAAAAGTTAGCTGCCCAGCAAGGATCACGGGTTTTGCTTTTGGCGGCTTGTGGTGCAGGTAAAACTCTTGCGGCTTGGAAATGGGCGGAAGAACAGGTTAAACATTACAAAGTAGGCAAAGTGATTTTTCTGTATCCCACACGCGGCACGGCTACGGAAGGTTTTAAGGATTATGTGAGTTGGGCACCTGAGGCGGATGCTGCTTTGGTAACTGGTACGGCGCGTTACGAACTAGAGGCAATGGCAGATAATCCGCCTGACTCTATGAAGGAAAAGGACTTTACAACCGATGATCGCCTATTCTCTCTCGGCTTTTGGTCACGGCGATATTTTAGTGCTACGGTCGATCAATTTCTCGGTTTTATGGAGCATAGCTATGGCGGCATATGCCTGTTACCAGCCTTAGCTGATAGCGTTCTGATTATTGACGAAATTCACAGCTTTGATCGCAAAATGTTTGACAGTCTGATCGCTTTCCTCAAGCATTTTGATATTCCTGTTTTATGTATGACAGCGACTTTGCCACCGTCGCGGCGCAAACAACTTATGGATCTGCGCTTACAGGTTTATCCGACAGAAAGCGATCGCAAAAGTCTGGAAGATCTTGAAGAAAAAGAAAATCATCCACGCTATCAAATTTTGCCTGTGACTGGTTTTGATGAAGCGTTTACAAAAGCTATTGATGCTTATAGAAAAAATGAAAGGGTTTTATGGGTGGTAAATACGGTTGATCGCTGTTTGGCAATTTCTAAGAGACTTGCTGATGAATTAAAGGTCGAAGTTTTGACTTATCACAGTCGGTTTAGATTGTGCGATCGCCAGAAAGTCCATGCAGATACAGTTAAAGCCTTTGCCTTTCAAAAAGATGGAGAGCGACAATCAGCGATCGCCGTAACTACACAGGTATGTGAAATGTCTCTGGATTTGGATACCGATGTTTTGATCACCGAATTTGCCCCAATTTCTTCGTTAGTCCAGCGTTTTGGGCGGGCGAACCGACATTTAGCTAGAGGAGAAGATTTTCGAGCTGCCTTGCATATTTACAAGCCTCCGAAGGAGAAGCCCTACAAACCCGAAGAAGTTAAAAAAGTTCAAGAATTCTTAGACGAACTAGGGCAAGGAGGTATCAGTCAAAAGCAATTATCTGAGGCTCTAGAAAAGTTTGCCAATGAAGAACGGAAATCTGATGGCTCAAACCGATTTTTGGATAGCGGATACTTTGCCACGATGGGAAGTTTTCGCGATACTGAGGAATATGCAATGCCTTGTATTCTCGATCGTGATCTTGATGAAGTTAAAAGGCGTATAGAATCCAAACCCAAGAAAGAAACCTATGACGGTTTTATTATCAATGTTCCACACCAAGGTGTAAAGGTAAAACGGTTCGATGATACTAAACCGAGTTGGTTGCCGAAATATTTAGGTATTGCTCAATGGGAGAGTAATTATGATGTGCGATCGGGATTTTCAACTAAAAATTTAGAGGAGGTCGAACTTTAATCAAAACTATGCCAACTGTTCTGCGCATCAATGCCTACCGATTTTACTTCTACAGCCATGAACCAAACGAACCACCTCATGTACATATCGATCGAGATAATTTATCAGCTAAATTCTGGTTAGAGCCTATTAGCTTGGCACGCAACCTAGGTTTTAGTGCGAGGGAACTACGGAAGCTACAAGAAATTTCGCAAAACAATCAAAAACTATTATTGGAGAAATGGTATGGGTATTTTGGCGATACGAGCAGATGAAAGAGTCAAGCAAGTCCACTTTACAGGTGACACTATCAGTGTTGATTTGGCAGATGGCAGAACAATTACAGTGCCTTTGGTGTGGTATCCCAAATTACTGAATGCCACCCCTGCTCAAAGAGCAAATTGGCAGGTGTGCGGTGGGGGCTATGGTATCCATTGGGAAGAAATTGATGAAGATTTGAGTACCGAAGGAATGCTACGGGGAGCACCGGCTCCAAGAACTGGCATTGCAGATGGTTGATTCTATGTCAGTAACAAATTAGGGGATACAAAATGGCACGAACGAAAAAGACAACGCAAGTAATTGACACTTTAGAACTCACCTACAATCTCGCAGAACTACCATCCTCTCAGCATCGCGCTGGTCTTGCGGGTCTGGTTTTGATGGTGCGTTGGCTACAGCGTTTTGAAGAATGGAAACAAGATGGCACAGCGATTTGTGAGATCGAGAATTTAAGCGATCGCTCGGTTACTTTACGACTCAATCAGCTAGGTTTGCAAGCTCTTTTTAATGAGGTCTATGGTGCTAGTTGGGAAGAACAAGAAAGAGAGAAAGTTCTGAAGAATACGCGCACTAAGAAAATAATTCCTTATTTGCGAGAAGAAGAAAAAGATGATGTAGATAAAAGGGTAAACCCATTAAGAAAAAAGTTTACATCTATCAACTGGTTGTCCCCGAAGGTGCATATATTGCTGATGCCGATCCTGAAGGCGATCGCGGTAAGTGGATTAAACTTTGGCGGGATTTTCTGTGGAGCATTTTGCGCGGTTTACAAACTACACGATCGCCCTACGAGTCTAGAGCTAATGGCAACTATACTGATGATGCTGATGAAGCTTGGAGAGAGCTACAGCAACCTGCGGAGTTTACAGTCGAATTGCCTAGTACCTACTACATCGGAGCGCAAGCCAGCAATCCTGAGAATGTGCCATTTAAAGATCGGGCTAGGTATCAGTTCCTCTTGCATTTTTGGGTGTTTGCGGCATCAATCTATGTTCCTGCGGTGATTGATAACGAAGGCAAACGCGAATTTGTCGGCTATGCGATCGCCATTCCTGATATTGCTAACCTTAAAATATTCTGTGATGAATTTCTTGGACTATTGAAGGAACGTGGAAATGAAGTTACTGGCTATCGTCCCCGCGATGCTGTGGTTGATCTTGCAGTCGAAGGCGCATTAGATATGATGGCTAGATTGCGCGATCGTATTTCTCGCTCAGAGTCTAGTATTAGCGATCTGGTGATGGGTGTAGATGTTATTCACACCGAAAAGAAAGGAAACAATGTGCGGATTCTCGGCTCGGCTCGACTCGATTCACCTACACAAGAATGGATTGATAAGTATCGAGAAATCCGAGAAAGTCTATGGCACCGCACATTTCGCCGTCAAAGATTGCTCAATCTGGTGAGTAATAAAGATTGGTACATAGGGTTTGATGCACTCCTATGTACCATTCCCTACGAACTGACGATGGGAAATGATTATTTCTGTCATGATGTTCGCGAATCGTTCAAATATGAGGTAGAAAATATGTCTGAAGAAGCTGATAAAAACGATCGTGAAGGAACCTCCCTTGAGTATTCCTGTGAAAAACTGGTATTGCGTTTGGTCAAATCCTATGTGTTTAGCAAGCTTGAGGGGAAATATCAACTCAAGTGGAAAGAGGTTCAAGGCACGCCAAGAGAAAGCGAGTATCGAGAGAAAAAGGCAAAAATCGCCAAATCTGCCTTCTTGGATGTTCGCAGTCGTACTGAGAAGATGGACTTTATCAATTACTTTGCTTCTACTATTTGCTCAGTATCTCAACACATGAGTGAAGACAGCTTCGAGAAACTCACCCGCGATCTCTATGAGGATACCGACAAAATTCGTACCTTGACCATGCTTGCTTTATCCGCTAACGGCTAACTTTCTATTCAATTAACTACAGGAAAAAATATCATGTCTAATAAGAATCTATTTGCTACCGTTCTCACCTATGCCGCCCCAAGCTCTAACTATCGTGGCGAGAGTGAAGAAAATCGTACTGTGTTGCAGAAAATCGTCAAGGACAAGAAGGAATACACGGTAATCAGCCCTGAATCGATGCGGAATGCTTTGCGAGAGATGTTGATCAAAGCAGGTGTGCCATCTAACCGTAAACGCTTGCATGACCAAGACCAACTGGCGGTCGAGTTTCAAGAATTTCCCAATGCCAGCAAGTTTGCAGATGATTTTATTTTCGGTTTCATGGTTACTGACACTGATGCGATTAAAAAGAATAAAGGGCTTCCGCCTAAGCGCGATAGCATTTTGCGGATGAATATGGCAGTTGCATTGAATCAGTACAGGTTTGATGCCACTTTTCACCAATCCCCACTAAATGCAGGCAATAGCCCCTGGAGAAATTCATCAACTTCAGCACTTTTACTGCGTGAAATTTCCCACACTGCCTACCAATATCCTTTTGCGCTTGCTTACAACGACTGCAAAGATCAGCGTGATTGGGTCAAGGCTTTAATCAAGGCAATTGGTGAGCTTTCTGATGTCGCAGGCGGTCATGCTCGCAGTTATTATGAAATGGCTCCTAAGAGCATTGTGGCTCGGCTTACCCCTTGCCTTGTCGCTGGTTTCAATACCTATGGATTTGATGAAAATGGGAATTTTCCTGAGTTGTCACGCTTGAAATCTGACGATCTACCTGCTGGTGAATTTTGGATTGGTGGTGAGATTGTTCGTAATATGAAGGCAGAAGAACGCCAAGGGTATCAATCTGCGGGTGCAAAACTTTACGAAAATCCCCAAAAGTTGTTAGCGGATCTTGCTAATGAATTTTTAGGATAGGAGAACGCCATGAATTGTATGTGGTTGCGTGTGCAAGCGCCGTTTGCGGCTTATCGTGGCTTTCAAGCTGGTGTATATCGAACAACGATGCCGATCATGCCACCTTCGGCTGCTTTGGGTTTGGTGTTAAACCTTGCTGGGATTGAGATGCGAACTGGTTTGGAGCAACCCACGACTCAGATTCGTGCAGATATTCCCCATTTGCAGTTGGCGATCGGGGCTGTGGATGGCTCAAATTGTGAAGTATGTACGCTCTATCAGCAACTTCATAGCTATCCTGTTGGTAATTCAGGAAAAGATACCTTAAAGCCTTTAGCTAAGGGGGCAAAATTTTGGATTACACCTGTGCGTAGGGAAGTGTTAGTTGGACTGGATGTAATTATTGGTATTCAGGAGTTTGAGAATTTATTTGATCGCATTAGTCAGGCTTTGCGGGGTGAGTTCAATGTTCAACGCTATGGTTTGCCCTTTGCTGGTGACAATAACTTTCTATTCGATCGCATTGACATTATCGACAGTCCCCCGCTAACCCATTGGTACGAAAAGATGGAAATTGATTCTGCGCCAAGGAACCGATCGCAAAGGTTGACAGTCGGAATTGATCGCCTTGATAACAGTAAAACCACAAGTTATCTATTTGCGCCAATAGCTGAGCCATCGATTGAACCGCCAGGATCAGCATGGACATGGACACCTAAAAGACCTAGTCAAATCTAGATAATCAAATAGGAGGTAAATCTAATGTTAGAAGTTCCAGAAAAGACTATCTCACCCCAAGAGTATTTGGAAACAGAAGTGCGATCGCACCTACGCCATGAGTATAAAAATGGAGAAATTAGCGAGATGACCGGAGGCAAACCCAATCACAATATGATTGTTCTGAATTTGGCAACAGTTCTCAACTATGCCCTAAAGCGCAAACCCTATCGTGCGTTTGTCACCGATCAACGCCTGTGGATTCCCGATCGCCAGATATATACCTATCCAGATGTGATGGTGATAGCGGAGCCGTTACAATTGGAGGAAGGCAGACAGGATACGGTAGTCAATCCTTTGCTGATCGCGGAAGTATTGTCGGACTCCACTAGGGGTAATGACTGTGGTGAGAAGTTTGCCGCCTATCGCACGATCGCTACTTTCTGTGAATATCTTTTGCTAGAACAGGATCGAGTGGAAGTGATGCACTACACCAAGCAAGCTGAAAATCAGTGGCTATTGAAGGAATACACCCAACCTCAAGCGACACTCTCGCTCCAAACGATCGCCCTAGAAATCACTGTAGCTGACCTGTACGATAAAGTAGATTTACCATCCTAGATACCGTATGACATCAAATTTAATCAGCGATCGCCAACTTCAAGACCTAGCTCAACAGATAGCTGAGAAGTTTCAACCTGAAAAAATTATCCTATTTGGTTCCTATGCCTATGGTGAGCCTGATCAAGATTCCGATCTCGATTTTTTAGTGATTATGAATTACCTAGGCAGAAGAATTCATCAGGTTCTGGAAATTCGTAAAGAAGTCAGGGGTGAAATTCCTATTGATATTATTGTGAGAAGCCCTGATGAAATAGTCTGGAGATATGAGCAGTTTGATCCATTGGTAAGAATGGCGATCGATTATGGGAAGGAGTTGTATGCAAGGGACAATTCAAGAGTGGCTTGAAAAAAAGATTTGTACAAAGATTCGCTCCAATTTGTTGGTATTTTTTCAAGAATTATCAGACTAGTTCGTCAAAGCTTTTCCTTTGATGCCATCAGGCGTTGCATAAACTTTATTCATTAGGAGACGGGCTATGTACGCTGTTGATTGGTCAAGGGATGTGGAAACGATTCGGGTGTCGGCGCTCCATGCGTTGGCTTATTGTGAAAGATTATTCTATCTTGAAGAAGTAGAAGAACTCTACACCCAAAATCCTGAAGTGTTTGCAGGGCGAAGGCTCCATGCCGAGCTAGAAAAGCAGGAGGGAGAAGAGTGGGAAGAGCTTTTTTTAGAATCGGATGAATTGGGATTGCGGGGGAAGGTGGATGCCCTCAGAGAACGGGATGGGCGGGTAATCCCCTACGAGTACAAGCGGGGCAAGTCGGCAAGGGATGCTCAAAATAAGCCAGAGGCTTGGGAAAGCGATCGCCTACAAATTCTGGCCTATGCCTATCTGTTGGAAATGAGTTTGGGTATTTCTATCCCCGAAGGTAGGATTCGCTACCATGCAGATAATGTGCTGGTGAAAGTGCCGGTGGATGAAGAGGGCAAAGAAAAAGTGAGAGAGGCGATCGCCCGTGCTAATGAGCTAAAAAATTCTCCCCTCAGACCACCCGTTACCACCAACGAAAGGCTTTGTGCCCGCTGTTCCCTTGCGCCTGTCTGTCTGCCAGAGGAAGCAAGATTAAATCATGATAAGGAATGGAAGCCGATTCGCCTGTTTCCAGAGGACGACGATCGCCCGATTATCCATGTTTTAGAGCCGGGTGCTAGTGTGGGACGCACTGGCGATCAGCTCAAAATCACTCGCCGGGATCAGCCTGTTGAGTTGCTGCCGGTTCAGCAAACCGGACAGGTGGTTCTACATAGCTTTTCACAGATTTCAACACAGGCATTGCATTTTTGTGCAGATCGAGAAATCGGTGTCCATTTCATTTCCGGTGGTGGTAGATATGTGGGCAGTTTTGATAGCCGCCAGGGTAGTATTCATCGCCGGATTCGACAGTTTTCTGCGCTGAGTGATGAAAAGATGGCTCTAGAACTTTCCAAACAGTTGGTAACTTGTCGCGGGCAGTCCCAACGCAAGTTTTTGATGCGATCGGCTCGGAGTAAGAAGCATGAGGCTATCAGGTCTGCCATTTATCAACTCAAGGTCATGCTAAAACAGGTGAGTGGGGCTAAATCTCTTGCTTCTCTTTTAGGAATGGAGGGGAACATGGCAGCACTTTATTTTTCGGCGTTCCCCTATTTGCTAAGTTCTGATTTGCCAGTGGAATTACAGTTTACTGGGCGGAATCGTCGTCCACCTAAAGATTGTTGCAATTCGTTGCTGAGTTTTGGTTATGCGCTGCTGCTTAAGGATGTCATGAATGCGATCCTTGCGGTTGGTTTAGAACCTGCGTTGGGGTTCTATCATCAGCCTCGCACCCAAGCACCACCCTTAGCCCTAGATCTGATGGAAATTTTTCGGGTGCCCCTTATTGACATGCCAGTTGTGGCATCACTAAATCGTGGACAATGGCATGTGCTAGAAGATTTTGAACGGCGGGGGGAAGCAGTTTGGCTCAATGATTCTGGGCGCAAGAAATTTATCAAGATCTATGAGTCTCGCAAGCAAGAGTCTTGGAAGCATCCGGTCACAAAATATTCGTTAACCTATCGCCGTTTGTTAGAACTAGAGGTGCGTTTATTAGAAAAAACCTGGAATGGTGAGGGCAATCTGTTCGCCCAAATTGCAGTGAGGTAGCTATGGCTGAGTCAAAAAATTGGTACTTGGTCTGCTACGACATCCGCGATGCAAAACGCTGGCGGAAAGCCTATAAACTGCTTCAGGGGTATGGCGAACGATTACAGTTTTCTATTTTTCGATGCCCTTTGACTATGCGCGATCGCGAAAAGTTGCGCTGGCAGTTGGCTAAAATCCTTAGTGAGGAAGATAGTCTGTTGATAGTTGGTTTGTGCAACCGTTGTGTAGAAAGGGTGATGTCTTGTAATTCCCCTGAGGTATGGAGCCCACCAGTTGATGTCTTCAAAATCGTCTGACATGCACCTCTATGTGTGTTAACGATAAACTTACTGCAAAGGGCTAAACCCTTTTCGCTGTCTTGGTTTCTGCCATGGAAAGCGTGAGTAGGTGCTTGCATGTTCTCAATCAAAGTCCTAGTCTGCTTTCTTGGGTGGCGGTGTGTGGTTTTGTGCGTTATAGCTATACTATCCGTGCTAAGTTTAGGATGTTCATGCAGCTTTGCCTACAATGCCTTGCTCTGCAAGCGATCTAGGTGACGCCATGTCCATTCCTCTGATGCCGTAAGGCGTTGAGCATCGGTATGGTGTCCCCACCAAGGTGGTTCGACTCCCCATGTCCATTCCTCTGATGCCGTAAGGCGTTTGAGCACTGACGGAAGTTAATTTAGATGTGCGGTTCGACGATTCGATGTCCATTCC
>JAAUUH010000007.1 GCA_012031145.1 Oscillatoriales cyanobacterium SM2_2_1 | reverse complement strand
GGGAAACTGCTCCAAGAGGGCATAGAGTGCAAACAAATATTGCTCCCCACTAGTCGCTGGACGCAGCGGCAACACCTCCACTAGCCCCACAAAACCGCCCTCATCGTCTACCACCAGCCAGCGATCCACCCCGTCCGCCCCACTCATCTGGCGGATAAACGTCTCCAGTCCCGTTCGCAGCCGAACCATGGGCAGCACCCGCAAAGGCACCGCACCGAGGGGCTGCTCCAGAAAATCAGCCCCCTGCCCAATTCCTGTCAACAAACAGCCGCCATCAAAAATACCGACAGGCCGTTGCTGCCCGTCCACCACCACCGCACAATCCCATCCCTGGCGCAACCGGCAGATGGCATCCCCCACCCCATCCGTTACCCCCAGCACCGGAACCGTCTGGCGCACAATTTGAGTTAAATCTCGCTCGGCCACAGACTCCATCATGGCGGCACCTCCGAGGAAACAATTTCACACAGGATTTGCAGACAGAAATGAAAATACAGAATAAGATAAGCAATGGGTACAAAATGTGAATCCGTCCGGTGACCGCTAATTCCACTCTTACGATTTGTTGCTTCGGGGCGATCGCCGAGCTGCAAAACATCATTGCTCACATGGATTCAGCCCAGTACCATTTCAAACCCATGGGCAACGTCAATGAACTCCATGCCATTACTCAAGCCGCCGAGCCGCCCCCCGACTGCCTTCTAATTTGGGAACCCCACCCTGAAGTTTTGCTATACCAACTCAAGGAGCTGTATTTGCTTCTCCCCACAGTGGTCGTCCATTTCCACGGAGAGCGGGAGGCATCCCCCTACCCTATTGTTTGGATTGGCCGTGACCAGCTCCACCAACTGCCCCAAAAAATCGAACAGGCGATCGCCAACTTTTTGCAGTTGCCCAATACCAGCATCACCGAACCCCTGCAAAAACAACAGCAACGGCTGGCCAGTAAACTTAGAGAGCGGCTAGGATACCTAGGTGTGTACTACAAACGTGACCCTAAACGATTCTTTCGGTATCTGTCCCCCGAGGAGCGGGAGGCAACGCGGCAAAGTCTAAAACAAACCTATGAAATTATCGTTTTAGAATATTTCAAGGAAAAATCTGAATGCCTTAATTCAACGATTGATGAATTTGTCAATTTGTCTTTCTGGACAGACATTTCGGTGTCCCAAGTCCTAGAAATTCATATGGAACTAATGGATGAATTCGCCCATCGCCTTCACATTGAAGGACGGAGTGATGAGGTTCTTTTAGACTATCGGATCACCTTGATTGATATCATTGCCCATCTGTGTGAAATGTATCGCCGTTCCATTCCGAGGGAAGAGTAATATGAGCTTGATTCGCAAAAATTACATCCTTAAACTCTACGTCGCTGGCAACACTACCAATTCGGTTCGGGCACTGAAAACGCTGAACGACATCTTAGAGAAAGAATTTCAGGGCGTGTACACTCTTAAAGTGATCGATGTGCTTAAAAACCCCCAGTTAGCCGAGGAGGATAAAATCTTAGCCACACCCACCCTAGCTAAAATTTTGCCCCCCCCTGTGCGCAAGATTATTGGCGACCTTTCCGATCGTGAAAAGGTGCTAATCGGTTTAGATTTACTGTTTGAGGAGTTAAACGACGATGACTAAATCGCCAATGGAGCAATCTTTTCTGGGGGTTCAAAAGCTACGCACCCTGATTGAAGGGCTTGATGACATTACCCATGGAGGATTGCCGATGGGTCGCTCCACCTTGGTGAGCGGCACTTCTGGTACGGGTAAAACCCTGTTGTCTCTTCAGTTTCTCTACAACGGGATTGTCAGTCTCAATGAGCCGGGAATTTTTGTCACCTTTGAAGAATCGCCGAGGGATATCATCAAAAATGCCCATAGCTTTAACTGGGATTTGCAGAAGCTAATTGATGAGGGCAAATTATTTATTTTAGATGCTTCCCCTGACCCCGAGGGACAGGAAGTGGTTGGTGATTTTGACCTGACGGCTCTTATTGAACGGATTCAGTATGCAATTCTAAAATATAAAGCCAAGCGCATTTCCATTGACTCTATTACGGCGGTATTTCAGCAGTATGAATCCCTTGGCTTGGTGCGGCGGGAAATTTTTCGCCTCGTCGCCCGTCTCAAGTCCCTGGGGGTTACCACGGTAATGACGACAGAGCGAGAGTTGGAATACGGCCCCGTGGCCCGTTTTGGGGTCGAAGAGTTTGTTTCCGACAATGTCATTATCATGCGAAATGTCTTGGAAGGCGAGCGACGGCACCGAACAACAGAAATTCTTAAGCTGCGTGGCACAACCCATATGAAGGGAGAGTTTCCGTTCACGATGACCGATAAGGGGATCAATATTTTTCCACTGGGGGCAATGCGGCTGACCCAAAAATCTTCCAACACGCGGGTTTCCTCAGGAATTCGTACCCTTGATGAAATGTGTGGCGGCGGCTATTTCCGGGATTCAATTATTTTGATTACGGGAGCGACGGGCACTGGTAAAACCTTGATGGTGAGCAAGTTTCTGGAGACGGGTTGTGAAGCAGGAGAACGGGCCGTGTTGTTTGCCTATGAAGAATCGCGGCAACAGTTGACCCGCAATGCTTCTTCTTGGGGGACGGACTTTGATCGCTGGGAGAGCTCCGGTCTACTCAAGATCATTTGTGTCTATCCCGAGTCTTCTGGCCTAGAGGATCACTTGCAGGTAATCAAATCAGAGATTGCCACCTTTAAGCCATCACGAGTCGCCATTGACTCCCTGTCAGCCTTGGCTCGGGGGGTGAGTAATAATAACTTTCGTCAGTTTGTGATTGGCTTGACCGGCTATGTCAAGCAGGAGGAAATCACCGGATTATTTACCAATACCACAGATCAATTCATGGGCTCCCATTCCATTACGGAGTCCCATATTTCGACCATTACGGACACTATAATTTTGTTGCAATATGTTGAAATTCGCGGGCAGATGTCGCGGGCGGTGAATGTGTTTAAGATGCGCGGGTCACGCCATGACAATCGAATCCGGGAGTATGTGATTACGGATCAGGGGGCCCAGATCAAGGATTCATTTCAAGGGTTTGAGCGAATTCTCAGCGGCTCACCGACTCGAATTTCAGTGGATGAAAAGCAGGAGCTGTCGCGCATTATTCGGGGCGTGTCGGAACCGGGCGGTATTTAGGAATATTTTTTGATGGAGCAGGGGATCTGGAGATGAATCGCTGGCTAGGGCGTGTATGGGGGGGAGTGATGACCCTCGGCGGGCTGCTCGGGTTTGGGGGCTTGGCAGTGGCGGAAGTTCCCCGGAGCGGGGAGCAGGTAGTGGAGTGTGATCTGCTGATTGTGGGCGGGGGCATGGCGGGGACGGCGGCGGCCTATGAAGCACTGCGAGCGGGGCGAACGGTGTGCCTGACGGAGGTAACGGACTGGGTGGGCGGACAGGTCTCATCCCAGGGGACTTCGGCTTTGGATGAGGGGGCCAAGCAGCGATCGCAGTTATTTTTTGCCCAGGGCTACCGCGAGTTGCGATCGCGAATTGAGTCCCTCTATGGACTGTTGAATCCGGGGGATTGCTGGGTCAGTGTTTCCTGCTTTTTACCCCGTGATGCCCATCATATTTTGACAGCCATGTTGGCGGAGGCGGCCCAGACGGGGGGGGGGGACCCTACGGTGGTTTCCCCATACGGTGGTGAAGGAGCTGGCGTTTTCAGGCGATCGCCGCCAGATTGTCGGAGCCCTAGGAATTCAGCACCGGGCGGCTCCTAAGATGCCGCCCATCTCGGACTATCCGCTGTCGGTCATTTTGGCAGAGGCCTACGACCCGCGGGACTCGCCACGGTTTCTTAAGCAGGTGTGGCGCTTTCGTCCTCGGGGTGATCGCTGGGTGGTCATTGACAGCACCGAAACGGGAGAATTGGTAGCCTTGGCGGATGTGCCCTATCGGTTGGGGTTAGATCCGCGATCGCACCGTAATCCCTCCTCCCCAACCCTGGATGGCGATCCCTACTGCACCCAAGGGTTTACCTACACCTTTGCCTTTGAGCAGACGGAGACAGCCCAACCCCAGGAAAAGCCCCCCTTTTATGAGCGGTACAGTCCCTACTATGGCTACGACCCCAATCCCAGATTGGGGGATTTTAATGTGGTGTTTACCTATCGCCGCATCTGGAGCCCTGTGCCACGCAGCAGTCAGCGGGTGTTTGGCGTGACCCTGCCCAAGCCGGGGGATATTTCGATGCAAAACTGGGTCTGGGGGAATGACTATCGCCCTGGTACCAATCGGGACAATTTGAT
The DNA here is from genome assembly GCA_012031145.1 of Oscillatoriales cyanobacterium SM2_2_1. Taxonomy (GTDB): domain Bacteria; phylum Cyanobacteriota; class Cyanobacteriia; order Pseudanabaenales; family Pseudanabaenaceae; genus UBA999. The sequence goes on along the minus strand of JAAUUH010000007.1, from coordinate 50,410 downwards.
TTTTACCCGGGGACAATTGCAGGAGCGGGGCGAACTGGCTCCTGGAGGCTGGCGCGGCGGCTTACGGTTGGAGACACTCCGCAGCGGCGAAGAACTGGCCCTGGGCTTTTACTACTGGCTCGTAGCGGGCACTACCAATTCCCAAGCGGGGGAAAAGAAGCCCTACCCCAATCACCGCTTCTTAAAGGGTGTAGATGCGCCCATGGGAACGGGGCATGGGCTATCTAAATATCCTTACATTCGGGAAGCCCGGCGAATCATCGGTCGTCCCAGTTGGGGACATGATCGGGGTTTTAGTGTCGATGAGATCGATATTTCCCGGGTGGACTACCGTGATCCCTACTATCGGGAAACGTTATCACCGGAGATGTTCCGCAATTTGTGGCGATCGCTGGCAGGATTGGAGATGACCGAAGCCATTCGGGAAAATCGCCAACCCATGGACATCACCCGGCGGACGCGTTCAACGATTTATGCCGATGCGGTGGGAATTTCCCACTACCAGATAGATTTTCACCCCTGTCTAAAGCATTACCCCGTGGAGCGGCCGGGAAACATCGAACGACCGGAGGTACGGCGGGCCCATGCCCCTTCCTACCCTGCCCAAATTCCCCTGAGAGCGCTGATTCCCCAACGGGTGGATAACATGCTCGTGGCTGGGAAGGCGATCGCCGTTAGCTACGTGGCAGCGGCGGCCTATCGGGTGCATTCCTTTGAGTGGTCAGTGGGGATAGCGGCGGGTGCGGTGGCAGATCAGAGTTTGCGCGATCGCCTTAGCCCCCATGAGTTTGTGGCTGACTTGCCGCGGGTGTCGCCCCAGTTGCAAGCCCTGCAGCGCCGCCTGGTAGCAGGCGGCAACCCCATTGCCTTTCCTGAAACGTCGATATTTAACCTCGACTGGGAGGCGTGGCGCATCTGGTAGACCCCACAAATGGTGCCTATCCATCCAGAGGGAGCCGCGATCTCTGCGGGGAGGGACAAAATTCACCTGGGATCCATCCTACAGAGAGACTACCTTGCGGCTGCGGCGAAGGTAGACCATTGGGGGTCGGGATGGGGAAGTCTCGGGTAGGTTTTGCAGTTGGGAAAGGGCCTTGGCAGCCACCTTTTGGGAGCGGGCATCCCGACGCAAAGCGGCTAGGAGGTAAGACAGCACGTCCCCATTGGGAATTCGCCCCAGCAATGCCAGGGACTGTTGCCGAATTTCAGAATCGCGATCGCAGCTCAATTGTCCTAGGCGCTGGATAATCGCTGGACGATCTAAAAATTGGGGATTGCGACGACAGAGGGTCTGCCAGCGGGCAAGGATTTGTAGCTTTGACTCCTGTTGTCGGGAAATCGTGGGGGGGCGATCGCCCGCATCTACAGTTGGAGATGGCTCAGGCTCCAGTTCGACCCGTTCCCGCAGTTCCGTTAATAGTTCGACATCGGGGAGGGTCGGCTCGGACTCTCCAGGCGGCTCATCGAACCGAATCGCGGATCGCAGCTCGGTCACCATCTCAATATCCGGTAGGGTTGGTTCCGCCTTCATGGATGATCGCGATTGGATTAGGGTCGGGCGCTCGTGGATGCTTAGCTCCCGCAGTTCAGTCACCATCTCAATGTCAGGCAATGTGGGCTCTGGTTCCCCGTTCAATGGCGCGATCGCGCCTGTTCATCGGTAATAAATCCGCTTGCGCCCTTTTCTTCGTGGTCTTCCCCAGTCAACTCCGGTTGACTGGCGAGTTCCAATTCACGATCTAATGGAACATCATCAAGGGAAGATAACGGTTCCGCCAAGTCTTCAGTCAACCATTCATCTCCACCCCCGATTATGGTCGCTTCAGGTGCCTCCTCATGCAGTACCTCTGTAGGTTCTGCAAATTCATCCAATTCTTCAACTGATGTCGCGGTTAGGGAAGTCTCATCTAGGGAGGGAACAAGAAACTGGGCCGGGACTTCACCGCCAAGCTGGGCTGGCTGAGATGCCGAAAACTCATTCCAATCATCAACTGGAGCCGAAGATAGGGAAGTGACATCAAGGGAGGGAATCCTTAGTTCCAAATCATTGCCCATGCCCTCAGACCCATCGTCAAGGAGAACAGCATCGGGAACCTCAAGTCCAACGGCGGGCGAATCGTCTAAAGAGGGAGCGACTGATTGCCAGTCCGCCGCCAAGACCCCATCTCCTGACTGGGTGAACTCGGGTTCGGATCCCACCTCCAAACTCTCCCATTCCTCCGCAGATGGACGGGATGGGAGGGGTTCATCCGGAGCGGGGTCACTCTGACTCAGGTTTTCGGCTAGAACTTCTCGCCCGTCGTGGGATGCTTCCAAACCCATCGGTTCTTGTGACCCGGCAGGTTCCAACTCTGTCCGGGAAAGGTCAAGGTTTGAGCCTTCCCAATCTGAATCCGGTGGGGCTTGGGATGGAAGCACAGCCGAAATTTCAGTCTCGAAGCTGGGTTGGGTCAAAGCTGGCTGATTTGTTTGGGGTAATTTTAGGGTGGGCAAAGTCTCGGTCGGAGCATCAACACAGGAAGTGGAGAGATCTTCCGGCTCTGCGATCGCCAGTTCTTGGGGTTGCTCTAACCGACGCAGAATATGGGTGATTGGCAACTGTTGATCAACGTCGGGGGAAGGAGCAGGAGGTTCCTGTGACCCAAGTTCAGGGCGAAGGGATTCGATGTGCTGCTTGAGTCGTTGTTCGTGCTGTTCTTCTAGCTGACGAATCCTGCGACTCAGATCCCTTTCATGCTCTTGCTGGAGTTTGGCAATTTGTTTCTGCTGCCAAAAAAGGCGATCACCAGCCCCAACACCACACCCAACACCCCAATGCCGATGACCAGCGCTTCCATAAAGACCTCACCGAATCGTAAGATTAAAATAATGTTGCGGTTGCTGAGCCTGATAATATCGCGAATGCTGATCCCAAACAGCCCGTGGAAACAGAATTTCTGGAAGTTGCTGCTTGGGCTGCTGCTATGTTTTTGCTGGATGCCAACCGCCCATGCCGATTTGCCGTCAAATTCTACGATGGCGATAATCTGACCATTATTCAAGGTGGGATCAAAACCAAAGTCCAGCTTGCCTGCATTGATGCACCTGAGCTAAAGCAGCCCCTTGGGCAGCGGGCCCGCCGCCGGCTGAAGGGCTTAGTAGAAGGACAACCCCTTTCGCTCAAGGTACAACGCCGCGATCGCCTTGGTCGCTATCTTGCGGAAGTCTACGCCGATGGTCACAACGTCAATGAGCAGTTGGTGCGCGAAGGTCTTGCCTATAGCCATACTGGTCCTTACAAAGGTTGTGAAGGCTACGACCAGCTCCAGTCCCAAGCCCAGCATCAACATTTAGGGCTTTGGCTTCATGATACCCCTGTAATTCAGTCCTCACCGCAACAGTTTCGCCAACAGCAGTATGGTAATCGCCATGGATAGGATCACCTTGCCCACCTGGATCACCCTATCGCGACTGCTCCTGATTCCCGTTTTTTGGTTGGTCACGTCCGCTAATACCCCTGCCCAGCGGCACATAGGTCTAGGGATCTTTGCGATCGCCGCTGCCACTGACTGGGTAGATGGCTATCTGGCCCGCCGCCTCAACCAAGAATCTGACTTAGGGAAGGTCCTTGATCCCCTGACGGATAAATTATTGGTACTGAGTCCCCTGCTGCTGCTGGTGCAATGGGGAGATGTGCCAGCTTGGGGCGTATTTCTGATTCTGGCGCGAGAATTGCTCCTCACGGCGTGGCGTGGTCAATCTTCGGCCGGTGCCAACCCTTGGGGCAAGGCCAAAACGGTTACCCAGATTGCCGCCGTGGTGGCTTTATTGCTGCCTCTCCCCTATGCCATGGTGATATTTTGGCTGGCAGTGGTGCTTACCCTAGTTTCCGGAGTTAGCTATTTTTGGTCAGGGCTCGGATTCGACAATTCGGTGCAAAATTCATCTTAAGATGATGTCCGCAGATGATGTCCGCCCTTGATAGCCTGAATTTCGTAGGTCTCAGTTGAAATTAGGTCGATCATCCTCAACTGGGCTGAATTGCCTTGACCTTAATTCGTTTAATCTACTTTGATTCGTCCAATCCTAATTCAAACGTTCAGATCCAGCAGGCATTCTTGGAACTATCCGTTGAATCATCGGCCAAATCATTGGTTAGGTCTTGAGTTATAGCTGTAAATCACTTGGTTAGGACGGGGTGCAGGGGCTGGCTAGGGGCGCAGCCCCCCTTTGCTTTTGTTGTCCGAATCTACCCGAATATAGCTATAGCTTATAAAAAGTAATAATAACGCAAGCACAAATCATGCCGCTTTTGCTTCAGGGTAGCTCTATGTAATTACATTGCAATTACTTTGTTGAGATTAGAGAGACACTGGAGCATTGTTCCTACCGTCGTGATTCTCAATAAGACCTTGATTTTTCGAGGTGCCCATCAGTTTTTTTATGGTTTGGGCGTTAGGATTTGTTTGTTATTGGTGACCGAGTGCGATGCCGTACCTGCTATTCCATAAACCCTATGGGGTATTGAGTCAGTTTGGTGATGCTGGGGCGACGGAGCATGCAACCCTAAGGGATTTCATTCCGGTGCCGGAGGTATATCCCGTCGGGCGGCTGGATCAGGACAGCGAAGGGCTGATGCTGTTAACCGATGATGGCAAACTGCAGCACTGGCTGAGTGATCCGCGTTTTCGCCATCCCCGTAGTTACTGGGCGCAGGTCGAAGGCGTACCCACGGCAGAGGCGATCGCCCGCTTGACCGCCGGAGGATTAGCGATTCAGAACTATCACACCTTGCCCTGTGGGGTAGCAGTGATTACGCCCCAAGTACCACCTCGGAATCCCCCCATTCGCCATCGTCTCACTGTGCCGACCGCATGGCTGGCGCTAACGCTCTATGAGGGTAAAAACCGTCAGGTGCGGCGGATGACAGCGGCAGTGGGCTTACCGACACTGCGACTCATTCGGGTGGCGATCGCCCATTTGGAATTGGGTGATTTAGCCTGCGGAGCCTGGCGATTTTTAACAGAGCCGGAGGTGTGTCAACTCAAGGCGATCGCTAATCCTCAGGTGAAGGCTCAAAAGCCCAGATCGGCCCGGGCGGTTTCGGCTAGGCGGAGCACCTCCTGAGTGGGCATCTGTTGCCAATCGGCCTCGCCAATTTCGCGATAGAACTGCTCGTCATAGGCACGGGTTTGGACGACGACGGGCATAGGTACAGCATGGCCGAGCACCAAAGCTTGCTGTTTAGAATCGAGCTTCGCCAGAATGGAACGCAGTTCGCCACTGCCTGCCACACCCGTAAAAATCGCTTCGATATCCTTCTCGTCATTCAGGAGTGCCGTGATCCGGGTGCCAATCTGGGACATGACTTCATTATCAATTCCAGAGGGGCGTTGATCGACCACCAGCAACGTCACAAAATATTTCCGCATTTCCCGGGCGATCGTACCAAAAATGGTCTGCTTAGCGGTCATGGGAGCGAGAAATCGGTGCGCTTCTTCGATGGTGATCATCAGTTGGGGCGGCGATCGCCCACATTTTTAGTCTGCATAAACTTTTCCGCCTGTCGCACATAGGCATGGTGAATGCGGCGAGTAATGATATTTGTCGCCAGCATGTAGGAAAGAAGATTGGACTGGGAGCCGAACTCAATCACAATATGTTGCTCTGCGGCGATCGCCCGCAAAATTCGTTCAATGTAATTCTCTGGGCAGGTGGCCTGCAGATATTTGAGGTCTTCAAGGCGGGTAAGTTTCCGTTGCAGCGCCATAATTGAAGACTTATTCCCCATTTTCTGCTCACAAAACTCCTGAATTTCCCCATTGTTCATACCGAGCAGGTGGGTAATCCAATTTTTGCCAAACTCATTCCGCAGGATGATCGCATTCTCTAAACTGGCCTCCGAAAGGTTAAGCTCCTCCCGAATCAGCATTAGATCTTCCACATCAATTTGGTCATAGCTGATGTATAGCTCCTGGGCATCGCGCACACCCCGCCGCTTGGTGGAATCCGGATCAAGGGTGTAAATCTGCACTTGGGAGGGAAATAACTGCCGTAATCCTTTAACCGTATGGAACTGCTTGCCCTCAGTCGCCGCTTCCCAACCGTATTCTGAGTGCATATCAAAAATCAGATTCACCGCTGCTCGCTTGCGAATAATCCCTGACAGTAGCAGCCGCGCCAGAAAGGATTTACCCGTTCCTGACTTACCAAAAATGCCATTACTGCGCTCTACAAGGCGATCAAGATCCAAGCACACTGGCACTTCCATATCTATGGGTCGCCCGATCACAAAATTTCGCCGGTGGGGGTCATCTTCCCAGCCAAACACAATCCGAAAATCCCGCTCTGAGGAATCAAATACCTGACTAAAGTGCTGGGGAACGGTCTTAACGGGTAGCAGACTATAGGCCGTGCTAGGTTCTTCAACCTTCTTGCGTTTACCTTTCCTGGCGGGTGCTTCGGTGAGTAAATCGAGGGGATTATCGGGCACAAACATCAGCATCGGTGTCAGGTGAACGGTGCCATAGGTGCCAGTTCCCGCTAAAACTTCCGTGAAGAATGTATCGCTCGGATCGGGTGGATTGGCCATAATCCGTGGTGAAGCGGTGCCGAGAATCACATCCGTGAGCAGACAAAAAAAGCGCGATCGCCGCCCCTGCACCACTAAAAACTTACCTACTCGCAGTTCCTCAACGGAAACCGAGCCGTGCAGACGCACCTCTAGTCCCTCACTGAGGGAGCCCTGCACCACAATACCCAAAGGCTGAAGTTCGCCCATAGAGACCATTTTCCGATTTTTCCCAGGTTATCAGAAAAAACTCCCAGTCCTCCTAATCTCTAGTCCAATTCCAGCAGGATGGAATTCGGAACTGAGAAGTTCCATCAGTCCAGGAATTACCGCGAATCCCCTCGGGCGCACCATCAATTCAAGCTAGCAGCCCTGCGGGATCGGCGTGACCGACTCTACCAAATTTCACAGGCTAGGAGCTAAACCTCTCACCGTAAGAGCATTTGACCGCTAAGTGATACAGCCCCTCATTCAAATCGGATATGACCTGGGAAGACTAAATACAACTTTATAGTTATAGAGTTTGTGCTAAAATTCGTAGAGTAATTTTTGCTACAAAGTTTCATGATGACCTATGTAATTTACGCGCTGTTGTTGATCGGGGTACCTTACTTATTTTGGAAGTTGGTACAGCCCTTTGTTTCCTAAGGGAAGCCATAAAAAAACCGTTAGCCGAAGCTAACGGAAAGTTATAGATACGTCGCTAGTAACCTTATTATGTCGGGGGAGAACGCTAGTCCGGGTGATGGAAGGCACCTAGGTTATGTGAATCACATCAGATGATTGCGTGATCAGCATCACAGGCAACCAGCGCCGCCTTCAGGTAAGGGTTTACCAATTCTGGAGCTTCATCTTGGGGGCAGTGGCCCACACCCTCTAGGGGGATGAACGCTTCGACAGCGGGATAGTTTTGCCATTCTTGAGCCAAGGCAATCGGCTCCCAAGGATCGGCAATACCCCACAAAATCGTGGCAGGACAGGGCAGTTGGGCGAGTAAGTCCTCGGGTGTGGGCCCCTGGGAATAGCGGACAAACGCCATAAATACATCCACGGCACCGGAGTCTTGGGCTGGGGCCAGAAGGAGATCGATGAGTTCTTCAGTAATTGCTTCTTTGCGGGCATAGGCTTGATTCAGAATGTTGCCGATGCTGCGCCGCTGCCGAATTTGGTCGAAAAAGATTTGGGCGATCGCCCGGTTACCCAACACTTGCTGCACCCAACGGGAACCGAATCGCCGATACCAAGGTAGCGCAGACTGCTTGCGATCATGGAGCAACCGCAGGGAGCAATTAAGAAGCACCACCCTAGGTACCCATTCCGGTGCCATCACAGCGGTCTGCATGGCGCGATCGCGCCTACGGAGTTGCCCACCAAAATTGCCGGAGATTGCACGACATCCCGCAGAAAGTCCGCCACTTGCTGCCCCCAGGTCTCAAAGGTGTAGGGCAGTTCGGGAGTGGGACGGGGTTTATCCGAACCACCAAACCCCAATAGGTCAATGGCATAGATGCGTCCGAAAGCACTGAGGTCAGAAATATTTTTGCGCCAGTGCCATCGCCCAGCACCAAAACCATGGATCAAAACCATGGCCGGAGCATCTGCCACCGATTGGGCTGCCCAGTAACAAATCTGGCGATCGCGCCAAGTCCAAAATTGATCCTGCATAGGCATTAATTATGACCTAAGGAAGGGCAGCACACAAAAATATCGGAATGCACCCTTCGTATTGGTATGCATCTAGGTTTGATCAGCGTTGGATCAGCCCCTTGGAGTTGGAGACTACGAACCTGAATCGCTGTTGGGAGAACCCCCACGACTCTCTGGTCACTCTTGGCTTTACTTGAGGTTAAGGTTTGGGCTATGGGGCGACTTCTTCACCCATCCGTGAGCTGCTCCATTGGGGAACAAGGGAGGAACATCACCTAGGATCGGTCTTCCCCACCAAGGTCAACGGTTCTCCAGACTTCCCTCAGCAGGACGGAACTTCAATAATGGAACCATGAACTGAAGGGTTCATCAATTCAAAGTTCTTCGCACACCAGATGTTAAAGGAGGAATTCGTTATGCTGATTCGTTGGCAGTCTCTTCCAGAGCTTGAGCTCATGCGACGTCAAATGGATCGTCTTCTCGGTGAAGCCACTGGAGTAGTCACCGATGAAAAAGATCGGTCATGGTTGCCCGCAAGTGAACTGCGGGATGACGGCGACGTTCTGACGCTTCGGGTCATAATTCCCGATGTCAATCCTAAGGATCTCGACATTCAAGTCACCCGTAACTCTGTTTCTATTGCTGGTGAACGCTGCGTTGAGCGCCACAGTGAGAAGGGCAGTCAGTATTTCTGGAGTGAACTCCAGTATGGCAAGTTCCAACGGGTGTTTCAATTGCCCACTCCGGTACAAAACGAGGAGGTCAAGGCTGATTACCAAAATGGTGTTTTGGTTTTGACCCTGCCCAAGACCAATGAGGTCAAAGCCTTTAAGGTCAGCTTGCCCACCTCCTAATTTGCAGCTAGCTCGGCTGCAATGGGGTATGGCATCAAACCCATAGTATGAAGGCCGTCAGCTCTCCTTCTGGAAACAGATGGAGGGTTTTTTCTTTCTCGGACTGCGGCGAACTCTTGGGATAAAATGTGCTTGCCCAGCCATTTAAGAGATAGGCCATGTCCACACGGATCAGACTACTTGGATTGCTTTTTGCCACTGGCGGCGTCGGTATGACGTTTGCTGGGGTGGAACTGCTGCGGGAGGATTTGATCCTAGCGGGCACATTGATTTTCTCTCTTTTTACCCTGCCGATTTTGCTCCCCTTCCTTTACACGATTTTCCGTAAATCCCCCCTAGGAATTCATTGGGATGTGACACTTGCTTCTGCCCTGACCTTCATGACACTGTTCCTGATCGGTAGCTACACCAAATTCGACAATAAGTTTTGGGAGTGGGTGGCCAAACTTGACTGGGAAAAGGGCGTACCCGGGGCGATCGGGGCAGCGGGGCAGGTGGTGATTGCGATTTTGGCGGTTTGGGTCGCCGGAAGACAAAACGAAATCACGGAGAAACTGACCACACAGCAGAATGTCATCACCCAGCAGCAAACCATTGACGCCTACTTCCAAGGGATTTCCGAGCTTATCCTAGACGAGGAGGGACAAATGGAGGACTGGCCGCTAGAGCGAGTGATTGCCGAGGCCCGCACCGCAGCACTCCTAGCTAGCGTTGATGCGGGAGGAAAGGCAAAGGTGATTCGATTCCTCTCCAGTGCCAATTTGCTGACACCCCTACGTCGGGATGGCATGCTGGGGCGGCCGATCCTTGACGGCTCTGGGGGGTATGTGGTGGATTTGGCATCGGGTGTGCGGGTGATCAATCTCGGCTCCATGTTAACGGGTAAGGATCTAAGCTACACGGACTTGCGACGGGCGGTTTTTACAGGAGCAAATTTGGCGCGGGTCAATTTTGAGGGGTGCAATTTGGCGGGGGCCGACTTCACCGGTGCCATCCTCCTGATGTCAAATTTTCGAGGTGCCGATCTTACAGGGGCGTGCTTTTTCTATGGCGATGACGTAAATGCCGCAACGCCCCGGAGTCGGACGGTTACACCGAACTTTAAGACTGGGGCCCAAACCGGGGCAGTAGTGGAGGGGGTTGACTTGAATGGGGCAGTCGGAATTTCACCGGAGCAGCGCCAATATCTCTGCGCTTGGGGTGGAGTGGAGACGCGGCGTACCATTCCGGGAGGATGTCGAGCAGTGCCGAATCTGTTGAAGGACTCCTAGAACCTGTGGGAGCAGTGAGGCGTTCAGGGGACTAGTGTTGACTTGTAGTCTTGAGAATGCTGAGAAATATAGCTACATTCGGGTAGGTTCGGACATCGAAGGAAAAGGGGGGGGTTGGGGGCTGCGCCCCCAGCCAAGGGTTTCACCGCTGCACCCCGTCCTAACCAAGTTATTTACAGCTATATTACGGTGGCTTTGAGTTTGCCTAGGTTCAGGATGGCAATCTGGAGCGTAAAATTTCATGTGTAACGCCATGTTCGTTGATGACCGCTCAACTGATCGCTCAACTATATAGATGTTTGGGAATTGAGCACCATTAGAGCGTGTCCCCCTGCCCGCCGATTCGGGAACTCCTTTTGGGGCTAAAATTTTCACCCCAGCGCTTCTTCGAGTCCGCTGAGCCCGATGCCTACCTCTCCCATCATCAATTTCACTTTAGCTATTTGAGTCCGACTCGGATGAAATTAAGTGGATGTCTGTCCGTCCTCAAGCGATCGCCGTTGGCGAGTCTCACGGGGGCGATGATGAATATGGTGGTCAATGTGCTGACCGATATCAATATTTTGTCTTGCCGGAGGATGGCGACCTTAGCGATCCCACCATTTACCGGGTAGATGCCGAACCAGATACAGCCTTTGTCCTGAATGTTGAGCGTTTGAGCGGGTTTCTTCGAGGATTGAGTTGACCATAAACGCTACGCTTCTGCTCATCACAGCAGAGTATCTTCTGGGAAATACCAAAATCACCTATTTCAGGGAAATGGAACCAGTGCGCTAATTTTGCGTTAACTCTATTGCATCTCTTGTGCGAACAATTAGCGTTCTAACCTTGGCGGGCTTTAAACTTGGGATTGGTTTTACAAATTACATAGAGCTTGCCGCGTCGGCGCACTACTTTGCAATCCTTGTGGCGAGTTTTGGCAGATTTAAGTGAGCTTACAACTTTCATAGCACCATCCTATTTTTGACACGGAAAGCCATTCTATCATAGGAACTCTATTCAAATCTATGACCCGTCTCATTTTCGCAAGATGGTATCCCTACGTTTTACCGTTGCGATCGCCCCTCAAAACGGCTAGCCATACTTGGCACGAACGCAGGGGGGTAGTGATTACGCTCCAAGACGAAGATGGGGCGGTGGGCTACGGGGAGGCAGCTCCGTTTTTGACCACTGAGTCTTGGGCGGAAACGGTGGCGCAGGTAGGGACGGTATTGTCCCAGTGGGTGGGGCGAACGTTGCCGGACTTAGCAGAGCTGCCCTCTTGGCTGGTGGGGTGTGATCATACGCCGGCCACTCGCCATGGGTTAGAGCTTGCCCTACTGAACCTCTTAGCGCAACGGGCAGAGGTTTCCCTAGCAGCTTTGGTGGCGGGTTCAGAGGGGACAGTAGCTTCCCGAGTAGCGGTCAATCGATTGGTGGGCGGGGGCACGGTGGCAGAAACCCTAGCCCGGGTGCAGCAGGGTTTTGAGGAGGGCGATCGCTGTTTCAAGCTAAAGGTGGGTCACGACTTTGCCCAAGACCGGCAGAGGGTACGGGGTACTCGGGACTGGTTGGGTGAGCGGGGGGAGCTACGCCTTGATGCCAACGGAGCGTGGACTTTGACCGAAGCGATCGCCCATTGTGCAGAACTATCCCCATGGGGAATTGAATATATCGAGCAGCCCGTGGCAACGGGAGAGGATTTAGCTGAGGTGCGGTGGCGATCGGCGGTGCCCGTGGCAGCGGACGAGCTGGTGACTTCCCTGACTGCCCTGAAGTCCCTTCTGTCCTGGGGAGCAGCAGATATTTATGTACTTAAGCCGATGCAATTGGGTGGGCTGTTAGTTGCGCGGGAGGCGGCAACTGAAATTCTGAAACAGGGACTTTCTGTGGTGATCACTACGGCAATTGATGGGGCGATCGCCCGCCACGGAGCCATACATTTGGCCGCAACCTTACCTGCAATCCACGCCCATGGGCTGGGCACGGGTTCTCTTTTAGCGGAAGATCTATCCTATCCTTGTCCGCAGGTGCACCGGGGGTTTATCGCCCTTGAACCTAGCTGCTAGGATGCCTGGGCCATCATGGCCGCCCGCAGGGTGGTGATTCCTTTTTTGACTTGACGGGAAACTGTGACCACACTCAGCCCCATCATTGCTGCCACATCCCGCTGAGGCAGATCTTCTAGGTAAACATATTCCAAAATTTCGCGGGTGCGTTGCTCTAACTGGGCGATCGCTCGTGGAGTTGCCAAGTCTCCTCGACCTGTTGCCAAGGACACGCTTTGGGATCGGCAAGCAGATCACCAAAGGAAGTAGCAGTTTCTTCATGGCATTGCAAAGGAGCGTCGAGGCTCATGAGGCAGCGATTTTGATAGGCTAGGCGTGCCTCGTGCCATTCGCTCTGGCTGACCCCAAGGGCATGGGCGATTTCCCTCTGAGTGGGCTCGCGGTGGAGTGCTGCTCGCAAATCCTGACTTACCTTGACCGCTTGGAGATTGAGTTCCCGCCAACGACGGGGAATGCGGAGGGTGGTACTTTTATCCCGCAGATAGTGCAAAATCTCACCTCGAATGTGGCGCACGGCGAAGGAGCTAAAGGCATAGCCGCGATCGGGTTCAAACCGGTCAATTGCTGCCATCAGTCCCATTGCCCCCACCTGGAGTAAGTCCTCATAGGATTCTGCCCCCTGGCGCAACCAATAGGACACCTCTTTTTTGATCAAGCCGATATTGAGTCGCACAAGGCGATCGCGAAGACGAGGACAGGGGCACTGCTTTAATTTCTTTAACAGCTCTAGGGTTGTTCCCCGATCAGCGTTGGAAAATTTTGGATGAGGCAGACCCATAGGAAGTTAGCTGGATAACGATTAGTAACAACTTAGCTGGAACCATCCAGTCCTGACACCTTTCGGGGCGTTAGGGAACGCCATTGCCCTGCCCTTGAATCACCTAACACAGTGTTAGGTAGGTCAGTCCTAGACTTGGGCAACGGGGGCACGCTTCGGTCAACCGTATTCAATCGACGAGAAGCCGAGATAATCGCCGGCCGTTGGGAGGCAGGGGCATATCTTTCCAAAATCAAGGAATGGGTTTGGCTGCTATAGCTATATTCGGGTAGGTTCGGACATCGAAGGGAAAGGGGGTTTGGGGCTGCGCCCCCAGCTAGGGGTTTCCCCCCTGCACCCCGTTCTAACCAAGTTATTTACATCTATATAAAAACAGGATGCACTGTGATCATTTAGCTATCAGATGCTCTCAGAGCAAGAACATCAGCCCCTGCCTGTAGAATTTGACGGGCGCGGTATCACTGATCCCGCAAGCCTTCCAGCATGGGGTGACGCGCCCTAACGGGAAACCGCTATGCTGAGGTGAGAATCTCCCCTACTGATCCCAATGTTGGAATGGTTGCTCAAGCCCCTAGAGTTAGAACTGATGCAGCGGGCCTTGGTGGCTGCGGCGATCGCCGGAATGATTTGCCCAATTGTTGGCAGCTACCTAATTGTGCAGCGCCTCACCCTCCTTGGCGACGTCCTAACCCATACCATTCTGCCCGGTGCCACCCTTGCCTTTTGGCAAAATCAGGAGCTAACTTGGGGGGCCCTAGCCTCAGGACTGCTGAGCACCCTAGCGATTTACTTTGTGCGATCGCAGGCCCAGATTCCCATTGATGCAGCCATGGCCCTGCTTTCCTCCGGCTTTTTTGCCGCTGGCGTCATGCTGGTTTCCCTACTCCGCCTGCGTCTCGACTGGCATAGTTTTCTATTCGGAGACATTTTATCCGTCAGCAGTTCGGATGTATGGCGATCGCTGATCATTGCGGCCCTTGTCTTGCTTGCTGTGGTGTTGTTTTACCACCAACTGCTCCTCCTCACCTTTGATCGCACGACAGCCGAAGCCATGGGTCTGCCTGTGCGCTGGCTGGAAACCGGGCTGATGACCGGCACCACCCTGACTGTAATTGCCAGTATGCAAACTATGGGCGTTGTGTTGGTGATTTCCCTACTCGTAGCCCCGGCGATCGCCGCCTACCTGTGGGTCAAAACCTTGCACCAGATGATGATGATTGGCAGTTGTCTCGGCGTGATTGCCACCGTTGTGGGACTATACCTCAGCTACTACGGCAATACTCCTTCGGGGGCGACCATTGTGCTGTGCGGTCTTGGCATTTTCGGCATCGCATGGGGAACGGCAGTCCTACGGCAGAAGATTAAAAGCCAAAAAACTTGACGAAACCAACCATTGCGGTAGTATTGTCAGCGTCAAATCCCTTGGAATAAGGCGGGAACCGCAATGAACAAAGGCGAATTGGTGGATGCTGTAGCAAGCAAGACAGAGATCTCGAAGAAAAGTGTCGAGGCGGTCATTTCCGCAGCCGTCGAGGTGATTATCGATGCGGTAGCTGAGGGCGATCGGGTTACATTGGTTGGTTTTGGTTCCTTTGAACCTCGAATCCGCCAAGAACGGGAAGGACGCAATCCCCGCACGGGTGAAAAGATGGTTATCCCCGAAACTAAGGTGCCAGCATTTTCGGCGGGTAAGGTATTCAAAGATCGCGTCCTCGGCGAAGAAGCCGAAGACTAAGCCAGGATTATCAACCCCTTTGACTGGGAAGAGACTTTAAAGGCATAAAAAAGGAGTTGCCCTAGGGCGAACTCCTTTTATCGATTGGATTTATTCTCAAAGCTTAGATAGCATTAGATTGGTGCTGAAACGCACATTTACTGCGTTGATTCTGCCAAACGTATGTCCCCGAAGGCACTGGGTACGTTCGCAACCGCTTGTCGCACCTCGGAAACGACTGCCACTGCCTTAGCCTCATAGGTTTGGGTGGCCAACTTAGGATAGGAGCCAATTACAATAATTGGTAGGATCAAGCAGGCGGCAATGAACACCTCACGAGGCTTAGCATCACTGAATCCGCTACTGTGCTCCGTAACACCTTTGCCGTAGAACACCTCGCGCAACATCGAGAGCAGGTAAATCGGCGTAATAATCAGTCCTGAAGCTGCTAGCAAAGTCATCACCACCTTAAATGGTTGCCCATACACATCACTGGTGGCCATCCCCAAAAATACTTTCAATTCACTGACAAACCCGCTCATTCCTGGCAAGGCTAGGGATGCCATCGCTGCGATCGTAAATAGGGCGAAGGTCTTAGGCATCGGTTTGGCCATACCACCCATCTCGTCGACCATCAGGGTGTGGGTGCGGTCGTAGGTGACCCCCGCCAAAAAGAACAGGCAAGCGGCAATCAAACCGTGGGAGAGCATTTGCAGCAAAGCGCCGCTAATACCGAGGTCAGTAAAAGAAGCAATGCCCAGCAGCACAAATCCCATGTGGGAAATTGAAGAATAGGCTAGGCGTCGTTTCATGTTCACTTGGGCAAAGGCAGAGAAGGCTCCATAGAGGATATTCACCACCCCAAGCACCATTAGGATGGGCGCAAAAACGACATGGGCATCGGGCAACATTTCTAAATTGAAACGAATCAGCCCATAACCACCCATCTTAAGCAACACCCCCGCTAAAATCATTGATACAGGTGCGGAAGCCTCACCGTGGGTGTCAGGCAACCAAGTGTGCAGCGGGAAAATGGGAAGTTTTACGCCAAAGGCAATCAAAAATCCAGCGAAGCAGAGCAATTGCAGGACATAGGGATACTGTTTTTGGCTGAGAACCGCCATATCGAAGGATGGCTCCCCATAAAAGGCCATGGCTAGCCCTGCTACAAGAATAAAGATTGAGCCAACGGCGGTGTAAAGAATGAACTTGGTGGCTGCATAAAGGCGATTTGCACCACCCCAGATGGAAACCAGCAGGTAGACGGGAACTAATTCGATTTCCCACATTAGGAAAAATAGGAGTAAATCCCGAGCAGTGAACACACCAATCTGGGCTGAGAACAGCACCAGCATTAGGAAGTAGAACAAACGCGGCTTGTTTGTAGTATTCCAAGAAGCGAAGATGCTGAGGGTGGTGACCAAACCGGTCAACAAAACTAGGGGCATAGATAGGCCATCAACCGCCAAGGACCAATTCAAACCTAGTGTAGGGATCCAGGGAAATGTCTCACCCATCTGGAAGGTGTCACTACCCAGTTGATAGTGCTGCCAAAAAACAGTGACCATTAAAATCAGTTCGGTAAGGGCGACACCAAGGGCGTACCAACGTACAGTTTTTCCCTCTTTATCTGGAATGATGGGGATGCCTAGGGCGGCAACGGTAGGAAACAGGAGGATTGCGGTTAACCAAGGAAACTGTTCTGGTAGCATGACACTCTCTACTTTGAGAATAAATACTTATTTTCTCGTGAAATCATTCTATGAAGAATTTGTTACCAATTACTAGCTCTAAAGAGAGAAAAGTTAACAAATTTTTTGATGGTAAAAAATGCCTTAAATCTATGCCCTGCAATCATTTGGGCGATTTTAGCCGACTTCAATTGAAAGTTTGTCATGTAAGCGTTTACAACCATAGGTATTAAGAAATGATTAATAATTCTGAAACTCGATGGCAAATGCTGCCCCCTGTGCTACCCGATGCATGGTTGGTGACCCGGATAGGGCAATTTGCGGCCCAGTTGCTTTGGCAGCGGGGGATTCGCACACCGGTAGCGGTGGCAGCATGGTTGGATCCCCGGGACTATGCCGAGACGTCCCCCTTTGCCTTTGGGGTGGAGATGGAGTGGGCGGTGGGGCGGATGGTTCGGGCGATCGCCTCGGGGGAGACAGTGGCTATTTGGGGGGATTTTGATGCCGACGGGATTACGTCCACGGCAGTGCTGTGGGAGGGCTTGGGTCGGTTCTTGCCAGGCGGTCGCCTGCTCTATTACATTCCCGATCGGTTTCGAGAGTCCCACGGGATTTCGCGCCAAGGGCTGGAGACTTTGCGCGGGCGCTGCTCGCTCCTGATTACCTGTGATACGGGGAGCACTAGTGGGGCAGAGCTTGCCATGGCAGCCGCCATGGGGATAGAGGTGATTGTGACGGATCACCACACGCTGCCGATGGAACGACCACCTGTTGTAGCGATCATTAATCCGCGATCGCTGCCGGGCGATCATCCCTTTGCCAGTCTGTCAGGGGTAGCAGTGGCCTACACCTTCCTACGCGCGCTGACAGAGGCACTTCAAGAGTCTCCCGAGCCTTTAGCGGAGCTATTGGATTTGGTGGCGGTTGGGCTGGTGGCGGATTTGGTGCAATTGGTGGGGGAAACGCGCTATCTAGCCCAACGAGGTCTGGAAGTGCTGCGGAATAAGCGCCGCCCGGGGCTGCGGTTGCTGCTCGATTCCTGTCGTAAAACCGGAGATCGGGCTACGGATATTGGGTTTGGTATTGCACCGCGTTTGAATGCCATCAGTCGGATTTGGGGAGATGTCCGCCAATGTGTGACCTTGCTCACCAGTTGGGATGAAGCAGAGTGCCGTCAACTGGTAGACGCGGCGGAACAGGCTAATCAGTTGCGCAAGGAACTGCAGGGGGAACTATGGCAGGAGGTGCAGCGGCAGATTGAAGGGTTAGACCTGACAACCACTGGGGTGCTGGTGTTGGCGTCAGCCCAATGGCCAGCGGGGATTTTGGGGATCGTGGCAGGACAAGCGGTGCAGACCTACGGCCGGCGACATTTCTGCTGACCATCGAGGACGACGTGGCCAAGGGTAGTGGGCGATCGCCCGCTGGAGTGGATCTATACGAGTTATTAGCAGGACAGGAAGACTTGATTTTGCGCTTTGGCGGACATCCCTTTGCCGCAGGATTAAGCGTTTTAATAGAGCGACTGCCCCTGCTGCGGGCGGCCCTAAATCAGCGCTATTGGCAATTCTATGGCGATCGCCCCCCTCAACCCGCCCTTATTATTGATCTGGAAGTCAGGGTCAGCGATTTAGGCAAAGAGCTATTTTGGGAGTTGTCCCAGTTGGAACCCTATGGCATGGGAAACCCCCAACCACGGCTTCTAATTCGGAGGGCAACATTTAGTCAAGTTAAGGAAGAGAAATTTCCTGAAACCCGAGGGCGACGCCCCAATTTGCGAAAGGTGGGTTTTAGCCTCAGCGATAGCACCGGCAGCATCCCCGGCCATTGGTGGGACAAACGACACTACGACCTCCCCCAGGGACCCTGTGACGTAGTGGTGGAATTAGTCGATAACCCGTTCCAGCGCCGCTATGAAGTGCGGGTTGTCGATGCCCTTTCCTATGCGCCAACGTTGACGCAGCCCTGGGACTGCTCGCCACCAACCCTCCTCCCCGCCCATGGCGACCTACCCGGTGATGCCTATTTCTGTGAGGTCTGCCCCCATTCCCCTATGGCGCTGGAGTCCCTAGTGAATCAACGCCAGCCGATCATACTGAATTACCCCTCTCCAGAAACCTGCCGCGGGGAGCTAATGTGGCAACAGCTAAAGCAAATGCCCTTGCCTATAACCCCAGAGCAGGTGGCTGAGGTGCTGCACCTCGGCGATCGCCACCTGATCGACCTAGCGATCCAAACCCGGCTGCAGCATCCCGGCGGTTCCCCCAAAATCCTGATCGAAGCGCTGGATGAGTACTATTTTCAGCAACGTTTTTTTGATCGCCAACTTCAGCAGATGGGTTATAGTCTTTCTACGAATTAGTGGGCGGGGCTATGGGTGATCGCATTCCGGTTGGCATTGTGGGTGCATCGGGCTATGGCGGAGTACAACTCGTGCGGCTCCTGTTAGATCACCCCCATGTTGACATTGCCTATATGGGCGGTAGTGGCAGCGTTGGGCAGAACTTTAGCGATCTCTATCCCCACCTTGGTCATCGGCTCAGTCTGATGATTGAGAACTTAGAGCCGGAGGCGATCGCCGAACGGGCGGAAGTGGTGTTTCTGTCACTTCCCAATGGTATTGCCGCAACCCTGACACCGAGGCTTTTGGCCAAGGGATGCAAGGTGCTGGACCTGTCGGCAGACTACCGTTTTGAAAACCTCAAGACCTACGAAGAGTGGTACCGCATTGACCGCCATGATGCCGCAATCAACGCCCGTGCTGTCTATGGCTTGCCAGAATTAAACCGCGATCGCCTAGTTGGCGCAGAGTTAGTGGGCTGTCCGGGTTGCTACCCAACAGCCAGCTTATTGGCGGTGCTCCCGCTGCTGAAAAACGGGTTCATCGACCCCCACTCCATCATTATTGACGCCAAGTCTGGCACCTCCGGCGGTGGACGCAAAGGCGAAATCAATCTGCTGCTAGCAGAGGCCAGCAATACTCTTAGTGCCTATGGAGTTGCCCGCCATCGCCACACCCCAGAAATTGAGCAAATCTGTAGTTTAGTCGCAGGGCAGGAACTATATGTCCAATTCACGCCCCACCTGATTCCCATGGTGCGGGGAATTTTGGCGACGGTCTATGCGCGACTCCGTGACCCGGGACTAATCCAAGATGATTTACTCACAATTTACAGATCGTTCTACCGTAACTGCGAGTGGGTACGGGTGCTACCCAAGAACGTCTATCCCCAGACCAAGTGGGCAGCGGGTACAAATATGTGTTTTTTGGCGGTGGAGGTAGATGCCCGCACGGAGCGGGTGATTATCCTTTCGGCGATCGACAATCTCATGAAAGGACAGGCTTCCCAAGCGGTGCAATGCCTCAACATTATGATGGGCTGGCCCGAAGCAACGGGGATTCCCAATCTTTCCTTCTATCCCTAGGACGCATCATCAATTTAATCTAGAAGCCTACGGGACAGGCATTACCACGCCCGCAAATTTTACAGACTGGGACTGAAACCCTCGCTGTAAAAGCCTATAGCAGCTAAATGGGGACAGCCCCTAACTTCAAAATTCGGCAGCTTAGACTGATTTCTGAATGCAAAAGCACATCGGCCGTTGGAAGCCCTGATTCATATTGGCTACAAAACACTATGGCAAACTCACTGTGATGGGATGGCTAAAGCAATCGAATAGCCCTCTCCCAAAATATGCGTCACGAACCCGATGCGAGCATAGAAAGCACGAGAGGTGCTTCCGTGGCCTTGCCCCTTTGTTCTTGGCTGCACAAGTTTGCCCATTCTGCCGCTAAGACCTGAAAATCCCTGAGTTCTTATTGTTTCCCGAACAAGGTTGTAGTCCGCTTTCACCTGATCATAAATTCCAGGATTATCAAGATCGAAAGACGCTACTGAATGCACCAGAGAACGATCATCTGCTTGGCTCTCAAAAACCCGTGCCACAACAACGATTTTCTGTAATTTGTTGAAGAGGTGGCTTTCCTCAAACTCCTTGCTTACAACTTCTACAGGATCGATCATAGCGATCGCCATCGTCTCTTTGATCCTAAGTTCTTCTATTCATTCCGACCAAATGGATTAGCCTTAACTGCCAACCACCAAAGTTCGGTCAAAATCAAGGAATCGAGATGAGTTAAATTCCAAACCTAAGTAACGCTCAATCCTATGACCAGCTTACTAAATTCCTCTATCGAACATATCATTACTTTCAATCAAGCTCAACTCCTCGTGAGCAAAATTAGTTAATCGTTTACTTGACAGAGCAGCATGTCCCGCATCTGCTTCACAACCAATAAACTCCCGACCCAGTGATAAAGCGGCAACGCCAGTAGTGGAAGAACCTGAAAAAGGATCAAAAACTAAATCACCTCGATTCGTACTGGCTCGAAGGCACCGTGAAACAAGTCCAATAGGCTTTTGGGTCGGGTGTTTGCCATAAAGTTTTTCAGCTTTGCTAGGCGCAGGCATTCGCCAGAGGTTTTTCATCTGCTTATCGCCGTTTTCCGCCTTCATCTCCTCATAATTAAAGGTGTAACGATCTTTTCCTTTGCGCGCCTTAGTTGCCCATAATATCAGCTCTGTTGAATGGGTAAAACAGCGACACCCTAAATTTGGCGGCGGCGCAGGTTTTTCCCAGATAATGTCATTGAGGATGCGAAATCCTAGCTGTTGCATTGCAAATCCAACGGACGGGTATACATGCAAGGTTCCTGTTACCCATATGGTGCCCGTTGGCTTAAGTAGACGATAGCAAGCAGCCAACCAAGCTTTGTTGAATTCATGATCTAATTCAGCACCTTGGCTACGATCCCATTCGCCTTTATTCACTTTAACCATACGCCCAGCGACGCAGGTCATGCCGTCATTTGAAAGGTTATAGGGAGGGTCTGTCCAAATGCAGTCTACACTTTCAGCGGGTAAAGCAGCCATGAGTTCCAAACTATCGCCGTGGTACAGACGAGAAAGCCCATCATTAGAATTCCATACAACCTCCAGATTGGTTTGGTGTTCGGCTTCGCTAATATTCTGCTTAATTTGCACTTGTCGTGTCATTGATTTATTTTTTTGATCAAACCTAGTCTGGGATAGCTTAATGATGGAACTTGTATGGCTATATTCGGGTAGATTCGGACATCGAAGGAAAAGGGGGGTTGGGGGCTGCGCCCCCAGCAGGGTTTCACCCCTGTACCCCGTCCTAACCAAGTTATTTACAGCTATACCAACATTAGGCGGCTTGGTTGAAGTCTTGATATGTGACTTTGTTAAGGGCAGTGAACCCTATAACATCGGTACTTCCAACCACAATCAACCCAGGATTATTTGATGCTTCTATTTATATAATACTAAGCTGTGGAGCCGCAGTAGAGTTGACTGACAAAAGTCATATTTCTTGGCCGCAGCGCATCCTTATTATTCACCAAAAAAGCCGAGAAGACCCCAATAGCATTAGTAAGCCTAGAATTAATAACAAGCTGCTAAGGGTATTATTCCAAAACTGATGAAATCCAATGAGTGACGCAGCACGCTGCTTGGTTTCGGAGATGATCGGTTGCAAAACTGCCAAGTCTACTAATGGAATTTTGCCCCGGCGGTACCATCCAGTTACTACCACAGATTGCTCAAACAGTCGTTCCATTTTGACGATTTCGGCGCTGGGTTCCTTGAAAACACCCCGCACATTGGGTAGGTAATGGAGCTGGATCATCCCGCCTTGATCCTCAAGGCGCAAAAAGTATCCCCGCTCGCCGTCTTCAGTGGTGTAGCCCATGAGTTCACCAGGTATCTGAACCGGCTGTCCTTTCACCGGGCTAGCATAGGGATCAGTCAGTAGGGAGACGAGGTCGGTGTCTTTAACCTGTCGGAAGTCGGGGTAACGCAGACTGCCTAGGTACATCCAACCGATGCCTAAACCAATCAGCATCAGACTGGGGGTGAGCCAAGAGTTATAAAGCCAGTACAGCATCTGTCCGGCAACGAAACCAAGTACTGCCAAGAACCACGGGCCAACTTCAATCAAAAGGTCTCGCCCAAAGTTGCGGTAAAGGCGGATACGGTCAAGGCGTTTGCCATATTTGACGAGTTGGGGAATGTCATATTCGGGAGATAATCCTAGCTTTTGGGCATATCCACTGATGAGCGCCAGTCTCCTGCCAATTAGGGGGTGGGAAGAATTCCAAGTGAGCCACATCGCCCATGGATTGAAGAGTTCCCATAAAAAAACGCGGGTGGCAGCGTGGGGTGTGACGCCGGCGTAGAGTACCTCAAAGGCAATACCGATCGCCAAGGTGGTGCGGTCATCAAGCACACCCAATAGCCGCGTAGATTCCAAAATCCGGTTAGTGTTTTGCCCCAGTTGACTCTGGCGAGTAATGCCCCGAGCAATTTTGACGATCGCCCGACTCAGTCCATTGGGATTGCCAGTGATTTCCGCCGCTCGGCGATCGCCAAGAACAATCCGGCTACGGTTGAGGGACAGGATCGGGTAGTGGCAGACATCGTGAATAGTATGAATCACGACCGCCGCCAATTGCCATAGCTCCTTGCCCACCTTGGCCCGCAGTGATCGCCGTTGCAAAAATACGTAGAGCAGATAAATTAACTGCAGCGGGGCCGATAGAAAGGTCAGCAGTAGCACGCTACGATTCTGAACCTGGGATAACAGCAGCGCGATGATTACCGCCACTTCGTCGGGATCCAGTTCTTGGAGCAAGCCGCGACTGAGGACGAGGCGGGATGAGTTGGGGATCACGCCATAGGCAAAGGCCACGGGGGTATCCTCGCTGATCAGTCCAAGGCGAGGGATGTCCTGATTGTGCGATCGCAAAAGGTCTCTATCACACTAACGGCTTCGGGGTTGTATTCATCAAAGTCAACGAGGGTGAGCCACTGGGTGCGGTGATAGATCCGCTGGGTAATGTCAATGATCCATGGCGACATAAAAAACAATAGCCCACTGGTGATTCCAGCCCCCCAGGCGGCAACCTGTATCCAACCGAGGGTTAGGACTTCGACAAACAGAGCGATCGGCAGCAGCCACAAACCAAAAATGAGCCCCAGATAGAGCAGCAAGGTCAGAGCAAAGAGCGCCCAGTAGATGTAAAAGTATTTTTCGAGTAAGGGAAGCGAAACATAGCCTTTGCGGTAGCGATTGGTATCCGAAGGCGTCACCGCTGCCACGTCCTCGTTACGGACTACTTCTGGCTCAGAGGGCGGTGCTGCTAACATTTGCTGCAGGGTTTCCAGCGATCGCCCTAACCAATCCTGGAGTTGGGGGTCGGGATGGTCACGCAGTCCCTCACAAATGGCGATCGCCTTATCGGCCCGCCCGGTGCGCTTGTAGGCCGATACCAGCCACATCTGCGCCTGCACATATTTTTGACTCTGCCGATCCACCCCTTGGCTATAGCGCAAAAGCAGGTCAATAGCTTCGGTGTAATGCTTACGGAGTAACGCCTCTTTTGCCGCCTTTAAGGACATAGTCTCGCCCCATCCGTGGTTTAGGTTTATTACAGCATATTTGCGAAATTGCCGCACTCTATGGGGATGCCTTTGATCGTGTGCCAATTCGCCGCCAAGGTAAAGTAGTTGCCAACAGCACAAACCCTGCATAAAGGCTTTGCCGCTGGGATCACCCTTTGCACCACGGCAAAGTGGCCGGTGCCATCAGTCTATCGTTGTAGCTGAAACCACGACTGAATCAGTTGCAGACACCTCTGTTCGCGAATCCCCCCATACACCTCTACCCTATGGAATGCGGCGGGGGAACGACTCAGATTAATTGCCGATCGCAGTGCCCCGGTCTTAGGATCATCGACCCCATAAAATACGCGACCTATACGGGCATGGAGAATCGCACCGGCACACATGGGGCAAGGTTCAAGGGTGACATAGAGGGCACATCCCCCCAGATGCCATGTTTTGAGGACTTTGCTGGCATAGCGCAGGGCCAGAAGTTCGGCATGGGCAGTGGGGTCATGATCGCGCTCTTTTCGATTGGCTGCAGCGGCAATGAGTTCGCCACCCTTAACCACCATTGCTCCAACGGGCACTTCCCCAGCGGACCCAGCTTCCTTGGCTAGGGCGATCGCCCGATCCATCCAATCTTGATGAACTGCCCAATTCATCCCAACCAACCGAAGGCACTACGCCCTGGCTCATGGCTGCGCAGAAATTGTTCGCAGTCGCGGATGGGGTAAATCATCCGATCCCAGCGGCTATCGGGCAGAGCGAGGGGGCGACGCTCGGTCATCACCCAACGGCTAATCTCGGTCACCCGCTCCGGGTCAAAGGGGAGGGCAGCTTCAACGCGCACCAATCCAAAGTAGAGGTCATCCCCACTGCCTTGGTGCAGGCGCAAGTACCAGCTACACACCCGATGACGCCCAGGAGGCATAAAAGCCGCACTGCGTTCCCCCAGTCGCAGATTGAGGATCACTTCTTGCTCTGGGAACCGAACATATTGAGTGTTGTGACTCTTAACCAATCCGATTATTCGAGGATGCTCGGCCACAGCTGCGCTAATGGTCAATGAACCATCCAGTACCAGCCAATCATCTTCCGTGGCATGCGTAATCCATTCACTAGCGAGTTGCGTCTCTAAACTTTGGCGCGCTTCAGTAATTGCTGCTCGCGCTGCATCCCTTAGGGCATTGGGTTGGAGGTCTTCCGGTTCGGTGAGCGCCTGGGTGTCCGTAATCGGGATACCGGATTCCGATAGGGTGGCGATGATCTCTAAAGAGCACAGCGCCCTCGGCAAGTATAGGGATTCAATTGCCCGATGACGCCACTGGCTCATTAACCGTTGCTGTCGTTGCCGAACAACCGCCGCCACATAGCCGTAATACACCGGAACATAGTCTTGATAAAACAGCAACCAACTCCTCTGGATGCCGTCCGCAAAGTGATTAAAATGATTTTCATCTAGGGCGCAGGTGCCGATGCTGATCGCCCGCATCGGTTCCTCCAACAGCGTAGCTGTACTCAGGCGGGGCGTAACATCACCAAAGCCCAGCCGTTCGTCATAGTCGGGCGATCGCACCCAATGCCTTTTTGCCGGGTGCGATCGCACATAGCGCTGCATTTGGGGCAACAGAGACATCAGCGCCCTAATCCACGGGGAAACCGCCTGCTCGGGACATACAGCGCCGCCCCTGTCCCCCCATCGCTAGGATCTAGGAATGGTCTGAGGTCAATTCCGCTGCGAAAACTGGGCAGGACGGAAGGACGAGACCAAATCCCCGGAAGACCCAAGTCTAAATCCCCCAAGAGGGAGCGCTGCGATCGCGAGCGGTAGGTATTAACAGCCGTCGTTTGTTGTCCACCATCCGCTGTAATTAGGTTGCTGAACACCCGGTCGCGCGTCACAATCGGATCCTGTCCCACCGGAACCGTCAGAATAATTCGGCAGGAAGGGTTCCGTTCCGTGGTTGCACAAATCGTGTTGTAGCCGTTCTCAACACTGGTCTGCAACTCAACCAACCCATCTGGACGATAGGACTCTAAGCGGCGGCTAATTTCTTGACATCGCCGATCCGCCGACCAGCCCCCCCCATGGCCGCTGGAGCCGCCCAAGGAAAGATCCCATTGGGTTGACTTTGGGGCTGGTAAACCACCACGGGCGCACCGCCCTGATTTTGGCAGATAAATCGCTGTACGGTGCTCGGTACATTGGGCGGCGAACTTGGCTCCACGGGCAAGGACTCCACGGGCACCTGAGCGAACAACATTGCTGTCATAAAGGTTAACATCAGCACTTCCCCCTTTTCGTTTCTCTATGGCTCATCACTCTATGAATCGCCTTCTGAGCTAGTCAGCAGACAACAGTGAGATACGATTTAGACGCCCGAGGGTCGCCAAAGGTTGCCGTCTATCGACTAGCCGACGGGGTGCGCTGCTCGCGTACTTGCTTGGTCAGAATTTCCAATGCCTTTGCATACTGGGGATCATCGGTAGTCCCGATCAAATCCCGATTCCGGTTCAAACGCTGAACATCCTTCTCGGTTAAACGCACCACATGATCGGGTGTAATTCCAGACTTGTTGATGTCTCGGCCATTGGGGGTGTAGTACTTAGCGATCGTCACAGCCAGCCCTGAGCCGTCGCTGAGGGAGTGGACGGACTGCACCAATCCCTTGCCAAAGGTTTGTGTTCCCACCAAGACAGCACGGCGGTTATCCTGCAAAGCCCCGGAAAGAATCTCACTGGCACTGGCTGAAGAATTATCCACCAACACCACTAGCGGCCTATCCGTCAATGCCTGACGGTTAGCTGTAAGACGCTCGTTTTCCCCAGACCGAGAAATTGTGGAAACAATAGTGGCGTTATTCAACCACATCCGGGCAATTTCGGCACTGGAATAAAGCAGTCCACCGGGATTGGATCGCAGGTCTAGAACAAAACCCGTCACTCCTTGATCAACTTGCGTGCGAATGGTCTTGCGCATGTCACTAGAGGCATTGGCATTGAACTGCCGCAGCTGAATGTAGCCAATCTTGCCCACGCTGGTGTCACGCACCTCGGACTTGACCGCATGGATTTCAATTTTGGCCCGCTTAAGATCCAGTTCAAAGGTTTTGTCGCCCCGCCGAATCCCCAGCTTCACTGTTGTACCCGCTGGTCCTCGAATCAAGGAAACCGCCTGGTTAAGATCCATGCCCTCCGTGGTTTTTCCAGCAATGGTGGTGATCACATCACGAGAAAGAATGCCAGCTTCTGCCGCAGGTGAACCTTCCAAAGGAGCGATTACCGTCAGTTGCTTGGTTTCGTCATCCATGCCAAGGGTAATTCCCACCCCAGTCAGCTCACCGGAGGTCTCAATCTGCATACTCTTAAACTGTTCCGGATCCATAAAGCGGGTGTAGGGATCATCCAGTTGCTTCAACATTTCCCGCACAGCGCGATAGGCTTCCGCTCGTGAGGCATAGTCGCGGCTTTCAACAAATTGCCGCCGTAGTTGTCGCCAGTCAACCTGATTGAACTTGGCATCGACATAATCACGATTGATGATTTGCCATACCTCATCAACAACTTCCTTAGGGCTTTCACGAAAAGCAGCAATGCTAGGGTTGGCGATGTGCAGCCCCACCAATGCCAAAGTTGCAGCTAGAGCTGCTGTTGAACTAAGCACGAATCCGCTTTTTGCCATATTTCTAAAGCTTTAATTGATGAGGTGCATTGAGTTTAGCACAGCAATTTTGACCTGAGGGGGACTAGATAGGTTCACGAACAAAAGTTTCCTTGGAGGGAATCTCCTGTTTGCCGATAGATTTGATCGTATAATCAGAAAAAATTATCGGTTTGCCAGTTAAAGCATGGAAGTTCTGAAGCGATCTAAAGTTGAGCTTATTAAAGAAAATAGCCGATTTCTGCGTGGTCCTATTGATGCGGAACTGACCAATGAGCTTCCTTCTTTCAGCCATGACGGGGTGCAGATCCTGAAGTTCCATGGCTCCTATCAGCAGAAGTTTCGGGAGCCAGTGCGGGTAAAAGGACAAGAACCGCAGTACAGCATGATGTTGCGGACGAGGTCACCCGGGGGCATGGTGCCGTGGCAGTTGTACTTGGCCCTAGACAGACTATCGGACACCTATGGCAATGGCACCCTGCGTGCGACTACACGCCAAGGATTCCAAATCCATGGCATTCTCAAAGCGGATCTAAAAACGGTGGTTGCGGATATTGTGCGGCACATGGGTTCCACGGTCGGGGCCTGTGGTGATATTAATCGCAATGTGATGGCTCCTCCGGCACCGCTTAAGCAGCGCCCCGAATATCAGATTGCCCGGGACTACGCCGTGAAGATTGCGGACCTTTTGGCTCCCCAAGCAGGTGCTTACTACGACGTGTGGCTAGATGGGGAATTATTTCTGACCGCAGAGGAAGCACCAGAGGTAGTGCGAGCCCGCGCCTATCCGGGGATTGGTTCGAGAAGCTGCAATATCCCTAATTCACCGGAGCCGATCTATGGCACCCAATTTTTGCCACGCAAATTTAAGATGGCGATCGCGGTGCCGGGGGATAACTCGGTTGATTTGTTTACTAATGACCTGTCATTGGTGGTGATCACCGACGGCGACCGACTGCTAGGCTTCAATGTCTATGTGGGCGGCGGTTTGGGCCGCAGTCACAATAATGACGATACGATCGTGCGTCTGGCCGATCCCCTAGGCTTTGTGCCGGCGGACGAGATTTTGATGGTGGTTAAGGCGATCGTGGCAGTTCAGCGGGATTTTGGCGATCGCTACAATCGTAAGCACGCCAGGTTCAAGTATTTGCTCAATGACTGGGGGGTTGGTAAGTTCCGGGACGTGCTGCGGGAGTATTATCCCCATGAACTAGCTCCACCCTATGGGCTTCCTGAATGGCGTTATCAAGACTACCTAGGCTGGCACGAGCAGGGGGATGGACAATATTTTGTGGGCATTTCCATTGAGAATGGTCGGGTTCATGACTCCGGGACGTTACATCTTAAGACCGCCCTGCGAAAGATAGGTGAAACCTATCAGCGCCCCCTATATTTGACACCAAATCACAATCTGTTAATTGGGGACATCTCCGATGAACAGCGGGGCCCAATTCAAGATATTCTTAACCAATGTGGGGTGTTGCCCCCAGAACGACTTGATAGCCTAGTACGCTACAGCATGGCCTGTCCTGCCCTGCCCTCCTGCGGACTAGCCATTACCGAATCGGAGCGAATTTTGCCTGCTGTCTTGGACAGAATTCGTACATTACTGACAAACCTAGGTCTTGGGAATGAATCCATGGTAATCCGCATGACCGGATGTCCTAATGGTTGCGCCCGACCCTACATGGCGGAGCTAGGTTTTGTCGGCAGCGGGGTCAATGAATATCAAGTTTGGCTTGGTGGGAACATTCAGTCTACGCGCCTTGCTCAGCCCTACGTGCAGCGTCTGGCATTGGATGAGTTGGAATCGGGATTGGAGCCTCTTTTTGTCTATTTTCAACGGGAACGGCAAGACCAAGAGCGCTTTGGTGACTTCTGTGCCCGTATGGGACTAGAGCATTTACGTCATTTTGCAGAGCACTATCGAGGTACTGTGATTAGTCAGGAAACATTGGAACAGCTAAAGCGGAAGGATCAACGCCATCGGGTTACTCTGTCGGCGGAGACCTATGAGTCGGTTAAGAACCAAGCAGCGGCTCAGGGCAAATCTATGAAGGAATTTGTGGAGGCGGCTCTGGCTAATTATCTGCAGGTATCAGTTGGTTAAGCTTGACGGCATTTAACTCTTCTGGCAATATAAACAAACGTCATCTGCGGGTGTGGCTCAGTGGTAGAGCATCTCCTTGCCAAGGAGAATGTCGAGAGTTCGAATCTCTTCACCCGCTTTCAATCTCAGATAGTTGAAGATATTGGATATGGGTACCTATTCAATGATTAATAGACTCATTGACAAACATTCCTAGGCGCTTTCGCCGATCTGCTTCACGGGCTTTGTGTCCTCATCAGAGGCTGAAGAGAGGCTGAAGTTGGAGGTTGAGGCATTAGAGTTCATTCCGGGTTGGTAGCTTGGGGATAGTTTTTTGAGATAGCGGAAATAGCTTTGAGAAGACGCTGCTGCGCTCTTGCTAATTAATGCTAACTAAATAAATGGGTGCCGAAAGATTTGATGTTACTAATCTTTTCATCAACTGACAGTAGGTTTGTAGCTGTAAATAACTTGGTTAGGACGGGGTGCAGGTGGGATGAACGGCTGGGGGCGCAGCCCCCAACCCCCCTTTTCTTTCGTTGTCCAAACCTACCCGAATATATCTATAGTCATTTCAAATAAAAACGAGACAATCCAATCTACTTCAGGTGATATTTTCAAGGATTCAAACTGTCTCATGGCTATTTAGAATGACTATATATCAGTCAAGCCATGCTTGATCCTGCGGGTCTTCTTTGACCATGAGGCGGTCAAAGCCTTCGCCTAGGTGGGGTGGATTCAATACCAAGCACCGATACATTTCGATAATGATGGCTTCGGGTACGTGGCGATCGCGTTGTTGGTTGCGATTGAGGCAAAGCCACAGGGGGAGGTTAAGCCAGAGTCCGGTGATGGGATGAAATCGATGGTGGCGTGCCAGTGCAGTGACTTCCCGTCGATAGCGGGAGCGATAGTTTGTGGCATCATAGATGACAGATTGGCGACCGGCGGACTCCAGAAACTGGACTTCAACTTGGTGCCAAATTTTGGTCCAATGTCCTTGCTCTTCCATATCGCCGTAGAGGTCTTGACGAATGCCATCGGGACTGACATAGCGGTAGGTGGGTGCCTGCATGAGTTGCCGTGCCAAGGTGGTTTTGCCACTGCCGGGAATGCCAATCAGGATGAGTGCTTCTGCCATGTTGATCAGGATATTAAGGATACAAAACGATGTCTAATTTTTATGATCTCTCGGCCCAAACAATTGATGGGCAGATGGTGCCCTTGAGTCAATACAAAGGGAAGGTGGCTTTGGTGGTCAATGTGGCTTCCCAGTGCGGCTTTACTCCCCAATATAAGGGTTTGGAGGAGTTGTATCGTCAATATCGCGATCGCGGCTTGGTGATTTTAGGCTTTCCTAGCAATGACTTCGGAGCCCAAGAGCCGGGCACGGCAGAGCAGATTAAGCAGTTCTGCACCAGTCGCTATGATGTGGATTTTGACCTGTTTGCCAAAATCAAGGTCAAGGGTACGGAAAAAGCCGAGGTCTACCGGTATCTCACTGAAACCTTGAAGCAGGAGGTGCAATGGAACTTCAATAAGTTTTTAGTGGACAGGGAGGGTAATGTGACGAAGTATTATCCCTCGACGGTGGCACCAAACAATAGCAAGCTGATCCAAGACCTTGAGGCAATGCTCTAGTGATCTATGAGCAGGCAGAACTGTTGTGGGCGATCTCCCAAAAGCCTGAGCAGTGGCGTCCTTTGGTGCTGACCAACGGGTGCTTTGACCTGCTCCATTTAGGCCATGTGCGTTATCTGGTGGCGGCGAGAGCTTTGGGCAGGGCGCTAGTGGTGGGGGTCAACCGTGATGCCACCGTCCGGCTGCTGAAGGGTTCGACCCGCCCCCTCGTTCCAGACTGGCAGCGGGGAGAAGTCTTGGCCGCACTGCGGGCAGTGGATGGAGTCGTGTTGTTTGGCGATCGCACCGCCGATGGTTTGATCCGGGCCCTGAACCCCGATATCTACGTTAAGGGGGGAGACTATCATCCCGAAACCCTGCCGGAATTTACAACGCTCAGGGAACTGGGGGTGCGGCTAGAGCTGATTCAGGTAGAGGTGCCGACGTCCACCAGTCAGATCGTGTCTCGCATCGCCGCGAGGCAAGTGGCAATGACGGACACCACCGAAGCTCCCAAACTGTCGTAGTCATAGCCCCCTTCGAGACCAAAAAGAATTTTGGGGGTAATCTGCCAGCAGTATTCAGTCAGCCGCCCAAAGTCCTGGGGAAGAAGGTTCATGCTCGCTAAGGGGTCATCCCGATTGGCATCAAAGCCAGCGCTGACGATCAGGAGGTCGGGGGCAAAACTTTGCAGGAACGGTAGAACGCGCTGTTTGAAGACGGCTTCATATTCAGTAATCGCTGCGCCCGCTGGTAAGGGGATATTGAGAATTTGGTGGAACTCTCCTACCTCTTCGGCTGCGCCGGTGCCGGGATAAAAAGGGGACTGATGGAGCGATACCATGGCGATGCCCTCGCTGTGCCAGATGGCCTCTTGGGTGCCGTTGCCGTGATGTACATCCCAATCCAAAATAGCGATTCGAGGAATCCGAAGCTGTTCTCGGCCATAGTAGGCGGCGATCGCGGCATTGGCGAAAATACAAAATCCCATGCCCTGATTTGGTCGAGCGTGATGCCCCGGGGGACGGGCCGCCACAAAGGCCGGAGATCCGGTTTCCCAGACCCGATCTACCCCATCGAGCCATGCCGCCACCGCCAACTGCGATACCCTATCGCTGCGTCGCGACACGGGGGTGTCACCGTCCAGCATCCCCCCCCCCGCCCTACAGATGGCTGTCAAGGTCTGGAGATAGGAAGTGTGGTGAACGCGCCCGAGCCACTGGGCTAGGTCCGGGCGATCACCCCGGGGATCACACCATTGCAATTGACTGGCTAGGGGCGATCCCCCCAAAGCCTCCACAATGGCTAGCAGACGACCGGGATTTTCGGGATGAAAATAGCCCGTTTCGTGCTCCAGAAATACATCGCTGTAGATGATTGGAAACAATGACGTTATACTGTTGGCCACACCCATAAGTTTGTCGCATTGGTTGCCATGTCTGCCCCTGAAACGACCGTCGTTGCTGTGCCAATAGATTTGGCTGAAATGGTCGGGACACTGAGTCAAATGTACCACCAAGGCAAGCGCAATGAAGTATTAGAGTCCCTGGCCCTTCTGGTTTACGATCTGTCCCAAGAAGATCACGTTAAGTCTACTGCCACCGACTCGGATGAAGACCTCGACTACCGTCAAAGCTGGGACGATATTGTGAGTCTTCAGGTCTATGTTGATACGGATATCTACGGCACCCTCGACACATCCCCTCCTGCCCTGCCACCCTTCGCCCCTGAGGAGACCATTGTGCAGCATGGGGAAGAGACGGAGGTTTATTTGCAGTCCTGGATGGACTTGGCAAAAGAGATTTCCACCTACCCCGATGACCTGTTTACCCGTCTGTGGTCTACCAGTGAGCTGGCTCAAATCCTTAGTGTTTCTGTGGATCAATTACGGCGGGCACGGCGCAAAAATCAGCTGCCCCTCAGCATCAAAAACTTGATTGTCGATTGTGTCATTTATGATGGCAAACGTAGTCGTTGGTTTGTCCGTCCGGCCTAATCCTATGATTTTCTCCCTCCTGAAAAAACAACCCGTACCCACTGAAATTTTATTTGGGCCCTTTCGGGGAGCGCGGTTAATCCTCAATCCGGGCAATTCTAAGCGCAAGATTTTTGGACTCTATGAAGAAACTTTGAATGTTTGGCTAACTCAAGTGCTGCCGCACACTGATGTGGTCTGGGATGTGGGGGCTAACGATGGTTACTTTGCCTATGGAGCTGCCCAAGCCATGCACGCTGCCGGCAAGAAGGGAATGGTGATCGCCTTTGAACCGGGACTGGATAATCCTGAATTCGCGTCAACCTTGGTGACACCATCCCAATGGCCCCAATATCAGGATAGTCAGTTTACCTTTGTTCCCCAATTGGTGGGAGCCACCTGTACGGAGACCACAACCACCCTCGATGCTGCCTATGCCCGTTACCCAGAAACCCACAGTGGGCGATCGCTCGTCAAAGTGGATGTCGAGGGGGCCGAGCTAGAGGTACTTGCCGGCGCCCAGCAGTTGCTGGCAGCGCCGCACCACTGGGTTGTTGAAGTTCACGGGAAGCACTTACTTGATCCGGTGCTGAATTTTTTCCGTGACGCGCACCGACCCGTAACCGTGCGGGAACTGACTCCCCACTGGCTCTTGGGGCGAGAGCAGCGAACCATCCCCACAGTTTGGGTGACCACCGAGGTGCCCAATGGCTAGGGTGCTGTTGGAGCGCCTTGAGAAACGCTGGCTGGGCAGTGACAAAAACACGCTGACTGATATTAACGTCCAGATTCCCGATGGTGAATTCTGGGTGCTGGTAGGGGCGTCGGGTTGTGGTAAGTCCACAATTTTGCGTCTAATTGCCGGTCTGGAGCAGCCGACGGGGGGGCAAATCTATTTGGGCGATCGCTGCGTCACCCATCTACCGGCACGGGAGCGGGATGTGGCCATGGTGTTTCAAAATTATGCCCTGTACCCCCACATGACCGTGGCGGAAAATCTTGGTTTTGGTCTCAAGATGCGTGGGATGCCCCGGGCCGAAATTGGCGATCGCGTCCAGGCGGTGGCCAAGTCCCTATCCATTGATCATTTGCTCCACCGCACCCCTCCCCAACTTTCGGGGGGACAGCAGCAGCGAGTGGCCCTAGGACGGGCGATCGCCGAGATGCCCAAGTTTTTTTATTAGATGAACCCCTCTCTAACCTTGATGCCCAACTGCGGGACGAAACACGGGCAGAGCTAAAGCTGTTACATCAACGCCTTCGCACCACCACCCTCTACGTCACCCATGACCAGACTGAGGCCATGACATTGGGCGATCGCCTTGTGGTGCTGGATCGGGGACAGATTCAGCAGATTGGCACCCCACTCGAGGTTTATCAAAAGCCAGAGCATCTGATGGTGGCCCAGTTTCTCGGCACACCACCGATGAATATTTTGGATGCTACCTATGCCGATGGTGGCTTTCAGTTAGGCACCCAGATAATCCCCTGTCCTGAACTATGGCAACGGCGGCTGCCATCGCCCCCCAGGGAACCGGTCAAATTAGGGATTCGTCCTGAGCATCTTTACTTAGTAGCTGATGGGCTGAGCCTGCCGATCCAACTTTCCCTTGTGCGCCAATTGATTGAACCCCTGGGCAGCGAGCAGGTAATTCGTGCTGTGCTGTGCGATCAACCCCACCAGCGCCTCCAACTGCGGGTTCGGGCTGATATCTCGGTGCCGGAGCATTTTGTGGTGTCCGCCCAGCCGGAGGATTGGCATTTATTTGATGGGCGATCGGGGCAGCGCTTGATGTAAATTGATGTAAGTTGAGGATTACAGGGATTCTTGCTTTAGATCCCGCTCCATCAGTTCCGCCACGCTCTGTTGGGGTGTTTGTTCGCCTCGGAGCAGCTTTGCCACCACGTGGGTAATTGGCAACGTTAAATCCATACGATCCAAAACTAGAGCCGTGTTCACGCCCTCAGCCGTGCCAGGGATTCCCGCCAGGGATGCTTCCAGGTTTTGCCCCATCGCTAGGGACAAACCCACGCGATAGTTACGGCTGAGGGGACTAGTGCAGGTGGCCAAGAGATCGCCTAGACCCGAAAGCCCCCAGAAAGTCTCTGCCCGTGCCCCCCACGCTACACCCACCCGAATCATCTCCGGTAGAGCCCGGGTGATCAGGGCGGCCCGTGCATTGGCTCCCAGATGCAACCCATCGCAAACTCCCACGGCGATCGCCATGACATTTTTGAGCGTGCCCCCCAACTCTACCCCGAGGGGATCATTATTTGTGTAAACCCGAAGCTGTCGGCTAGCCAAAAGGGTTTGAAGGCGCTCGGCCGACTCCCCATTATGGCTGGCTGCCACCGTGGCGGCAGGTAACCCTCGGACTAATTCGAGGGAGAGGTTTGGCCCCGACAGAACCACAAGGCGATCGCCCGAAACCACCGATTGCCAGAGTTGGGATGGTGTTTTGCCGGTTCCCAGTTCTAATCCCTTAGTTGCTGTCACCCAGATCGCTGTCGGGGGAAGGACGGGCGGAAGGGACTCAATTAGCGATCGCAACCCCACCATTGACACCGCCGAGATCACCACATCTGCTTGGGATACCACTTCCCCAAGGGGCACATTCCCCCGGCGAGACCACAGAATCACGCGATGGCCTTGGGTGCTGGCAAGCTGAGCCAAAGCCGATCCCCAAGCTCCCGCCCCTAAAACCAGGATTGAAACTGGATAAAAACTCATACAATCAACGGTGATATAATTTGGCAGCATACCCTGAGAGCGGGCGACGTCGAAAGGGTAGACGTATCGGCAGCCGGTTGCATCGGCACTTTTAACTGAGGGGTCAGGGCGCAATGATTGAGATGAAGGTTGCAGGTATAGCCATTGATGGCGTAAGCCGTAATCCAGTTGTTCTCCTCCGTGATGCGGCTGAGCGCCGTGCGATTCCCATTGGATTGGGGAAACCGAAGCTCGGGCCATCGTCTCTGCTTTAGATGCCAAGCCCGCTGCCCGACCCATGACCCACGATCTCCTCGTCAATCTCTTGGACACTTGGGGCTTAACGGTGGAGCGTGTGGTGATCCATTCCCTTAAAAACAGCACATTCTACGCTGTTCTGACGGTCACCATGGGTGAAATCAAAAAAGAAATTGATGCCCGATCCAGTGATGCGATCGCCATAGCGCTGCGGGCTCACTGCCCAATTTGGGTGATGGAGGAAGTGATTTTGGAAGCCTCGATCCCCGTCGATCAGGATGCCGATGAGGAGGAGCGGCGGGCCTTTCGCGAATTTTTGGCCGATATTACCCCGAGCGACTTAGTTAAGCGCGGCACAAGGGACTCTAACTAGAGCTAGGTCTCTTGGGCTAAATGGATCAGGCGATCGCACAGTTCGGGAAACGACATTCCCGATGCCTCCCACAATTTGGGATACATGCTCGTGGCGGTAAATCCGGGAAAAGTATTGATCTCATTGACCAGAATCGTCGCTGTTTCCGGGATATAAAAAAAATCTACCCGGGCCAGCCCCCGGCCAGCGATCGCCCGAAAGGCCCGCAGCGCCATCTGTTGCACGGCTTCCGTCACCTCTGCCGGAATCGGGGCCGGAATATGCAACTGGGCCCGTCCCGAGGTGTATTTGGTCTCGTAATCGTAAAAATCACTGCTGTAGGTAATTTCCCCCACCACTGAAGCCTTGGGGTCGTCATTTCCCAAAACGGCACACTCAATCTCCCGGGCTACCACCCCCTGCTCCACGATGCAGCGGTGATCGAAGGTTAGCGCCGCGGCGATCGCCAACTGTAACTGGGCGCGATCACGCACCTTAGAGATCCCCACGGACGAACCCAAATTGGAGGGCTTCACAAAGCAGGGATATCCCAACCGTTCCTCCACATGGGCGCACCAGTCCGCCGCATCAGCTTGCCACTGACGCCGGGTTAAGGCCACAAACTTCACTTGGGACAGTCCCGCTTGGGCAAACACCGCCTTCATCAAAATTTTATCCATGCCCACCGCCGCCGCCAACACCCCATTGCCCACAAAGGGCTTTTGCATCAGGGTCAGCAATCCCTGCACTGTGCCATCCTCGCCGTTGGGCCCATGGAGCACCGGCACCCAAACATCAACAGCCCCTAGGTGCTCGGGCAGGGCAAACTCCGTCGGCAGATCCGCCATGGCTAGGGATTTACCCTCTAGCACCCCCTGGGACAACCGCTCAGAACACCACAACCCGGCGCGACTGAGATAGAACGGACGTATTCGGTATTGGGGATGAACCGCTAGACCCGCCGCGATCGCCCGAGCCGAAGTAATTGAGACTTCATGCTCTCCCGAGCGCCCGCCAAACAACAACCCGACTGTGCATGGAACCTTTGTCATAGCTGTGCAGTATATCGCAGGATAGAGGGTTTTTAGGAGTCGGAACCAATCCTGAGGACAAATCAGAGTAAGATTGTCACTGCACTGCTACTGTCTTCAGACTCCTATGATTCACGAAATTTTCATGCCTGCACTGAGTTCTACCATGACCGAAGGCAAGATCACCGCTTGGGTGAAAGCAACGGGGGACAAAGTGGCTAAGGGTGAAACCGTCGTGGTTGTGGAGTCAGACAAAGCCGACATGGATGTGGAAAGCTTTTACGAAGGCTACCTAGGGCAAATCCTTGTCCCCGCTGGAGAAAGTGCCCCCGTTGGACAGGCGATCGCCTACGTGGCCGAAACCTTAGCAGAATTAGGGGCTACGCCCCAACCCCCTGCCCATAAGCCAGCCGAGTCCACACCGCCGCCTTCCTTTCATGCGCCCCAAACCCTTGTTGCTGAGCCCAGCCCCCAGGCGATCGCCGCCATTCCCGAAACCGTTACGGCAATGGAAGGTCGGTTGATTGTCTCCCCCCGAGCTAAGCGCCTTGCCCAAGAACATAACATTGACCTCCGCAGTGTCAAAGGCACTGGCCCCAATGGACGCGTTCGAGAAGCCGATATTCTGTCCCAAGTGAACCCAGCGGCTCCGGTGCCCGTCGCCTCCGCAGTCAAACCGGTCATCACCCAACCCCAACTCCCCGCCGATACTGCTGCCCCCCTGACGACCCTACAACAGGCAGTTGTCCGCAACATGAATGCCAGCCTACAGGTGCCCGTCTTCCGAGTGGGCTACACCATAACCACCGATGCCCTCGATCAACTCTACAAACAGGTGAAGTCTAAGGGAGTCACCATGACTGCACTTTTGGCCAAGGCGATCGCCCTCACCCTTAAAAAGCATCCCCTCCTGAACGCCAGTTTCACCGAACAGGGAATTGTCAGCCATAGTCAAATCAACATTGCTGTTGCCGTTGCCATGGATGATGGTGGGCTGATCACCCCAGTGCTCGCCGCTGCCGATCAGTCCGATCTCTATACCCTTTCCCGCACTTGGAAGTCCCTTGTGGAGCGGGCTCGGGCTAAGCAACTCCAGCCCCATGAGTACAGTACTGGCACGTTTACCATCTCCAACCTAGGGATGTTTGGTGTTGACCGCTTCGATGCCATCCTGCCACCGGGCACCGGGGCGATCCTGGCCGTCGGAGCTTCCCAACCCCAGGTGGTGGCCACGGCCGATGGGGCGATCGCCATTCGCAGTCAAATGCAGGTCAACCTGACCTGCGACCATCGTGTGATCTATGGAGCCCATGCCGCCCAATTTCTCCAAGACTTTGCCAAACTGCTCGAAGCTGAAGCCCAGAGCCTTACCCTGTGATAGCCAGCACCGTTCAGCACCTCTGCCGCCAATTCTCCTAACTTGAGTCGGTCGATGGCTTCGACTGGATTCCGAGGCGTGGAGGAGCTTTTTCCCTACGTAGGGGAGCTCTGCTGAATCAACCTTGCGCTATGCGCCTAGTGCATAATCGATGAGCTGCGGGGAGTAGTGGAACCTCTGTTCCCTAGGAAATAGAAAGCTATGGGAGCTTTCTATTAATTGGAACGTAGATGCATAGCTGCAAATAACTTGCTAAGGACGGGGTTCAGGGGGTGCGCCCCCTCTTCCTTCGATATCCGAACCTACCCGAATATAGCTACACTTCCAGTCTAAGTCTGTGAATGTCCCTGAAATTGAAATTTCGCTCGGCGATGGCTTCCAACTTGGGCGATACCTACCGCCATGATCTGAGTGACAATTAATGTGATAGACAACCCATGACTCCGAAGCATTAGACAGAAATGTATTGAATAGATCTCTTTCGATGGTGCACCGTGGCTGACATCGAGTCGGGTTACCCTAACTTGACCGTAGACAATCCACTGATACAGGATTTCCAATTCAACAAAAACATGGATCTCAAAATCGCAAAGACTCCCAAGCATCCTCTTCCATTGCTTGCATTGCGATGGAATGGAAGCAACTGGCAATTGATGCCAACTGCCCTGAATATCCGTGATGATGGATGGAAATAGCCGCCGCAGACCTTGCGTCCATGTAGATTAAGGTAAGGGTAGATTAAGGTAAGGGGGAGCCAATGCGGGAATACGATGGACAATCAATCGTTGACTCTATCAGCAGGAATATCGAGGAGTGAGCACGGTATCCACCTGGCATGAAGTGTCGTCAGGGATCGGAAATTGGGACATCACCAGGCTCGCCAAGCAGAGAATCTTAGAATGCATTCCAGAATTATGTTGAATGCCAATGTAAAGAAATAACTTGAGTGTGGCATGTTGACGTAATCGCTATAATAAGCACAAAATGTCACACACTTCGGAAAAATGTCATACTGCATTAATCCTCACTGTTTGCAACCGGAAAATGAAGCAGGGCTGGAGCGGTGTAACAGTTGTGGTAGTGCGTTAAGGCTGCGATCGCGATATCGCGCCGAAAAGCTTCTGGGGCAGGGCGGATTTGGCAGAACCTATTTGGCAATAGATGAAGATCGCTTAAATGCCAAGTGTGTGATCAAGCAGTTTTTGCCTCAACTAAATTCGACATCCGATCGGGAGAAGGCCACACAGTTATTTAACCAGGAGGCGGTGCGGCTGCATGAATTGGGTGTGCATCCCCAAATCCCCAATCTGTTAGCCTATTTTGTCGAAGAGGGACAACAGTATCTAGTGCAAGAGTTTGTCGAGGGGGACAATCTGCTGCAAATGCTACAAAAACGGGGTGCATTTTCGGAGGCAGATGTACGGCGCTTGTTACTAGAGCTATTGGAGATCCTGCAATTTGTCCATGAACGACAGGTGGTGCACCGCGACATTAAACCGGAGAACATTCTGCAGCACGAGCTGACCAAGAAATTTTTCTTAATTGATTTTGGTGTGGCTAAGACCTTTGATGCCCAGGCTTTTGCCCAGACAGGGACGGCGGTGGGTTCATCGGGGTATATGCCCATGGAGTTGCTCACGGGGGGCAGGGTGACGCCTGCTGCGGATATTTACAGTTTGGGAGTGACCGCTTTTCAGATGCTGACGGCCCTGTCGCCCCACAAGCTTTTTGTGCGCTATGGCTTTAGCTGGCTGCCAAAGTGGCGCAATGCCCTAAAGCATCCCATCTCCCCCGACTGGGCGGAGGTAATTGATCACATGATTCGTCCCGATGAGGGAGAGCGATTTGCCACTGCGGGCGAGGTGTTGCGGGCGATCGCCAAAATAGAGGAAGCAACAGTAGTGCAAAAAATGTCCGCGCCAACATCGGGTTCGGATTTGGACGTGATATTAACTTCCTTCCTGCAGGATGTCACGGCCGCCGAAAGCAGCGATAACCCAGTGACGATTGCTCAGCTACAGGATGGTTCGGCAGCGACCCGGGAAGATGATATTGATGTATTGCTACGGGATTTTCATCCAGCGTCCTTTGCCCAAGCTCCTGCCTATGAATTG
This sequence comes from Oscillatoriales cyanobacterium SM2_2_1, assembly GCA_012031145.1. Classification (GTDB taxonomy): domain Bacteria; phylum Cyanobacteriota; class Cyanobacteriia; order Pseudanabaenales; family Pseudanabaenaceae; genus UBA999. Next base: position 9,203 of record JAAUUH010000007.1, on the reverse strand, counting down.
ACAGTTGATTTACGCTACTCCCAGGATTGGCAGTGTACCCGCTCCCTAGCCTATGAGCAGGGGGTTTCCCAGATGATGTTTTGGGATAAGGATCGTTTGATCCTAGCGGGCGATCGCCGGGAAGTTTGGATGGCCCAGCCCAACACGGGGAAAGTTCTGGGGGTGGTGATTGATCGCAATTCTTGCCGAACCTGTAGTGGCACGGGGCGGGTGGAGCGTCCGGGGCGGGTGTTGTTGGTGGAAACAATGCAGCGGGTAACCTGCCCTGATTGCAGTGGGTTTGGGCGCAGTCCCGATCATGCCGAGGAGTTTGCCGCGGTGGCAGTCAACCCAGTGCGGCATCAGGTGGCGATCGCCACACCGGGGCATAGCATTAAAATTTTTGACTTGGAAAAACGTAGTTTCATCAATGCTATTCAGCCCAAGGCTACGGCTTCGGCACTGGTCTATGACGGCGGCGGCGACTACCTTGCGGCGATCGTCGAGCGGCATTTGGTCTACCTATGGAATGTGCAAACCCGCGATCGCATTTTTTTGGAACGGCTGCAATCCCAACTAAACTGCCTGGCCCTGTCGGTGGATGGTCAGATTTTGGCGGTCGGGAGCGATGACTGCTGTGTCCGGGTTTGGCATGTGCCCAGCGGTCGTCTGATTGCGGTGTTGCAGGCCCATCAAAAGCCTGTGCAAGCCCTTACCTTTGCCGATGATGGTCGTACGCTTGTCAGCGGCAGTCGCGGCCATACGATCCGCGTTTGGAACTGGCAGAGCGGCAAGTTATTGTTCGATCTTAAGGGGCACGAAACTCCGATTACGGCCCTGACATTTTTAGAGCAGAGTAATCAAATGCTGGCCAGTGGTAGTGAAGATGGCACCGTGAAGCTATGGGATCTCACCCATGCCGCCTTGACCGAAAGCCTGCGTCGCCATCAAACACCGATTACGGCCCTGGCCAGCTTTGGTCCTTGCCTCGTGAGCGCCAGTCGGGACGGGGCTGTGCATTTCTGGCAACAGGCGGGCGATCGCGCTGGTAAAAGCTGAATTCAAGAGCGACAAGGAGCTAATTATGTGGAGCGATGCCCTACCCACCTTTGCCATTACCCTGCGGGAGGGGGTAGAAGCAGTGCTGATCATTGGCATTGTGTTGGCGGCCCTCAGGCGCACTGAGCGCCCAGAATTGGTGCCGTGGGCATGGGGTGGGGTGGGGCTGGGCATCCTGGCTAGTGGTGGACTGGGGCTGTTGCTGCGAGGGTGGTGGCAGGGAGTGACATCCCCAGTGGCAAAGCAATGGCTTGAGGCGGGTATCGGCGGAGGGGCGATCGTCCTGCTGTCTTGGATGTTGCTGTGGATGACCGAAAATCCCGCGGATTGAGGGGACAGATTGAAGGGGACTTGGCTCGGCAGCAAGCAGGATGGGGAATTTTAGGCTTGGTGTTGGTTTCCATCCTCAGGGAAGGGTTTGAGGTAGTGCTGTTTGTGGGGGCGCAGTTGTCCGCTGGAGCGATGCCGCTATTGGGAGCAATCGGCGGGCTAGGAGCCGCCGCCGGGATCGGCATCGCCCTATTTCAGTGGGGTGTGCGCTTAGATCTGGGGCGATTTTTTCAAATCATGGGCGTGCTGCTACTGCTAATCCTAGCTGGGCTTGCAATAGGCGTGCTGGGGCATCTGGAGCGAGCCGTCTGTCCGATCGCACCTAGCCCCAATGGTTCGTGTCTGTTGGGCCCTTTGGTGTGGGACTGGCACCTATGGCTGCCCGATCGCGCCATTCCCGGTGTATTACTCAAAGCGGTTCTGGGATATCGCGATCGCCTTTTTTGGGGCCAACTGCTCTGCTACTGGGGATTTTTGGGGGTCGCCAGCTTCCTGTACTGGAGTCGGCTCCGATCCCAGAGGGCAACGATTGTGCCATCATAGGAACGTTGCGATCAGTACTGCCCGTGAATACAGTCCCTACGGTTTCCGATACCAAGCGTGCATTTTTACAGAGTTTTCCCAAACCGATTAAGTCTGTGTATCGTCGGGTTGTAGACGAGCTCCTCGTAGAATTGCATTTGCTGATCGTAGATCGTACCTATCGCTACAGTCCCCTACTGGGTTTGGGTATAGTATCGGCCTTCGACCGGTTTATGGTGGGCTACACCCCAGAGGCGGATCGCCAGAAGATTTTTAGTGCCCTTTGCCAATCCCTCCACTATGACCCTGCTCACCTCCGCCAAGAAGCTGAGCAGCTCACTGAACTGTCGGTGCGATCGCCCGAGTCTATTCTTAGCGTCCTGACAACCCTCGAAAGCAGCAACGGCGACCTGGATCAGTTTACCCAGCAGGTACGGGAAATCGCTAGCACCCAGCCCTATAAATATAGCCGCCTCCTAGCCATTGGGATTTTTGTGCTGTTAGAAGCCACCACTGCCGACTTCTGGCAACAGGCAGAAACCCGCCAAACCCAACTCAAGCAGATCGGTGACACCCTGAAGTTTGGCGGCGATCGCCTGATTCGGGATGCGGATCTGTTCCGCTCCAATATAGAAAAAGTGGAGCAGGCGCGGCAAATGATGCAGGACATGGTGGAAGCGGAGCGCAAAAAACGCGCTGCTGTAGAACCCACCTCCGTTGAGACCACCCAAGCCCCGTGACCGAACTGCCCATCGTTGTGATGACGACCCTACCCGATGGTGAAACCGCCCGGATGATCGCCCAGGTTCTTGTAACGGAGCGCAGGGTCGCCTGCGCCCAAATTCTTCCGAACCTGACCTCCCTTTATATCTGGGACGGGGCATTGTGCTGTGATAGTGAGCATCTGCTGCTGCTCAAAACCGTACCTACTCAGTTTCAGGCGATCGCCCAGCGACTCAAGGAACTCCATCCCTACACCGAGCCAGAAATCTTGGCCCTCCCCATCGCCGCTGTTTCCGAGGGCTATCACCAATGGCTACTTAGGGCGATGCAGCCCCAAACCTAGGAGCTGTCGTCATTTGCCGTGAAATTTGACAGCGCGGTATCGCCCATCTCCCGGGGCTTCAACTCGAAGTGATGGCACCCTAGGGATTGTCTGGTCTATCGCTGCTGAGTGGGGTCGTAGCAATAATGTGCAAATCAACACTAGGCAAAGCGTGCATTAGCCTTTGAACAATCGATCCGCGAAACCAAAGATGCCAGCGCGATCGCCGGGTTTCGCCTAAAACCACTTGGGTAATGCGATAGCTCATGGCTACGGTCAAAATCTCCTTGACCACCTCTTCGGATTCGCGGCGAATAAACTCCCCCTCAAATTCTTGGGTTAATCGCTGGCAGGTCTCAATGTGTAGGGCCTCTGTTTTCGTTAGAAACCGCTGGGGATTGGAAACAAACAGGACAAACAGGCGACCATTCATCTGACCGGCAAGGCGGGCTCCCCGGCGCAACAATTGAATGGAATTGGGATAAGTGGAAATGCACACCAAGATTCGTTCGTGAATGGTGCAATAGTTCTGAGTGTGCCCATCCCAGCTATTTTCCTCAATGTTGTCTGCTACCTCACGCAGGGCTAGCTCCCTCAAGGCCACAAGGTTCTGGCGCTTAAAGAAATTTTGGAGTGCTTGATCGACCTTGCTCGGGACATAGATCTTCCCTTCCTTCAACCGTTCTTGGAGGGTTTCGGGCGTGACATCTACCACGACCACGGCATCCGCCTCGTCAAGAACGCGATCGGGCACCCGCTCGCGCACCACAACCCCCGCAATTTTGTGCACCAAGTCGTTGAGACTCTCTAAATGCTGAATATTGAGAGTGGAATAGACATCGATCCCAGCACTGAGCACGGCTTCTACATCTTGATAGCGCTTCTCTCGCTCGGAAGTAGGAATGTTGGTATGGGCCAATTCATCAATCAGCACCAACTGCGGGCGGCGGGCGATAATCCCATCCGTATCCAGTTCCTTGAGTGATCGCCCCTGCCAAATAACCTCTTGGGGAGGAATCTGCTCCAGACCGAGGGTTTTTTGACGAGTGTCTTCCCGTCCGTGGGTTTCCACTATGCCAATCACTACGTCAAAGCCCTCCTGTTTCAACTGCCGGGCTTCTTCGAGCATCCGATAGGTCTTACCCACACCCGGAGCCATACCAATAAAGATTTTGTGTTTACCACGGGGAGAAGAGAGATTAGCCATGGACTTGGGAAACTAGGACTGATCAAGGGCTGAATTCAAGAGCAAAACGTTAACTGCCGGCTCTCCAAAAATCCCTAGGAACCGTGATTCGGTATGGCGATCGACTAGTATTCGAATCTGTTCGGGAGTCTGCGATCGCGCTTTGGCGACGCGGTCAATCTGGGCACGGGCGGCGATCGGGCTAATGTGGGGGTCAAGTCCAGAGCCAGAAGCATAGAGCAGATCGGCAGTTGGAGCAGTGCCGGCAGTTTTTAAGCGCCGGGCATCGGTTTGGATGCGTTCCCATAAATCTGGATTGTCGGGAGCAAGATTGCTAGCTCCGGAAACACCCGTCGGACCAGCCTGTTCGCCTGTACTGTAGTTGGTGGTGCTGGGACGGCTCCAAAAATAGCGATCGCCCGTAAAAGTCTGACCGATCAGGGCTGAGCCAAGCACCGATCCCTGGGCACGGGTCAGCAAGCTGCCGTTAGCTTGGTAGGGAAAGACCCCCTGCCCAATCCCCAAAATCAGAGCGGGATAAAGGAATGCCGTCACAATCCATAGCAAGATTGAACAACGTAAGCCAATCCAAAAATCATGAATCATCGAAGGTCACGCAGTGAAGAATAGATTAACAAAACAAACTGAGAAGCATCAAACATGGAACCCTAAAAGCGTTCCGGTTGAACAATCACCCAAACCAAATAACCAGCGAGGGACAAAACCAAAATCAGCAGTAATCCAATCGCGTAGGCTGTATCCCGACCCAGGGTCTGATTATTGGCGGCGTATAGGGCCGGGGCGATCGCCAAATTCAGTAACAAACCCAAAAAAATCAACTTGGAACAGGGCGTAATTTTAGGGTGCATAGGGGTGGCGATAATTAGGACTGGTTTTAATTTTTCTTACCCTCCTGACAAGAAGGGAATCAAACGTTCAAAACAGCAATGCCAAGATCAATCACTTTAATCGCCACAAATGGTGCGGCAATCCCTCCCAAACCATAAATTAAGATATTACGTTGGAGCAACTGATTGGCACTGAGGGGACGAAACTCTACCCCGCGCAGGGCAAGGGGAATCAGGGCGGGAATAATCAGGGCGTTGTAGATCAATGCCGATAGCACTGCCGATCGCGGACTACTCAGCCCCATCACATTGAGAGTGCTAATACCTGCCCCAGCAAACATCGCCGGAATAATTGCAAAATATTTAGCAATGTCATTGGCCAGGGAGAAGGTGGTCAGTGCCCCCCGGGTAATTAACAGTTGTTTGCCAATGGTCACCAGATCAATCAGCTTGGTTGGATCGGAATCTAAATCCACCATATTGGCCGCTTCCTTGGCAGCTTGGGTGCCCGAGTTCATCGCCAAACCCACATTGGCTTGGGCTAGCGCCGGGGCATCATTGGTGCCATCGCCAGTCATGGCCACCAGTTTACCGGCGGCTTGCTCCTGTTGAATCACTTGGATTTTGTCTTCGGGGGTAGCCTCAGCAATGAAGTCATCCACCCCTGCTTCCCTAGCGATTACCGACGCGGTAATGCGGTTGTCCCCCGTGAGCATAATCGTGCGCACCCCCATGCGCCGTAGTTGATCGAACCGCTCCTGAATGCCGGGTTTGATCATGTCCTTGAGATAAATCACACCGTAAATCTCTTGGTTTTGACAGACCGCCAAAGGGGTTCCCCCCAACTTAGAAACCCGCTCGAAAGCCCCATTGAGGGATTCGGGTGCCTGCCCGCCCCGCGATCGCACAAATCCACGAATCGCCTCTACCGCTCCTTTGCGAATTTCGGTGCCGTCGGGCAGGTTGGTGCCGCTCATCCGGGTACGTGCCGAAAATTCCACACCCTCGGATTGTTGGGGATCAAAAGCCGGGGTAGCCCCGAACTTTTCTGCCAATCGGACAATTGATTTGCCCTCCGGGGTGGCATCAAACACACTAGCTCCTAGGGCGACCACCGCCACCTCTTCGACGGAATGTCCGTTCACAGGAATGAACTCCTCCGCCAGACGGTTGCCAAGGGTAATGGTGCCGGTTTTATCCAGGACGAGGGTATTGATGTCGCCGCAGGCTTCCACAGCCCGACCGGAGGTGGCCACCACATTAAATTGGGCCACCCGATCCATACCCGCAATCCCAATCGCGCTCAATAACCCACCAATCGTTGTGGGAATCAACGCCACCAGTAGAGCAATCAACAGGGTAATCCCCACTGGATTTTTCAGATAATGGGCAATGGGTGGCAGTGTGGACACCACCAATAAAAACACTAGGGTCAGCACTGCCAGCAACACCGTCAGAGCGATCTCGTTAGGGGTTTTGGTGCGTTCGGCTCCCTCCACTAGGGCGATCATGCGATCAATAAAACCCTTACCCGGATCGGCGGTCACCCGAATTAACAACTCATCGGACACCACCCGCGTGCCACCAGTTACGGAACTGGCCACATCGGAACCCGGCTCCTTAAGCACCGGAGCCGATTCTCCGGTAATCGCCGATTCGTCTACGGAAGCCACCCCCTCAAGAACTTCCCCATCGGCGGGAATTAGGTCGCCAGCCACGACCCGTAGGCGATCGCCCCGTTGCAGGCGGGTTGAGGGCACCTCTTCGATTAAACCATCGGCGAGAAGACGACGGGCATAGGTTTCGCCCTTGGTGGAGCGCAGGGCATCGGCCTGAGCCTTGCCCCGCCCTTCAGCCACAGCCTCAGCGAAATTGGCAAACAGGACTGTAAAGGCCAGAATGACCGTCACCCAACCGTTGAACATGGCCGAGGTTTCACTAAATCCGAACATATGGGGATTGAGGGTCAACAGCGCCGTAATTAGCGTTCCCATCCAGACCAAAAACATGACCGGATTTTTGACCATCACTTGGGGTTTAAGTTTGCCGAAGGCATCTTTTAATGCCCGTTGATACAGGCTGGAGAGATCGGCCTTAGGAGTATGCCGCCGTTGTTGGCGCGGCCCACCGGGTTGGCGGAGTGTCGATATTGGGGTCATCGGATCTGGTTACCTACCATTCATTGATTGCAAAAAAGTACATCGAGTCACATCTAAAGAACGTGGCACTTCCAGAGGTAAGACAACAACAAAGAACGTTGGGGTGGTTACCCCAAATTGAACGCTTCGGCAACGGGGCCAAGCACCAAAACCGGGAGAAAGGTGAGGGCACCGAGGATGATAATCGTCCCGGCAGTGACCCCAGTGAATAACAGGGAGTCTGTACGCAGGGTGCCAATGGTTTCTGGTACGGGCTGCTTTTTGGCCATGCCGTCGGAGAGCAACACCAGAGCAATAATCGGCCCATAGCGCCCCAGCAGTAGTGAAAAACTCGTACTCAGGTTCCACCACAGGGTGTTGTCTGCCAATCCCTCAAACCCAGAACCGTTGTTGGCGGCTGCTGAAGCATATTCATAGACCACTTGGGAGAGTCCATGAAACCCGGGATTGCTGATACCCGCTAGGGATTCAGGAAAAGCTAGGGTGATCGCCGACGGCACAAGAATGGCGATTGGATGCACCAGTAGGACAATGCTAGACAACACAATTTCTTGCTTTTCAATTTTGCGCCCCAAAAATTCCGGCGTGCGCCCCACCATTAACCCTGTCAAAAAGACCGTCAGAATTAGGAACACAAACAGATAGGCCGTACCAGTGCCCTGCCCACCCCACACAACCTGTAAAAAAAGGTTAGACAAGGTGGCAAACCCGCCGGCGGGCATCAACGAGTCGTGCATTCCATTGACCGCTCCGCACATGGTACCCGTCGTGGAAACCGCCCATAGGGCCGTCATGGCCCAGCCGAACCGTACTTCTTTGCCCTCTAGGTTGGGCTGGGCTTCACCTAAAATCTGGTTTACCAGAGGGTTGCCCTGAAATTCTCCCCCAGCGGCGATCGCCGTCAGTAGGACATAGAATCCTAACACCATGCCGAAGACCAGCCATCCCTGCTTAGGATTGCCCGCCATGTATCCGTAGGTGAGGATCAGTCCCGCCGGAATCGCCATCATGAGGATGGTTTCCAGGAGATTGGTGAAATTATTGGGATTTTCTAGGGGATGGGCTGAATTGATGGCAAAAAACCGCCGCCGTTTTCTCCTAACTCCTTGATGACTTCAAAATGTGCCACGGGTCCCCGCGCGATCCATTGGGTAGCACCTTCTAGGGTGGTGGCTTGGACAGGGCCTGCTAGGGTTTCGGGAACACCTGCCGCCAGCAGTACGATCGCCCCGGCTACCGATAGGGGCAGCAAGATGCGCGTGATGGACAAGACCAAATCTTGGTAAAAGTTGCCAATCACCTGACTGGTTAAGCCGCGAATAAAGGCGATCGCCACGGCCAATCCCGTTGCCGCCGAAGTAAACATGAGAAACCCTAGCCCTCCTACTTGGCTAAGGTAGCTAAACGTCGTTTCACCGGAGTAATGCTGTTGATCGGTATTGGTAACAAAGGAAAGGGTTGTATGCAGCGCCAAATCCCAACTCGGAGCCGCCAATCCCGTGGGGTTGAGGGGTAGGGCACCCTGGGTCATTAGCATCGCAAATACCGCAATAGCCATGACTAAATTGCTGATCAACACGGCACGAACATACTGCCTTCCGGTCATCATTCGCCCCTCGGAAATACCAGAGCCCCAGAAAATAAGGCGCTCTAGGGGACGAGCAATTGGGTCTAGGAACGTCGGCTGCGCCCGAAATACCCTTGCCATGTAGCGACCCAAAAACGGGGCGATCGCCACCAAAATCATCAATACTAAAGTAATTTGCCCAAAGCCTTGAACCATAAAACCATCTCACGTTAGTGGAATAACAGCGGAACATCAGGAACGTTTACTGGAGGGAACAGATCGGGCGACCAACTTGGAGATATTGCTGTCAATAACTTGGTTAGGATGGGGTGCAGGGGTGAAACCCCTGACTGGGGGCGCAGCCCCCCCTTTTCTTTCGGAGTCCGAACCTACCCGAATATAGCTATAGGTTTACAAAGCAGGTAACAAGTTGCCGTTAAGCTTGCGGATAATTCTGAGCGGGGAGCCCGGGTTATCCCGGCCTAAGCCCAAATCATCGCAGCCATGG